>DATJNL010000089.1:0-10593 GCA_035508175.1 Myxococcales bacterium
CTCGCTGCGCCGGGCAGCCTCGTCGCTCCGCTGCTCAACGTGCCTCAGAGGGCACGTTTCCGCTGCTCACTTCTCGGGTGCCCGGCTCGCTTCGGTCTCGGCTTTCTCGCGACGGCTGGGGGTTTTGAAACTACTTCTAGCGGCTCACGCCTTCACGAGCTGCCGCAGCACGTACGGCAGGATCCCGCCGTGCTTGAAGTACTCGACCTCGTCCGGCGTATCGAGCCGCGAGAGCACCTCGAACGTCTTGCCGTCGGCCTTCACCGTGAGCTTGCCGCCCGGTGAAGCGATCTTCGCGACGCCCGCCACCTCGAAGGTCTCCTTGCCGGTGAGGCCGAGCTTGGCCGCGTCCGCGCCCTCCTGGAACTGCAGCGGCAGGATGCCCATGCCCACGAGGTTGCTGCGGTGGATGCGCTCGAAGCTCGAGGCGATCACCGCCTGCACGCCGAGAAGCTTCGGCCCCTTGGCCGCCCAGTCGCGCGAGCTGCCCGAGCCGTACTCCTTGCCCGCGAGGATCACGAGCGGCACGCGCTCCTTCTGGTAGCGCATCGCCGCGTCGTAGATCGACAGCTTCTCCTGCGACGGCTGGTGCACCGTGACGCCGCCCTCCACGCCCGGCACCATCTGGTTCTTGATGCGGATGTTCGCGAACGTGCCGCGCACCATCACCTCGTGGTTGCCGCGGCGCGCGCCGTAGGAGTTGAAGTCCTTGGGGGCTACGCCGAGGCCCTGCAGGTACTTCCCGGCGGGGCCGTCGGCGGCGATGTTGCCCGCGGGCGAGATGTGATCGGTCGTGATCGAGTCGCCGAAGACGGCCAGCGCGCGCGCCCCCTTGATGTCCGCGAGCGGCGCGGGCTCGCGCGGCATGCCGTCGAAGTACGGCGCCTGCTTGATGTACGTCGACTTCTCGTCCCACGCGAAGCGCACGCCCTCGGGCACCTTCAAGGCCCGCCACAGGTCGTCGCCCTTGAAGACGTCGGCGTACACCTTCTCGAACATCTCCTTGCCCACCGAGTCGCGGACCGCGCTCTCGACCTCCTGCGGCGTGGGCCAGATGTCCTTCAGGTAGACGGGCTTGCCGTCCTTGCCGGCGCCGAGCGGGGCGCGCGCGAGGTCGATGTCCATGGTGCCCGCGAGCGCGTACGCCACCACCAGCGGCGGCGAGGCGAGGTAGTTCGCGCGCACGAGCGGGTTGATGCGCCCCTCGAAGTTCCGGTTGCCCGAGAGCACCGAGACCGCGACGAGATCGCCCTGCTTCACCGCGCCGGCGATGGGCTCCGGCAGGGGGCCGCTGTTGCCGATGCAGGTGGTGCAGCCGTAGCCCACCAGGTTGAAGCCGAGCGCGTCGAGCGGCCCGTCGAGGCCCGCCTTCGCGAGGTAGCTCGTGACCACCTTGGAACCCGGCGCGAGGCTCGTCTTCACCCAGGGCTTGCGCGTCAGCCCCTTCTCGACGGCCTTCTTCGCGAGGAGCCCGGCGGCGAGCATCACCGAGGGGTTCGAGGTGTTGGTGCACGAGGTGATGGCGGCGATCACCACCGAGCCCTGCGTGACCTCGGCCTTCTGGCCGTCGATCTGGACCGGCACGACCGTGCCGAGGTGCCCCAGGTCGTGCGGCTTGATGCTCTCGGTGATGGGGTCGCCGGGCTTGCCCCCCTCGCCGGTGAAGCGCGCGATGACCTCGCGCTTGGGGCCGCTCGCATCGCCATTCTTGAGGAGCTCCACGAGCGCGCCGCGCCACGCCCGCTGCGCGTTCGCGAGCGGCACGCGGTCCTGCGGCCGCTTGGGGCCGGCGAGGCTCGGCTCCACCGTGGCGAGGTCCAGGTCGAGCGTGCTCGAGTACTCGGCCTCCTTCTGCCCGGGCTCGTGGAAGAGCCCCTGCGCGCGGCAGTACGCCTCGACCAGCTCCACCTGCTCCGCGGCGCGGCCCGTGAAGCGCAGGTAGGCGAGCGTCTCCGCGTCCACCGGGAAGAAGCCCATCGTGGCGCCGTACTCGGGCGACATGTTGGCGAGCGTGGCGCGGTCGGCCACGCTCAGCGCCTTCAGTCCTTCGCCGAAGTACTCGACGAACTTGCCCACCACGCCCGCCTTGCGGAGCATCTGCGTGCAGGTGAGCACGAGGTCCGTGGCGGTCGCGCCGGCCGGGAGCTTGCCGCGCAGCCGGAAGCCCACGACCTCGGGGATGAGCATGGAGCACGGCTGGCCCAGCATGGCCGCCTCCGCCTCGATGCCGCCCACGCCCCAGCCGAGCACGCCCAGGCCGTTGATCATGGTGGTGTGGCTGTCGGTGCCGACCAGCGTGTCGGGCAGCGCCACGCCCTTCTCCACCGCCACGACGGACGCGAGGTACTCGAGGTTCACCTGGTGGACGATGCCCGTGTCGGGCGGCACGACGCGGAAGCGCTCGAACGCCTTCTGCCCCCAGCGCAGGAAGGCGTAGCGCTCCTGGTTGCGCCCCTGCTCCATCTTGGCGTTGATCGAGAACGAGTCCTTGCCGCCGAAGGCGTCCACCTGCACCGAGTGGTCGATGACGAGGTCGACCGGCTGCAGCGGGTTGATGGCCGAGGGGTTGCCGCCCATGGCGACGAGCGCGTCGCGCATCGCCGCGAGGTCGACCACCGCCGGGACGCCGGTGAAGTCCTGCAGCAGCACGCGCGCGGGCATGAAGGCGATCTCCTTCTCCGGCTTCGCCTTGGGGTCCCAGCGCAGGATGGCCTCGATGTCCGCGCGCTTCACCGTGCGGCCGTCCTCGCGGCGCACCAGGTTCTCGAGCAGGATGCGCAGCGACGTGGGCAGCCGCGCCAGGTCCTTCGAGACGGCGGGCAGCGAGAACCAGTCGTAGCTCTTCTTGCCGACCTTCAGGGTCTGGCGCGCGTGGAAGCTGTCGAGGGTGGACGAGGGCATGGCGACCTCCTGGGAGAGCGGCCTAACTTGTGCACTTCACCGGCGCGAGTCAACGAGCTACTGGAGCTCGAGGATCGCGTCCTCGGCCTGGTCGGAGATGAAGAGCGTGCCGGCCGGCCCCAGGGCGAGCCCCGACGGCACGTTCAGGCGGCCCGGGAGCGGCCCGAGGAGCACGCCCTGGACATTGGGAACGCCGGCGAGCAGCGAGACGTTTCCGGGACCCGCGATCAGCCGCACCGTCGCATCTCCCTGGTCCGCGACGTACACATCGCCCTGGCCATCCGCGGCCAGGGCGTACGGAGCGACGAAGCCGTTGGCGTACGTGGTCTGCTTCAGTGTGGCGGGATCGATCTGCACGACCCGCGTTCCCTCGACGGCATAGAGGGAGGCCCCGCCGTAGGCCACCGCGTCGACGCCGGCATCCAGCGTGGTGACCGTGGCGCCGGCGTCACCGATGGTGACGAGGCGCAAGACCCCGCGGTCCGCGACGTACAGGTCGCCGATCTGATCCGACGCGAGAGAGGTCGGACTGGAGAAGACCGCGGCCGGACCGGCGCCATCCACTGGACTGCCACAGCTCCCCGTGCCCGCGAGCGGGCTCATCTTGTGGCCGCCGGCGAGGCCGACCTGGTACAGCGTGCACGTGCCGGTGTCGGACACGTACACGTGCGTCGATCCCTTCGCGAGAGCCGAAGGCATCTGGAGATTCGTGGCGAGGGTCGTCACCGTCTCCGCAGCGACGGCGATGGCCCGCAACGATCCGTTCGCCGCGTCGGCCACGTAGAGCGTGCCCGTCTGAGAATCGTAGGCGAGCCCCTGCGGGTCGTCGAAGCCGGCATCGGGCCCGACGCCGTCGGCGTTGGACGGGTGAGGGAAGGCCCCCGCCAGGACCTGGGACTGGCCGGAGGTGAGCGAGTAGGCGCGGACCACGTCGTTCCCGGTGTCGGCGACGTACAGGGTCTGGGACGAGTCGATCGCGATCCCGCCGGGGTTCGAGTAAGGGGGGGCCGCCGCGGGCAGGGTGAAGACCGAGGGGGTGGGCGCGAGCGAGAGGCCGCGGATCTGCGGCTGTCCGTTGCTCGTGCTGGCCAGCTGGGTGAAGTACAGGGTTCCTCGGCCGTCGTAGGCGAGCGCCGCGGAGTTGAGGGAGCCGGTTCCGGCGCTCCCGTTCATGTCGCCGCAGGCGCCCGGGCCGCCCAGGAGCGTCGTGACGGCGGCCGTCGCCAGGACGATCCGACGCATCGCGCAGCCATCGGCGGCGTAGAGGCTTCCGGCTCCGTCGTAGGCGAGCCCGGCCAGCATCTCGAAGCCCGCGTCCGGGCCCACCCCGTCCTGCCCGCTGCAAGACTGGCTCCCCGCGAGCGTCGTCATCTGGCCGGTCGCGACGTCGATGGCCAGGATCTCGCAAAGCGCGGGAACGTAGAGCGAGCCCATGCCGTCGACGGCGAGCCCCGCCTGGAAGCTGATCGGCAACGGCGCCAGCGACACCTCCTGCGAGACGATGGAGGTCGCGAGGGCGACCTTGTCCACGCCCTGGTAGCCCAGCGCAAAGGCGAAGGGGCCATCCAGGGTGATCGCGAAATCCGAGCCGAGCCCCGTCGCCACCGTGGTGACGAGGCCGGAACCGGTCGCGATCCTGCGGAGCCGGGCGGTGCCGGTGTCCAGCACGTAGAGCCCCCCGTCCTGGTCCAGGGCCAGACCGCCGGGGCGATTCAGCCGGGCGACCCCTCCCATCCCGTCCGCGTCGCCAGCTCCCCCGAGCTGTCCCGCGAGCAGGGTGAGCTCCGTGGGCCCGGCGTCCGGGGGCCCGCCGGTGGTCGCGCCTCCGGTGCCGCCCGTCGATGCCGCGGAACCCGTCGTGCCGCTCGTGGACGAACCCGCTGCGCCGCCTCCGGTGCCGCTTCCGCTGGGCCCTGCCGTGGTCCCGCCGCTCGAGGCTGCACTGCCGCTCGCGCCTGCCGTGGTCCCGCCGCTCGAGGCCGCACTGCCGCTCGCGCCTGCCGCGGTCCCGCCGCTCGACGCTCCGCTGCCGCTGGAGCCGCCACCCGTGGAGGCGAGCGAACCGGTGGTGCCGCCCGCGGCGCACGTCGGGGGGGCCTGCCCGGCGGGCCAGCAGGCGCCGTCGCACCGGCAGGCCATGCCGTCCGGGCAGCTCCCGGCCGCGTCGCACAGGAGCGCGCCCGGCGCGTAGGCGGTGGGGGCGCACGCCGCCAGCGCGACGGCGGCGAGCGAGAGTCCGCGCCTCACCATGCGATGACGCCGCCCGCGATGCCGAGCGCTCCCGCCACCGCGAGCGGGATCCAGGCGATCGCCCAGCCGTTCGCGGTCGAGGCCGACGGCGTGCCGGCGCCGTACGCGGTCTGCCCGGGCTTCGCGTTCACGCCGTTCACGTACGAATCGTACTGGAGGAGCGCGACGCCGCCGTAGATGGCGACCGCCGCGGCCGCCGCGCCAATGGACACGAGGGTGATGCCGAGCGCATGCGAGCGGCCATGCCTCGGAGACGGCGCCGCCTCGGAGACGGCTGCGGCGGGCGCGCCCTCGGTGGGCCCCGGCGGGTTCCGGGCGACGCCGACGTCGGATCCGGCGAGCTGCCCCTCGAGCTCGTGGCGCGCCTCCTGGAACGCCAGTCGGGCCTTGGGCGACGCCTCGAGACCGACGTCGATCGCGGGGTCGATCAGCAGCGCCTTCTTGAACTCCGCGAGCGCGCCGTCGGGATCGGCGCGGTTCATGGCGATGAGCGCGAGGTACAGGTGGGCCTTGGCGGCGACGAGACGCGGCTGGGGGTGCCGCAACAGCGCGGTGAGCTCCGCCTGGCAGTGGGCGTCATCGAAGTCGTTGAAGTAGGCCACCGCGCGGCCCAGGCTCGGCTTCGCAGCCGCCTGTCCCAGGATCAAGGCCGCGAGCACAGCGGCGGGTGAGCCCATGGCGAATACGGTACCAAGAGGCCGCGCCCGGCGCCAGGCGAGGGGCCCCTGGGCAATTGACCGAGCGCGAGCGTCGCGGATACTCAGTCGATGGGCATGCGCCTCGGACCCACGCTCACGGGCGTCGCCGCCTTCCTCGCCGCGTGCCCGAGCTCGAGCACCACGCCGGTCTCGGGCGGGGGCAACGGCACCGGCGCCTGCACGACTTGCCGGCGCACCAGCGGCGGCACCGGCGGCGGTAGCACGGGCGGCGGCAACACGGACGGAAGCAGCACGAGCGGCACGACGGGCGGGACGACGGGCAGCTCCACCTCCGGCGGGAGCAGCGGCGCGCCGGACGGCGGCGATGCCGGCGCCTGCAACACGGTGGCGAATCCACCAGCCTTCCCGCTCGACTGCACGGGCGTCTCGCCGTTCTTCACCGGCGACGCCGGCACCTGCCCCGGCGACTGGTTCGGCACCGTCATCACGGACTACTCCACGTGCGACCCGGTCTGCGGCCTCACCTTCCAGCTCCTCGACTCGAATGCCCTACCGATCGCAGGCCTCTCGCAGCCGTCGGATTCGCCGACCGGCGAGGTCCACCTGTGCCTGCCGTCGGGCCTGACCTACACGCCGTCGGTCTCCGGCAACGGCTACGCCACCTACTACTGGGGCGAGATCCAGGGACAGGTGACCACGGACGTGCGAACGATCGGCGTCTTCAAGACCGTCGAGCTGCAGGCGCTGTCGAACGTCGTCCCCGGCGGCCTCGATCCCACCAAGGCCTCCGGCGAGATCGGGTTCCTCAACAGCGGCGCCAGCTGTCCCGCGAGAACCGGCTGGACGATCACCCTGGACGACCTCGACGGAGGCGCCTACCCGGCCGGATCGTATGAGGTCTTCTACACCGACTCGGACGGGATCCCGGACCCCACGCAGCAGAGCACGTCGTCCGACGGCGCGGCGTTCCTGGTGAACCTCGCCGTGCCGGCAGGCACGTTCGTCGTGCCGGTGTACCAGAACCCCGACGCCGGCGCCTGCGCCGTGCAGAACGAGGCGATCGGCTACACCGGACGGCTCTACATGGCCCCCGGCGACTTCTCCGAGCAGCTCATCTACCTCGAGTAGCGGCGCCGCGTCGCGCTTCGAAGGCCGCCTGGCCCCCTGGAAGGGGGGATGCGTTCATCCGAACGTCTCCCCTGAGAGGGCCGTGCGTCGCGCTTCAGTCCGCGTCGTACTGCGGCAGCGTCGTCCCGCTCGTGGCGGTCGCGTCCACGGCGATGCGGCCCGACGAGCCCGAGCCGCCGGGGACGTCGTCGGCGCAGGTGCAGTAGCCGCCGCCGGCGCCGTTGGAGGTGACGAGGTTCGCGCCGAGCGCGGCGTTGCTGCTGACGATCTGGATCGCGCCGCCCGCGCCGCCGCCGCCGCCGCCCATGCCGCAGCCGCCCGAGCCGCACGACGTGGAGTTGCCGTTGAGGCCGGCCGCGCCGTCCGCGGCGATCGCGCCGGTCACGGTGATGGAGTTCACGAAGAGGGCGATGAAGCCGCCGCCGTTGCCGCCCGCGCCGGGGAACGCGCCGTCCTCGTCGCCGCCGCCCTCGCCGCCCGCGCCGCCGAAGAGGGCCGCCGACAGCAGGTTGGGCAGGCCGTCGGCCGCGCCACCCGCGCCGCCCACGTGGGCGGTCGTGCAGCACGTGCCGCACAGGCCCCACGCGCCGCCTTGCAGGCCGTCCACGCCGTACGCGCCGCCGCCGCCCATGCCGCAGTCCTGCCCCTTCTGCCCGCCGCCTCCGCCCGCGCCGTTCGCGGTGACCAGCGCCGCGCCCGGACCGGCGGCCGATTCACCCTGGAAGCCGATGGTGCAGCGCTCGGCCGCGCCGCAGCCGGCCGGGGCGGTGCCGCGGAAGCCGAGGCCCACCGCGCTGATCGTCCCCGCCACGGTGACGCTGCCGCTCGCCATGAACGCGAGGATGCCGCCGGTCTGGCCGTTCCACGGGTTGGGCTCGAGCGTCGCGCCGGCGCCGATGGAGACCGTCGTGTACTGCGGCATGACGACCACCTGCGCGTGGTTGTTGGCGCCGGTCGAGGTGTAGCTGTTCACGAGCGGCGTCGCGAAGCTGAGCGTGGTGCCGGCGACGCCGGTGACGACGTTGGTCTCCCACGCGCCCGCCCCGGTGCCCTGGCTCTGCTGCAGCAGGACGGCCTGGCCGGCGGCGAAGCCCGCGGCGCTCGTGACCGTCGCGGTCGACTGCGTCGCGGTGCCGCTGACGGGCTCGTCGGGCGTGGTGAGGATGGTCGGGGCGCAGGCGCCCGCGCACGGCGGGACGTTGAGCCCGCCGCCGCTGCCGGTGCCGAAGGAGAAGCAGCTGCCCGCGACGCAGCTCTGCCCCGCGGCGCACACGTTGCCGCAGACGCCGCAGTTCTTGTCGTCGGTCTGCGTGTTGGTGCAGGTGCCCGCCGCGCCGCTGCCGCAGGCGTCGGGCGCCGAGGGCGGGCAGATGCACGCGCCCGAGAGGCAGCCGCCGCCGCTCGGACAGATGTTGCCGCACGTGCCGCAGTTCGACGGGTCGTCGCTCTCGTTGGTGCAGAACTGGTTGGGCGCGGTGCCGCACAGCGCGGGGTCGTTCGCCGGGCAGGTGCAGGTGCCGGTCTTGCAGCTCTGGCCGGTGGCGCACACGTCGCCGCAGCTGCCGCAGTTGTTCGGATCCTGCGAGAGGTTGGCGCAGTACGGCGCGCCCCCGCCCGAGACGCAGGGGACGAAGCCGGCGTCGACCGCGCAGGTCTCGGTGCACACGCCCGTGCCGTTGCAGCCCTGGCCGGGCGGGCAGACGTTGCCGCACGTCCCGCAGTTGTTGCTGTCGGTGAGCGTGTCGGTGCAGAAGGTGTTGGGCGCCGTGCCGCACAGGTTCGGCGTGTTGACGGGGCAGCTGCAGAGGCCGCCCGAGCAGCCCTCGCCGGTGGCGCAGGCCATCCCGCAGACGCCGCAGTCGTGCGGATCCGTCTGCGTGTCGGTGCAGAAGGTGGCCGGCGGCGTGCCGCACAGGTCGGGCGTCGTGCCCGGGCAGGTGCAGGCCCCGGTCACGCAGTTCTCGCCGATGGCGCAGGCGTCGCCGCAGCTGCCGCAGTTCGCGTCGTCGGTCTGCGTGTTGGTGCAGAAGGTGTTCGGCGCCGTGCCGCACAGGTTCGGGGTCGCGCCCGGGCAGCCGCAGACCCCGGCCGCGCAGCTCTGGCCCGCGGGGCACGCGTGGCCGCAGCTCCCGCAGTTGGTCGAGTCGGTCTGCGTGTTGGTGCAGAACGTGGCGGGCGCCGTGCCGCACAGGTTGGGCGTGGCGCCCGCGCACACGCACGCGCCGCCCGAGCAGCTCTGGCCCGAGGGGCACACGTTGCCGCAGCTCCCGCAGTTGGTCGAATCGGTCTGCGTGTTCGTGCAGAACGTGGCGGGCGCGGTGCCGCACAGCTCGGGCGTCGAGCCCGGACAGGCGCAGGCGCTGCCCACGCACGACTGGCCCGTGGGACAGGCGGCGCCGCAGCTGCCGCAGTTGTTCGTGTCGTCCGACAGGTTCGCGCAGTACGCCTGCCCGCCGTCGGGCGCGCAGGCCGAGAAGCCGGCGTCCGTGGCGCAGGTCTCCGAGCACGCGCCGAGCCCGTCGCAGATCTGCCCGCCGCCGCACACGGCGCCGCACGCGCCGCAGTTCTGCGAGTCGGTCTCTTCGTTCGTGCAGAAGGTGTTCGGCGCGGTGCCGCACAGGTTGGGCGTGGACCCCGGGCAGCTGCAGCCGCCGTCGGCGCACCCCTGGCCGGTGGGGCAGACGTCGCCGCAGCCGCCGCAGTTCTGGCCGTCGTTCCCGAGGTTGGCGCAGTACGCGGCGCCCGCGTCGGGCTCGCACGCCGAGAAGCCGGCGTCGCCCGCGCAGCCCGGCGCGCACACCCCGACGCCGTCGCAGAGCTCGCCGCTCGGGCAGACCTTGCCGCAGGAGCCGCAGTTGGAGGAGTCGGTCGCCTCGTCGGTGCAGAAGGTGTTGGGCGCGGCGCCGCAGAGGTTCGGCGTGCTCGTGGGGCACACGCAGGCGGAGCCCACGCAGCCCTGCCCGGTGGGGCACACCAGGCCGCAGGCGCCGCAGTTGTTGGAGTCGTCGCCGAGATCGGCGCAGTAGGGCTGCGCGCCTTGCGTGCAGGCGATGAAGCCGGCGTCGGCCGCGCAGTTGGCGGCGCAGTGCCCCTGGCCGTCGCAGATCTGGCCGGCGGCGCAGATCGTCCCGCAGCCGCCGCAGTTCTGCGAATCGGTGGCTTCGTTGGTGCAGAAGGTGGCCGGCGCGGTGCCGCACAGGTTGGGCGTGGGGCCCGGGCAGGCACAGTTGCCCAGCACGCAGCCCTCGCCGGTGGGGCACAGCGTGCCGCAGGCGCCGCAGTTGGTCGGATCGGTCTGGAGGTCGGAGCAGTAGGGCGACCCGCCGTCGAGGCCGCAGGCCGTCTCGCCGGAGCCCGCGGGGCACGTGGCCACGCACTGGCCGGTGATGTCGCAGAGCTCCCCGCCGGGGCAGCCGTTCGGGCCGCGGCAGCCGGGCTCGCAGTGGCCGCCCTGGCAGATCTCGCCGGGCTGGCACTCGGTGTCGTTGCCGCAGAGCCCGCCGTCGGGGCTGCCGCCGTCGGGGAAGCCGCCGTCGCCCACGCCGCTGTCGGGCGCGCCGCCGTCCTTGCCGCCATCCTCGAGGCCGCCGTCCTTGCCCCCGTCCTCGAGCCCGCCGTCCTTGCCGCCGTCCTCGAGGCCGCCGTCCTTGCCGCC
>DATJNL010000090.1:0-3821 GCA_035508175.1 Myxococcales bacterium
CCTAGGCAAGCCGCGCCCAGGCAGATCATCCGCGACTGGCAGTCCGGCGTCTGCACGCAGGCCTGGTTCTCGCCCTTGCCCGGAAGGCAAGCGCAGAGCGCGGCGACCGCGGCCAACCCCACGAGACGTCTCTTCATCGTCGACCCTTCCCGCCGGCGCAGCGCTCCGCCGGCCGGCTCCGCTACATGTTCTTGACGATCTCCCGGCCGAACTCCGAGCACTTCACCAGCTTCGCGCCGGGCATCAGCCGCTCGAAATCGTAGGTCACGGTCTTGGCGGCGATGGTGCGCTCCATGCCGTGCACGATGAGGTTCGCGGCCTCCTGCCAGCCCATGTGCTCGAACATCATGACGCCGGAGAGGATGACCGAACCCGGGTTGATCTTGTCCTGCCCGGCGTACTTCGGCGCCGTGCCGTGGGTGGCCTCGAAGACCGCAGCCTTGTCGCCCACGTTGCCGCCGGGAGCGATACCGAGGCCGCCGACCTGGGCGGCGCAGGCGTCGGAAAGGTAGTCGCCGTTCAGGTTCGGCGTGGCCACCACCGAATACTCGTCCGGCCTCAAGAGAACCTGCTGGAACATGCTGTCGGCGATGCGATCCTTGACGAGGATCTTGCCCGCCGGGGCCTTGCCCCCGTGCTTCTCGGTGACATCCTGCTCGGTGACGGTCCGGTCGGCGAACTCCTCGCGCGCGAGCTCGTAGCCCCAATCGCGGAAGGCGCCTTCGGTGTACTTCATGATGTTGCCCTTGTGCACGAGCGTCACCGACGGTTTGCCGTGGTCGATGGCGTACTGGAGGGCACGGCGCACGAGCCGCTTGGTCCCGAAGGCGCTCATGGGCTTGATGCCGATGCCGCTCGCGTCGCGGATGGCCGTCACGCCCAGCTTCTGGCGCAGGAAGTCGATGACCTCGTTGGCCTCGCGGGTGCCCGACTTCCACTCGATGCCCGCGTACACGTCCTCGGTGTTCTCGCGGAAGATCACCACGTCGAGCTTGCCCGGCTCCTTCATCGGCGAAGGCACGCCCTGGAAATAGCGGACCGGGCGAATGCAGGCGTACAGATCGAGGCGCTGGCGCAACGAGACGTTGACGCTGCGGAAGCCGCCGCCCACGGGCGTGGTGAGCGGCCCCTTGATGGCGACCGCGTAGCTCTCGATGGCCTGCAGCGTGTCCTCCGGCAGCCAGGTGTTGGCGCCGTACACCTGGTTGGCCTTCTCGCCCGCGAAGACCTCGAACCAATGGATCTTCTTCTTGCCCCGGTAGGCCTTCTCGACGGCGGCGTCGAACACCACCTGGCTGGCCTTCCAGATGTCGGGACCGGTGCCATCGCCCTCGATGAAGGGGATGATCGGATCGTCCGGCACGGAGGGAATCCCCTTCGGCGACACCGTGATTCGCGAGCCGGACTTCGGGGCCTGGAGCTTCTGGTACTTCTCGGCCATCGGTTCCCTCGACGCTGGAGACCGCGGTGGTATACACAACTTGCCGCTCACGGGCAACGCGCAGGACGTGCGCCGCCACGACGAGCGAAAGCCGCAGCGTCGGCCCTGGCCCGAGAGGGCCATTCCTGCTATGCGTCTCTTCATTGGGACCTCGGGCTCCGAGCAGGCCCCGCGGAGGAACGACATGAAGACCCTCATCGGCATCGCGCTCCTGGCCACGGCCTCGGTCGCTCTGGCTGGGACCCCACCGCTCGAGAGCCTTCCGCCGGATCGACCCGTGGTCGATGGCATGCTCTCGAAGGCCGCCATTCACCAGGTCGCCTTTCTCCACCGCGGCGAGATCCAGGCCTGCTACCAGGCAGCCCTGAAGACGAAGCCTGGCCTGGCCGGAAAGCTCGTGGCGCGCTTCGTGATCGAGTCCACCGGGTCGGTGTCCCACGTGCAGATCGCCACCTCGACGCTCCGGAGCTCGACCATCGAGAACTGCGTGGTGAACCACGTGAGCCGCTGGCGCTTCCCCCGCCCGGCCCGCGGCGGCCGCGTCGCCGTCGTCTACCCCTGGCTGCTGCGAACGACGGGCAACGGCTAGCGTCCGCTCCGGAAAGCGTTGACAGGGCGAGCGGACCTCCTGCTAATAATCTCAGGCAGGACAGCCGGAGCACATCATGACCATCGACCTCGCCTGTGCCGAGTGCGAAGCCAGCTTCGAGCTCGACGTGACCGAGCTGCTGGACGAACCCGGCAGCATCGTCTGCCCCAACTGCGACGCGAAGGCGCCCAAACGAAAGGCCGAGGCGCTGGCCAGCTCGCTCGACGAGCTCCTCCGGGCCATCGCCGCGCTCGCCGACAAGTTCAACGTCACCTTGTCGGCCGAGACCGACGACCTGCCGCCTTCGTTCGAACCCGCCGGCGGCAAGCGCCGGGCGATGCCGGCGGAGGAAGACGAGGAAGAGGAAGAGGAGGAGGCCGACGAGGACGAAGACGAGGCCTTCGGGGAAGACGAAGATCTGGAAGACGAGGGCGACCCGGAGGACTGACCCTCCGCGCGGGCGGCCGTCAGACCCGCGGCAGCTCCGGCCCGATCTCGAAGCGCAGCAGCGCATGGGCCCGCCGCAAGGCGGCTTCCACGGTGGCGGGGTCGGGGCCGCGCGCGAACGCGAAGCCCAGGTAGCGGTTCCCTTCCGGCAACGGGACGACCTTTTCTCCCTCCCGTACCGAAATGACCACGTCTTCGATGCCGGGCACGGCCTTGGCCGACTCCAGCCCGACCACGCCGTGGAGGGTCCCCGCCGCTGGGATGGGTAGCATCATCACGCCGGAGGCGCCGCTCCTTCGCGCCGGCGTCGGCACGTCCAGACCGGCGGCGTGCCGCAGCAGCAGCTCCTCGAGCGAAACGCCCAGGCCGAAGCGAAGCGTGCGCGCACAGAGGCCTCCGATCGAGCGGGCCGCCACCTCGAGCACCCACGGGCCGTCGGCGTTCAGGCGCAGCTCGGCGTGGAGCGGCCCTTCGGCGAGCCCCAGGGCGGCGGCGGCGCGTGCGGTACAGTCGACCAGCGAGCGCTGCTGGGCCTCGGGCAGCCGGGATGGCGTCACGTAGAGCGTCTCCTCGAAGAACGGTCCGTCCAGCGGGTCCGGCTTGTCGAACAGCGCGAGCAGCTCGAAGCGCCCGCGGCGCACGAGCCCCTCGACGGCCACCTCGACGCCGGGGATGAAGCGTTCGAGCAAGAGCCCCGGCGTCGCAAGGGCGTGCGAGAGGATCCTGCCGATGCGGGCTGCCGCGACCCTCGCGCCGGCGACGTCGTCCGCCCGGATGACCCCGCGGCTCGAGGAGAGCGTGCGCGGCTTGAGCACGCAGGGAAAGCCGACCGCCGCGGCGACCTCCCCCACGTCCGTCGCTTGCCCGACCTCGGCAAAGCGAGGCACCGGCAAGCCGGCCGCCCCCAGCACGGTCCGCTGCTGCAGCTTGTCCCTCGCCGCGGCCGCCGAAGCCGGCGAGTTACCCCGGAGGCCCAGGCTGTCCGACACCAGCGCCGCGACCAGAGCGGTCGCCTCGTCCACGCCGAGCGCGCCCACGAGTCCCCGCCCGTCGCTCAGGCGCAGCTCCGCGTCGAACGCGACCAGCGCCGCGCACGCGCTCTCCGGATCCCCGAGATCGAGGGGCACGCTTCGCCTCGGGTCTCGACCCTTGCCGCCACCCCAGAGCTCGGCGAGCACGGGACAGCGATCCGTGGCGACCAGCAGCTCCACCTCGCCGGCCAGCCTCGCAGCCGCCGCTTGAAAGTCGTCGAGCCGGTAGCTCGACGCCGGAGCGACGAGCAGAACGCGCTGCGGGCTACTTCCGCTTGCTATTGCCGCTCCTCGCCGGCGCGGGCGCCGGCTC
>DATJNL010000091.1:0-3201 GCA_035508175.1 Myxococcales bacterium
GGGTGCGCAAGGAGCGCAGGGCGCCGGTCCGTTCGCCGATCCGCTGCCACGCCGCGCGCAGCTCCGGTTCGAGCGCGCGGGCCATCGCGGCGATGTCCAGCTCGTCGTACAGGCGCAGCGCCTCGAGCGCGACCGCGGCGGCCAGCGCGTTGCCGCAGTAGGTGTTCGAGTGCAGGAACGGCTCGCGGCCTCCCGCGCCGTTGCACAGCTCGAAGATCGGCTCACTCACGAGCACGGCCGACATCGGCAGCCACCCCGCGGTGAGACCCTTGGACAGGCACACGAGGTCGGCGCGCACCCCGGCGTGCTCGCAGGCGAGCATCCTGCCGAGGCGGCCGAAGCCGGTGAGGATCTCGTCCGCCACGAGATAGATGCCGTGGGCGTCGCAGAAGCGGCGCAGACGCGCCAGCAGATCCGGGCTGTAGAGGCGCATCTCTCCCGCACCCTGGAGCACCGGCTCGACGATCACCGAGCAGAGCGTCGGCGCGGCCGCCTCGAGCTGCCGCTCGATCGCGGGCCACTGGGCGGAGCAGTCGCCCCAGAGCGGATCCTCGCGCCCGACGACGTGCGGGAGCGGGCCGAGCCGGTGCGCCCGCGGGAGCTCCTCGAGCAGGCCGGCGCCATACAGATCTTGGTCGCCCACGGCCAGGCACAGCTGCGTCTCCCCGTGGTAGCCGCCCTGCAGCGCGGCGAAGCGACGGCGCTCGGGGTGGCCCGCGAGGCGGCTCGCGTGCAGCGCGAGCTTCAGGGCGATCTCCACGGCCATCGACCCGTCGCCGCCGTAGAAGACGCGGGGGAGGCCCGGGACGAGCCGGCCCAGCCGTTCGGTCAGCGCCGCCAGGGTCTCGTGCGTCGCGTTCGCGGCGATGACGTGCTCGAGCTTGCCGGCCTGTGCGACCAGGGCCGCGCGCAGGCGAGGGTGGCCGTGGCCGAGCGTCTTGCACCACCAGCTCGAGATGGCGTCGATCACCTCGCGTCCGTCGGCGAGCCGCAGGTACGGGCCCTGGGCCGAGACGACCTCCAGCAGATCCGCCGGCGCGCGGCCGGCCATCGGCGTGCACGGCAGCCAGAGGTGCGCGAGCGTCCGCTCGGCCAGGCCGCTCATCGCCGGCGGCGGCGCAGCGCGGCCAGCGCCACGAAGGCCAGCCACGTCTCGGGGCCCGCCCCGGCGCCGCAGCCGCAGCCGGACTTCGCGGGCGGCGTGGACGCGGGGGGGCCGTGGCGCGTTGGCAGCGGGAACGAGTAGTTGCCGGTGTTCTGCGCGTCGTGGTGGAAGCTCTCCCACTCGATCTTCTGGTTGGCGAGGCCGCCGCCGTGCCACACGTAGAGCCAGCCCTCGCGGGTGAGCGTGGCCACGTCGAGCAGCCCGTCGCCGTCCAGGTCGCCCACGGCCGGAGTCGCGATGATCCAGCCGCCGGTGTTCTTCGGCCAGTTCGGCGGCGAGCTGCCGTCGGCGCGGTACGCCGTCAAGAGATACACGCCGCTCCCCGAGAGGATCTCGTTCTTGCCGTCGCCGTCGATGTCGGCGATCGCGTAGTTCATGAAGAACTGGAAGTCGGCCGAGGGCTGCGGCATCCCGGGGAGCGGCTCGCTCAGGAAGGTGCCGGTGGTGGCCTGCGCGTCCTTCTGGACGGACCAGGCGTTCACCGAGTGGCTAGGGGTGTAGCGGCCGGTGCCGGAGAGGCCGCCCAGCACGTAGGCGAGCCCGACCGTGCCGTCGACGAAGTCCACGTTGCCGTCGCCGTCCACGTCCCCGAAGGAGCCGTAGTTGATGGCGACGAAGTTGGGTACATCGGTCACCGTGGTGGCGGTCGGCTCGGAGCCGATGCTGTTGCCGTCCGCCGTGCCGAGCTGGTTTCCGGAGCCGTCGTAGAAGAGGGGCGAGGCGGAGATCCCGTTGACCTCCACGTCCAGCACGCCGTCGCCGTTGATGTCCGCGAGCGCCGCGGCGTTCGGCAGGCCGATGCCCACGTCCGGCAGGAAGTCGTTGCGCAGCCCCTTCGGATCCACTGGCCAGCCCGGCAGGATCGGCCCGCCCGCGTGGTCGTTCCCGTCGTGCCAGATCGCGTAGGCGCGGCAGTCCTGCGTGCCATAGGCCTCGTTGGAGCCGATGACGATCTCGGGCGAGCCGTCCCCGTTGATGTCGCCCACGGCGGCGGTGGTCATGAGGCGGGTGTACTGGATCTGGTGGACGCCGTTCGTCGTGCCGCCGTTGGGGTCGTAGACCTGCACGGGGAAGCCCGGCCAGGGTTGACCCGTGCGGTCCCACACGTAGAGCCAGCCGTCCTGCCCCGGCTGGATGATCTCCAGCTTGCCGTCCCCGCCGAGGTCGTAGAGCGTGGGCGCGGCGAAGAAGCCGCGGCCGAGGACGTAGCTGACATTCGTGCCGTCCGCCAGCGTCGTGTCGTGCGTGCCGTCGAGGTCGTGGGTGAAGTCCGCGGTCACGGGGAAGCCCGGGACGAGGGACCCATCGGCATTCCAGGCGTAGAGCTGCCCGTCGGCGGTGGAGATGACGACTTGAAGCGTGCCATCGCCGTTCAGGCTCCCCACGGCCACCGCTTCGCTCACGGACTGCGCGGTCCCCTGCGTGGGGCCGGTCGGACCATAGGCGGGCAGGCCCGGGTGGGCCGTGACGTCCGGCAGCGGCTGGACGTGGACCGGCCACCCGGGAAGCTCGCTGCCGTCCGCTTGGTACGCGTGGACCGTACCGTCGGTCGTGCCCAGGACGAGCGAGTCGTGGCCGCTGCCGTCGAGGTCGACGAAGTGGGGCGAGGACTCCCCGGAGGCCGCCACGTACATCGGAAAGCCGGCGAAGAGCTGCTGGTCCTCGTGGACGAAGAAGCTCTTCAAGAAGGTTCCCTGCACGTCGCCGATGGTGCCGCCGTAGTGGGCGACGGCCTGCACGATGATCGTCGCGGCGAACTGCTGCACGTCGTTCGAGGTCTGGGTCACGTTCGCTAGGAGCTTCGTGATGTCCACGCTCGCGAGCGTCCCGTCGGTGGCGCTGGTTGCGCCGGTGACGTTCGCCACTACCTGCATGGTGGACGGGTCCGGCGGCTGCACGCCGGGGGAGATCAGGACCTTGTAGTCGTAGCTCGGCGCGCGGTTCGCGGCGACGTGGCCGGTGATGGTGAGGGTGCCGGTCTTGGTGGGGTCGAGCGTTTCGAACCACAGCGGCGAGGTGACGTCGATTTCAGGAGG
>DATJNL010000092.1:0-12755 GCA_035508175.1 Myxococcales bacterium
GCGAAGCGATGGCAGCGAGCCCTTGACACCCGCGCCCCCGCGAATGGCACAATGCGAACAGCCCGACCTTCCGGTGCTTCTTCAAGGAGTCCGCATGCGGCGACTCGCCCTACTCCCCGTTCTCTACCTCGCGGCGTGCTGCAACAACGCGCCGTTGAAGCCCACGCCGGACGCCGGCGGCACCACGGGGGGCGAGGAGACGAGCGGCGGCGGCTCGAACGGCGGGGGCGGCAGCGGCGGCGGCACGACGGGCGGGTTGACGCTCGAGGACGCGGGGCCCTACGACGCCGACGCGGGCAAGCCGGCCGACTGCCATCCCGTCTCCTTCCCGACGCCGTGCAGCGGGCCGGGGGACTCGGTCTGCGGCACCGGCTTCATCTGCCTCGCCTTCGGCTGCCAGCCGGTGGATTGCGCCGCCTGCGGCCTCGCCGGGCAGCAGCCGTGCCCGTACCCCCTGAGCTGCTCCGACGGCAGCTGCGTCGCCGAGCCGGGCAGCGGGTCCGCGGGCAACGGCAGCGCGGGGAACGGCTCGGCGGGCAACAACGGATCGGCTGGCAACGGCTCCGCGGGCAATGGCTCCGCCGGCAACAACGGGTCGGCCGGTAATGGCTCGGCGGGCACGGGTTCCGCGGGCAACAACGGGTCGGCCGGCAACGGTGGCAGCGGCTCGGCGGGCACCAACGGCTCGGCGGGCAACGGCGGCAGCGGCTCCGCCGGCAACAACGGCTCGGCTGGCAACGGCGGCAGCGGCTCGGCCGGCAACAACGGCTCGGCCGGCAACGGCGGGAGCGGCTCGGCGGGCAACAACGGCTCCGCCGGCAACGGGGGCAGCGGCAGCGCGGGCAACGGCACCGGCTCGGCCGGCACCAACGGCGGCTCGGCCGGCAGCGGCGGCACCACCGGCGCCCACGTCCAGCCCGACGGCGGGACCTGCACGCAGGATCCGAACCTGCAAGGCACCTGGAACATGACGCAGGACTACGAGCTCGGGAACGGCTTGACGGCGGCGATCGCGGGCGTGGTCCAGGCGCTCAACGACGTCGATCAGCTCGTGCAGCTCATGCAGGCGCTCGGGGCGCCCATTCCCTCGTGGGTCCCGACGCTCATGTCGGATCTGCTCAACCTCCAGTACCTGCTGAGCCAGATCAACGTGACGGGCACGCTGGTCCTCGTCGACGGCTCCAACGCCTACTCGTACACCGCCACGGAGACGTGGAAGAACGTGACGCTCCAGGGCCCGAACGGCTTCTCCGCCGGCCTCTCGCCCCTCGACGGCGGCGTGAAGGACGGCGGGCAGCAGTACTTCTACTTCACGAGCCCGCCCTCGTACGGCGTCACGACGTGCAGCGGCATCGCCACCTTCGACCAGCACGATCTCACCGGGGCGTTGCAGGGCATCATCGTCCCCATCCTGAACGAGATCACCCAGATCGCGACCTGCGCCAACGGCGGCCCGTGCTACCAGTCCCTGTCGCAGGCCATCGCCGGCCTCGTCGACTGCGCGCAGTACACGCCCCAGCCGGACGCCGGAAACGGCGAGGTCCAGGGCTCCTCGTGCAAGAAGGACGTCGACTGCAACGCCTGCGCCGTCGGCGCCCACATCGTCTGCAACAGCAACACCTGCCAGTACGGCTGCCGCAACGACTTCGACTGCCAGACGGGCGCCTACTGCGAAGAGGATGGCGGCCTGTGCGAGCCGGCCATCGTGACCGGCTCCACGCAGACGTCGGTCTCGGGCAAGACGAGCGGCAGCTGCACCAGCGACAAGGACTGCAACGGCGGCAAGGTCAGCACCGGCACGTTCTGCATGTTCACGGAAGGGGACGGCGGCTTCACCAGGAACGACGGCGGCCAGATCGTCGGCGCGTGCACCGCGGGCTGCGACAGTAATTATCCCTGCGCCCAGGGCGACGTCTGCGTGTCGGTGGCCGGCAACACGACCACCTTCCAGTGCCAGACGGTCGACACGTCGACGGCTTCGGGCCAGACGATCCTCAACCAGCAGGACACGGGTTGCAACGGACCGAACCAGCCGCAGGCGGTCGATGCGGGCCAGAGCCCGGCCACGCAGCTTTGCAACAGCGTGGAAGGCGCGCTGGTCGGCGAGCTGACGTCCTTCCTGAACCAGATCACCTTCAACCTGGGAGTCGCCACCGTCCAGGGCACCTGCGACGTGGCGAGCGCCACGAGCCTCACCAACGGCATCTGGACCGGGGACATGCTCTACATCATCCCCATCGGCGGGCATTACTCGGCGAGCCAGACGTCGAAATCGGTTCCCTGATCGGCCGAGGCCGCCATCGTCGCGACGCAGGCGGGTTCGCCGAGCATTCCCGCGCCCCCCGCCTGGGCGTACCGCCTGCTGCTCCTCGTCGCGCCCGCCGGCGTGGCGCTCCGGCTGCTGGCGAGCGGCCACGCCATCGGCGGCGGCGACCTCGGCCTCCAGTTCTACCCTTTCTGGGACTACCTCGGGCACAGCCTCCGGCACGGCCGCCTGCCGCTCTGGGATCCGGACATCGGCGGCGGGCTGCCGTTCCTCGCGAACCCGCAGACCCAGACGCTGTACCCGCCCGCGGCGCTGCTCGCGACGCTGCTCCCGCTGCACGCCGCCGCCTTCGCGTTTCTCTTCGGCCACCTCTTCTGGGCCGCCTTCGGCACGGAGCGGCTGGCGCGCCGGCTCGGGCTGGGGGCCGCCGCGGCCGGCAGCGCCGCGGTGCTGGTGACGAGCGCCCCCTTGCTCTTCGCCGCGATGACGCGGCCCAACCTGATCTCCGCCACCTCGTGGCTCCCCTGGACGCTGCTGGCCGCCGATCGCGTGTGCACGGGCAAGCCCCGCGGCGTGCCCGCCCTCGCCGTCTGCATCGGCTGGGGCCTCTTGTGCGCGCAGCCGGAGATCACGCTGCTGGCCGCCGCGGCCGCGGGCGCGCTGGCGATCTGGCACGGCTTCCACGGGCGGCCCGGGGCGGTGCCGCTCTGCGCCGCCGCCGGCCTGCTGGGCCTCGCGCTCGATGCGGCCATGCTCGTTCCCCTCTTCGAGCTCCTGAAGCACTCGAACCGGGGCGACGACCTGCGGGGTTTCGAGGGCGCGTGGGCGCTCGGCCGCGGCGACCTCGCGAGTCTGTTCCTGCCGTTTCTCAACGCCGACACGCCGTGGAAGGACTTCCAGCAGGTCTTCTACGGCGCCTACCAGCGCAACCTGTCCGTGGTGTACCTGGGCTTCCCCGCGACGGTGCTCGCGGGCGTGGCCGTGGTGCGCGGCGGGAGGCGCGAGCGCGCCTTGCTGGCCGTGGCCGTCGCCGCCCTGCTGCTGGCCGCCTGGGGCGGGCAGATCACCCTGCTCTTCGAGCGGCTGCACCTGGGCGCGGTGGGCTTTCGCTACCCGATCAAGTTCGCCCTCCCCGTGCCGCTGGCGCTGGCGCTGCTCGCCGCGCTCGGGATCGAATGGGTGGCGGCAGCGCCCCGCGGCCGCCTCACGATGGCATTGACGATCGCGGGCGCCGTCTTGCTCGTGCTGCCGATCGTCTGGCTGCCCCACCTCGGCAAGCTCCTCGCGCTCTCGCTCGCCTGGGTGGCGCTGGCGCTGCTCGCGGTCGCCGCCGTGCTGCGCTGGGTGCCTGCCGGGCCGTGGCGGCAGTGGGCGCTCGTGGCCGTCTGCGCGGTGGACGGCATGCTGTGCTCCCTGCGCGTGCCCTTCGAGAACGACACCGAGGGCTGCGACCCGATCTTCGCGGCGATCAAGGCGCGCCTCGGACCCGGCCGCCTCGACGCGCTCTCCGGCGTGCCGCTCCCGAACGGCGCCGGCTTCATGACGTCGGCGCCCGGCCTCGCGAACGACTGCCTCGAGGGGAACAACCGCGCCGAGGCCGGCCTGCCGTCGCTGCAGTTCTACGGCACGCCGGCGCCCTCGAGCCCGCGGCCGGCCGCCGTCGCGAAGCTCGGCGACGCGGTGGGCGACGGCATCCTCGCGACGACGCTCTACCTGCGCAGCCGGCCCATGCCGCACGAGGGCTTCGCGCACCTCGACGCCCCCGAGCTCGCGCCGCTGTGGGCGGCCACCGTGCCCGGCACCGCGCCCCGCGCCGAGCTGCGGCCGGCCGCGCGCGTGAGCCAGGACCTCGGCGCCGACCTCGCGCACGAGACGCTCGACCAGGTCCGCCGGGAGGTGCTCCTCGACGAGCCCATGCCGCCCGCCTCGGCGGCCGGTGCGCCCTACGAGGGGCCGGACCTCGCGACCATCGCCTCCGACACGGGCGAGCGCGTGGAGGTGGACACCGCCTCGGCCGCCGAGCGCTGGCTGGTGCTGGCCGACCTCCACTACCCGGGCTGGAACGCCACCGTCGACGGCGCGCCCGCGCCCATCCTCGTGGCCTACGGCATGGTCCGCACCGTGCGCCTCGGGCCGGGCCGGCATCGCGTGATCTTCCGCTACCAGCCCACGAGCTTTCGCGTCGGGGCCGCGGTCTCCGGCATCACGCTGCTCGGGCTGCTCTGGGCCTTCCGGCGCCGCCGCGCCGCGCCCGCGACGCGGTTGGATTGACCTGGGCGACTCGGGTCCCTACACTCGGGACTCGAGCTGACGCCGACGCTCGTGAGGTCTTTCGCCATGAGATTCAACCGTTTGTCCGTTGTCGCCCTGCTCCTGGCCAGCGCCGGGCCCTCGCTCCTCGCGACCCGCGTCGCCCGCGCCCAGAACGCCGCCGCCAAGGACGACGACGACGACGACCTGGCGCCCCCGCCGCCGAAGCACCACGACGACGCGGCGGACAAGGACGACGACGACGAGAAGGCGCCGCCCCCCAAGCTCGACCAGGCCTCGCTCGACGCCGCCAAAGCGGCGCTCGTGAAGTACCTCGACGCCGTCAAGAGCAAGAAGTGGCGGGAGGCGCGCGAGCTCACCCACCCGCTCACGCTCAAGCTCATCGAGCAGGTGAAGAAGCGCCTCGGCGAGGAGCGCCACAGCATGGCGCCGTGGTACTGGGCCAAGGACAACTTCTACCTGACGAGCTACAAGATCGACGGCGTCGACGCGGCCGCCCACGGCAGCGTGGTGGTGAAGACGGTCGAGGACAGCTTCCAGGTGCAGGAAAAGGGCGAGTACCAGGGCGAGAAGGCCGCCTACCTGGTCGGCAAGAAGAACGGCCGCTGGTTCGTGATCGACAAGAAGTCCGAGGCCGACGGCTTCACCAACGATTCGCTCAACTACGGCTACCCCGGCTACTTCGACGACAAGTGACGCGGGTCACGCCGCGCGGGCGGCCAGCGCGGCGGCGATCGACTCCTCGCTCCACTCGAAGAGCTTCTTCGCGAGCTCGGGGTCGTCGCTGAGCCGGCTCGCCCGCTTCTCCTGGCACTTCTCGTAGTAGCGGCCCGAGACCTTCGCGAGCTCCGGGGCGGTGGCGCAGTAGAGCGAGGTCTTCGCCCCCTCCTCGTTGCTGATCATGAAGAGCTTGATGACCGGCCGGATGGGCCACGGCACCTCGCGCCACACGTCGGAGGCCACGACGCCCGGGTGGAGCGCGTAGGTCGTGACGGCGGTGTCCGCGAGGCGGCGCGCCAGCTCCTTCGCGTGCAGCACGTTCATGAGCTTCGCGATGGAGTAGCGGACCAGGCTCTCCCGCGCGCCCCGCGCCGGCGTCCGGAGCGCGGCCCAGTCGATGGCCTTGGTGGAGTAGTGGGCCTGGCTCGCGACGTTGACGACGCGCCCCTGGGACGATTCGCGCAGCTTCGGCAGCAGGAGCTTCGTGAACAGGTAGGGCCCCAGGTGGTCGGTGCCCACGGTCACGTCGAAGCCGTCGGCGGTGAGCCCGCGGCCGCCCGCGACGCCCGCGTTGTTCACGAGCACGTCGAGCCGGCGCCCGGTGGCGAGATAGCCCTCCGCCGCGCGCTGGACCTGGCGCAGATCGGCCAGATCGAGCCGCAGCCAGAAGAGCTGCGCCCCCTCGTGCGTGGCCGCGAGCGCCTCGAGAACGGGCTTCGTGCGCTCCTCGGAGCGCGTCGCGATCGTGACCGCGGCCCCGCGCGCCAGCAGGCCGTCCACCGTGGCGAGGCCGATGCCCGAGCTGGCCCCGGTGACGAGAAAGAAGCGCTGATCGAGGTCGCCCATGGTGTCTCCTCCTCGCGGGGAGATACACCAAGCGCCCCGACGCGAGAAGGGGCCCGCCGCCGCCCGATCGGGTAAGCTTCTTGCTCGGAGGGACTGGTGTGAAAGCGGCCACGTACTCCCCCGCCTCGGGTGGGCGCTCCGCTGGCTTGGCAGGTGAGAATCCTCGAGGGGCTCGCGTCTCCCTCCCCCACGGATGAAACAGCCCAAGGCCCGCCCGGTTCTTTGCTTCGGCGCTGGCGAGGCGACCGCGCCACGGCGGAGAGACAGGATGGTTCGAAGGAATCGGCGAACCGGAGCGATGGCGCCGACGCCGCAGGCACACACGGCGAGCCCGGGACTGAGCGTTCTTCCCTCCCACGCGAAGGAATCGACTCCCCCGCCACGCACGGACAGCCTGGCGGCGCGCACAGTTCCCTTCCACACGAGGGAATCGACCCGACCGCCACGCACGGACAGCCTGGCGGCGCGCACAGTTCGCTTCCACGCGAGGGAATCGACTCCACTGCCACGCACGGACAGCCTGGCGGCGCGCACAGTTCGCTTCCACGCCAGGGAATCGACCCGACCGCCACGCACCGACACCCTGGCGCCTCGCACAGTTCCCTTCCACGTGAGGGAATCGACTCCACCCCCGCGCACGGACAGCCTGGCCATGCGCTCCGAACGCACCCTCGCGAGCGGGCTCTGCTCGGGCGCGGAGTCGGTGCCCCTGCTGGTGAGGGAAGCATGCCATCGGGCGGGCTGCCTTTCCGCACGCGCGCACGTCGACCGCGCAAGACCGATGGAGCTCAGCGCCGACGCGGGGGCACCGAGCGCACGTGACGAGGCTCGCCGGAGGGGCGCGAACGAAGAGTCATCCCGCGCGAGGGAGATGCCGTCACTCGAACGCTGGGAACGCCGGCGGCGAGGGTGAGGCGCGTCCCGCCCGTGCATCGGCCCTCCGCGAGGTTCCATCGAATGCGCGCGCGTCGGCTCTCGGCCCCCAGCGGCGCCACCGATCCCCACCGCTCAATCGTCGAGAGGCAGGATGGCGTCCTTCCCCTGGGGGCGTCTCGGGTCGGCGCGGCGGGCGGGGCGCGACCGTGGATGCTTCGAAGGCGGCTTCTCCTTGACGGCGGCGGCTTTCGGGCGCGGGAGTGGGCGGGGTGCAGGGCTCGCGGTGGTCGCGGGCGCCGGGGTGACGGGCGCGGGCAACGCCGCGTGGGCGGGCGCGGGCGCCGGGACGACGGGAGCGGGCAACGCCGCGTGGGCGGGCGCGGGCGTCGCGGGCTCGGGCAGCGCCAGGTGAGCGGGGACGACGGGCGGCGTGCGGGTCACGACGGCCGCGGGGCTGGCCAACGGTGGAGGCGGCGGGGGCGCTCCGCCGTGGGCAAGGAACCACCCGAGGCCACCGACGATCGCGATGGCGGCCGCCAGCCCCAGGGCGATGCGCGCGGCGAGGCCCCTCCCCTTGCGAGGCTCCGGGGGCGGGCTCATCGCCGCGTCGAGCTCCGCGACCACCACGGAGAACGCGCGCGGCCGTTCGGCCGGGTCGCGGGCCAGGCAGCGATCGACGAGCGACTGGATCCCCGGCGGGATCTCCTCGCCGCTCGCGCTCGTCCCGGGCAGCGGGGGCGCGGGCCGCTGGCGCTTGGCCGCCATCTCCTCGAGCGGGGCGCCGTGGAAAGGGAGGTCGTCGGTGAGCATCCAGTAGAAGATCGTGCCGAAGGAGTAGATGTCGCTGCGCCAGTCGACGGTCATGCCGGAGGCTTGCTCGGGCGACATGTAGTCGGGCGTGCCCAGCACGGTGCCGGCCCTGGTGCTCTCGCCGACGCCCACCGAGCTCTGCGAGAGCTTGGCGAGGCCGAAGTCGAGCAGCTTCACGAAGTCGAGGTGGGCCTGGTTCGTGGCCAGGAAGATGTTCTCGGGCTTGAGATCGCGGTGGATGATCTTCTTCGCGTGGATGGCCGCCATCGCCGAGGCCACCTGGCGCAAGATGGCGGCGGCGCGCACCACCGGGAACGGACCCTCGCGCTCGCGCAGGGTGCACAGGTCGCTGCCCTCCAGGAGCTCCATCACGAAGTAGACCCGCCCCTTCGCGTCCTGGCCGAAGTCCATCAGGTCGACGACGTTCTCGTGCTTGAGATCCGAGACGATCTGCCCCTCGTTGAAGAACCGGCGCACCGCCTCGGGGTTCGCCGCGAGGCGCGGCTGCAGGGTCTTCACCGCGACGCGCCGCTTCAGCTGGAGGTGCTCGGCGAGGAACACCTCGCCCATCCCGCCCGCGCCGAGCTTGCGCACCAGCCGGTAGTTCCCCACGACGTCGCCCGGCTGGAGGAAGCCCGCTTCCTGTTCGCCCGGGCTGGGGAGGGTGTCCTGGACGGTGATCACGCGGGCTCAGCCTCCATCGAAGCCGCCGTCGCACGGGTCTGCGATGGTCACCTGGGAGCCGCAGGAGGACGAACACCCGTAGTCGGTACCCTCGACGGGCGTGCCGTCGGGGAACTGGACGTCGCCGATGGTGACCGTGGCGTTGCTGGACACCGCCCAGATTCCCTTGCTGCTACTCCCTTGGTAGCCGCTGACGATGAGCGGAGTCTGGCAGGAGCTCGCGCCCGACACCCCGGTCAAGGTCCAGGCGCCGGAGTTGACATCGATCTGATCGCCACGGTTGTCGTGAACCCAGGTGGAGGTGCCGACGAGGGTCTGCGCCGCCGTTTGCGGAGCCCAGAGCTCCAAACCCACCCCGTTGTCGCTGACGTCGCAGTTCGTCAGGGACATGGTTGGGTAGGCTGCCGGCCAGTAAAGGTCGATTCCCATTCCGAAACGTTGGATCGATGTGTGGCTCATCTCGAGAATGCAGGTGGCCTGGGATGGCGTGCTGACGCCGGGCAGGTCGTTACTGGCGACGCTTCCGCGGCCGCCCACCAGCACGCAGTCCTGGATGTTCGCGGGGTAGTCTCCGGGGCCCGTGCCCGTGTCGCAGGCGATCCCGACGAATGAAACGTCGAAGGCGGGCTCGATCGTGAATCCATCGATGGCCGACTGTCCCTGCAGGGTCACGGCGGCTCCCCCGTCCGGAGAATCGAAGTCGATGAATGCGCAGCCTGCGTCGGTGCCGTCGAGCGTCACCCACGTGGGCACGTTGATCGGGAACGTCTCTCCCGCGTCCGAGCTGAACACCACCGGACAGGCGCCGCAGGGCTCGACCCTGACGGTCACGGGGGCCGACCCCGGGTTCGGCACCGCGGCCATCGCGGCGGTGAGGGTCTGGATGGGACAGCAGGGGCCCACGTAGATCGTTCCGCTCGTGTTCGCGGGGCAGCCCGTGCCTCCGGTCGAGCTGCCCCCGCTCGTCCCCGAGGGGCTGCCGCCGCTGGTGGAGGCGGCGCCGCTGCCGCCCGTCGCCGTCGAACCCGCGCTGCCGCCCGAGGTCGCGCCGCTGCTCGAGCCCCCTCCGCTGCTGGCGAGCCCGGTGCTGCCGCCGGTGCCGGATCCCCCGCCGGCCGTGCTCGTGCCGTTGCCGGAGCCGGCGGTGCCGGGACGACCGGTGGTGCTTCCGGCGCCGGTGGCCTCTCCGAGGCTGGTCGATCCCGTGCTGGACCCTGCCCCGCTCCCCGTGCTCGTCGCGCTTCCCGCGCTCGAGCCGTTGCCCGCGTCGGGCAAGACGGGCAGCGGGAGGATCTGACAGGCGCAGAGGCTCGCGAGGGCGATCCAGCCGTGGCGTCTCACCGTTTCACCAAGCGAAGCCCGTGCCCACCGCGCCCCCCACCGTGGCGACACCCAGCACGACCGCGGCGTTGGCCCAGTTGTTGTCGTTCGGCTCGTTCGCCGCCAGGCGTTGCGCGTTGGTCATGCCCAGGTACTGGGCGGCGCGCACGGTTCCGAAGACGGCGAAGCCCGCGCACACCACGGTGGCGGCGAGCAGGCTCACGCCGAGCCAGTGCGACCGCGGGGGCCGGACCGGCTCCGGCTGAACGGCCTCGGTGGCCACGGGCGCGGGCGCCGCGGCCTCGAGCGATCGCGGGCTCGCCGGGGCCGCCGGGACGTCGCTCGCGGCCGGGCCGGGCGTGGGCTTCGCAGCCGGGGCCGCGGTCGCCGGCGCGGCCGCCACCCGCGACGGCTCGGCCGGAACGTGCGCCTGCGCTTCCTCGATCAGCGCCTCCACGGCAGCGCGGTTCACCGAATCCGGCCGCTCGCTCAGGTAGCTCCGGTAGTACGACAGCGCGTCCTTCCAGTGCCCGAGCTTGCGGTGGCACTGCGCGATGTTGAAGAGCAGCGACGTCGCCGGATCGAGCTGGTACGCGGCGGCGAAGTCGCGCAGCGCCCTCTCGTAGTGCCCGGCCGCGTACGACGCGCTCGCCTTGTCGTAGAGCCGCTGCGCCACCTGGTGCTGGCCAGGGCTCGCGGCGAGGGAGAGGACGAGGAGCAGGGGCAACACGCAGCGTGAGAGCATACCATCCGGGCGGGTTCGCGCGCACCGTTCGAGGGGCGAGCGCTCGGCTTCGCCTCGGTCGGCACCCCAGACGAAAAGAGGCGGCCCGCGAACGGGCCGCCTCTCGAGAAGCCGGAGCGAGACGCTCGACTACTGCGTGTTCTCGGAGCCGAAGTTCTTGAGGGTCTTGGTGGTGACCGAGGACGAAGCGCCGCGGTTCGCGACCGAGGTGTTGCCGGCGAGGACGTCGGTCGAGTCGCCGAAGAGCTGGCGGATGTTCTGGCCGAACACGGTCACGATGCCGACGGCGGCGATCGCGATGAGGGCCACGATGATGATGTACTCCGTCATTCCTTGTCCGCGGCTTCGGCGGAGCTTCCGGCTGAGCGTCTTCATGTCGTTTCCTTCCTTTCGGTGGCGACGGCTTCCGACCGTCGACTTGCCTGCGAGAATAACGGGAACCGCGGCCCGCGAACATCGGTCAACTGGAGGATGCGCCGGGCGCGCCCACGAGCCGAGCAAGATCAAAGGCTTGGGTCGTTCCTAGCGGTGGACCGCGCGGATCAGGGCCAGATCGCGGGCCATGCGCAGGGCGTCGCGCACCGGCTTCACGCGCGAGGCCTGGTCGTTGCGCCAGCGCACCGGCACCTCCGCCACGCGGATGCCGAGCTTGCGGCACAGGAAGAGGACCTCGACGTCGAAGGCGAAGCCGTCGAGCCGCGCCAGCGCGAACAGCTCGCGGGCCGCGGCGATCTCGAAGAGCTTGAAGCCGCACTGGCTGTCGTGAATCCCCGGGAGCGCGGCGCGCTGCACCAGCAGGTTGAAGCCGCGCCCCATCCACTCCCGGTAGAACGGCTGCCGCACCTCGATGCGCGAGCCCGCGAGCGCGCGCGAGCCGATGGCCACCTGCGCCTCGCCGAGGGCGGCGAAGAGGAGCTCCACGTCCTCGATGGGCGTGGAGAGATCCGCGTCGGTGAAAAGCGCGTGCGCGAGGCGCGCCTCGAGCATCCCGCGCCGGACGGCGGCGCCCTTGCCGCGGTTGTGGGGCAGGCGCACGAGCTGCAGCCGCGGCTCGCCGCGCGCGCGCTCGTCGACGAGCGCGCAGGTGCGATCCGAGCTGCCGTCGTCGACCACGATGATCTCGAAGCCGGCCAGCCGGCGCTTGCCGTAGTCGAGCAGCTTCTCGAGGCTCGCGCCGATGCGCCGCTCCTCGTTGAAGGCGGGCACCACGATCGAAAGCTGGCGGTCGATCCTCGCGTCGGGCACTCGACTTCTCGGCTTTCGGCATTGCTTCCGGGGTGTGCGCTTCATATCATGCCGCGCCCGAAGGGGTGAAGCTTTCGGGGGGCCGAAAGCGGCGTGCAGGACGAGCAGATCCAGCAGATGGCGCGCGCGGAAGGCGCGCACTGGTACTTCCGCAGCCGGCGCGACGTGCTCGGCGCCATGATCGCGGAGCTCTCGCCGCGCGGCCCCGTGCTGGACGTGGGCGCGGGCACCGGCGGCAACGAACGGCTGCTCCGCCCCTACGCGCCGCTCTACGCCGTGGACGCGTCGCTCCCCGCCGCGAGGGGCTGCGTGCAGCTCGGCTACGCGGGCGCCCTGCTCGCCGACGGGCACCGGCTGCCCTTCCCCGACGGCGCGTTCCCCACCGTGGGCTGCTTCGACGTGCTCGAGCACCTGCACGACGACCGGACGGCGATCGCGGAGCTGGCGAGGGTGTGCCGTCCCGGGGGCTTGGTGCTCGCGAGCGTGCCGGCCTTCCGCTGGCTGTGGAGCGCGCACGACGTCGCGCTCGGCCACCAGCGGCGCTACACCAGGGGCGAGTTCGAGCGGCTCTTCGCGGGCGCGGGCCTGCGCCTGCGGCGGATCACCTACTGCCTGCTGGGGACCTTCATGCCGGCCGCGGCGGTTCGCACCGCGCAGCGCGCCCTCCGGCTCGGCCGCCCGGTCGATCACGCGGGCGCGAAGACCAACGTCGACGAGTTTCCGCTCCCCGGCGTCGTGAACGACCTGCTGGCGGCCCTCTTCGCCCAGGAAGCGCGCTGGGTGCGCCGGCGCGACCTGCCGGTGGGTCTGTCGATCTTCGCCGCCGGCGAGAAACCCTGACTCGGGGTGGGCTTCGCGGCGAGCCCGGGCGGGGATGTCAGGCCAGCGCACTCCGGGCGGCGGGAGGACGGTCCGCCCCCGCGCTCAGGCAGTCCTCGCGCGAAGGGCGCCCAGAAGAAATAGGTCGGTTGG
>DATJNL010000093.1:0-3096 GCA_035508175.1 Myxococcales bacterium
CGCGGGCCATCCTGGACAACCTGCCGCAGCGCCGCGCCATCCAGAAGCGCGTCGACGCGCTGATCCGCTCCAACAGCGTGAGCTTCAGCGGCCTCGTCGACCGGCACGGGAAGCTCTTCGCGCTGGAGGAGGACCCGAAGAAGCAGCAGCCGTTCGTGGTGGCGCTCCCCGACCTCGATCACCCGGCGGCTGCGCGGGCCGTCGTCGATCCGAACGTCCTCGATCCCGCGGGCCACACCGCCATCGACTTCTGGGTGCCCTCCCTCGACGGCGCGAAGCTCGCCGTGTCGCTCTCGAAGGGCGGCTCCGAGGCGGGCGACCTGCACGTCTACGACGTCGCGACCGGCAAGGAGATCGACGCCGTCATCTCGCACGTCAACAACGGCACCGCCGGCGGCAGCGTGGCCTGGAACGGGGACGGCACCGGCTTCTGGTACACGCGCTACCCGCGGCCGGGCGAGCGCCCCCCGGAGGACGCGGGCTTCTTCCAGCAGGTCTGGTTCCACCGCCTCGGCACGCCCGTGGCGCAGGACGTCTACGAGCTGGGCAAGGAGCTGCCGCGCATCGCCGAGATCGCCCTCGCGACCAGCGAGGACGGGCGCTACGTGCTCGCCGAGGTGAAGAACGGCGACGGCGGCGACTTCGCCTACTTCCTGCGGCCGGCCGCGGGCGCCTGGATCCAGCTCGCGAAGTTCGAGGACGGCGTGAAGGCGGGCGCGCTCGGCCTCGACGGCGCGGTGTACCTCCTCTCGCGCCAGGGCGCCCCCAAGGGCAAGGTGCTGCGGCTGCCGCTCGACACGCCGGCGCTCGCCGCCGCCAAGGAAGTGGTCCCGGAGGGGGAGGGCTCGATCGAGGCCTTCGTGCCCACGGCGCAGAAGCTGTACGTGGTCGACCTGCTCGGCGGTCCCTCGCGGATGCGCGCCTTCCCGCTCACGGGGGGACCGGCCGTGGACGTGCCCACGCCTCCCGTGTCGGCGATCGAGGAGGTCGACCGGCTCGAGGGCGGCAGCCTCGCGCTCGAGGTCGGGACGTACCTGGAGCCGCCGGCGTTCTACCGGCTCGACGCCGCCACCGGCGCGCTCACGAAGACCGCGCTCGCCATCACCTCGCTCGCCGACTACTCCGACTGCGAGGTCGTGCGCGTGTTTGCGACCAGCAAGGACGGCACGAAGGTGCCGCTCAACATCATCCAGAAGAAGGGGATCAAGCTGAACGGGCGGAACCCCACCCTCGTCTACGGCTACGGGGGCTACGGCATCAGCGAGCAGCCGATGTTCAGCGCGTCGCGGCGGGTGTGGCTCGATTCGGGCGGGGTCTACGTCGACGTGAACCTCCGCGGCGGCGGGGAGTACGGCGAGGCCTGGCACAAGGCCGGCAACCTCACCCACAAGCAGAACGTCTTCGACGACTTCTACGCGGCCACCCAGTGGCTCATCGGGCACGAGTACTGCGACGTGCGCCACCTCGGCATCCTCGGCGGCAGCAACGGCGGCCTGCTCATGGGCGCCGAGCTCACCCAGCACCCCCAGGCCTTTCACGCCGTCGTCTCGGCGGTGGGCATCTACGACATGCTGCGCGTCGAGGACACGCCCAACGGCCAGTTCAACGTGACCGAGTTCGGCACCGTGAAGGATCCGGAGCAGTTCAAGGCGCTCTACGCCTACTCGCCGTACCACCACGTGGTGGACGGCACCGCCTACCCGGCCATCCTGATGCTCACCGGCAAGAACGATCCGCGCGTCGATCCCTGGCACAGCCGCAAGATGATCGCGCGGCTGCAAGCCGCCGACGCGAGCCCGAGGCCGGTCCTGCTGCGCACCACGCAGAACGCGGGCCACGGCATCGGCAGCTCGCTCGACGAGATCATCGCGCAGCGCGTGGACATCTACGCCTTCCTCGTCGCCGAGCTCGGCGCGCGGTACCACGCGCCCGCGGCCCCGAGGAAGCGCCGGGCGGCTCGCTAGGCGAGGCCGGCGACGGCGTGCGGCAGGTAGGGCTGCTCCAGCGCCGCCACCTCGTCCGGCGACAGCTGCACGCCGAGCGCGCCCACGGCGGTCTCGAGGTGCTCCAGCTTCGTCGCGCCGACGATGGGCGCGGTCACGCCGTCCCGCTGCAGGAGCCAGGCGAGGGCGATCTGCGCGTGCGGGAGCTTGCGGGCCCTGGCCAGGCGATCCACGGCAGCGAGGACGCCGCGGTCGAGGTCGCCGGTCGCGCCGAAGAGCAGGTTGCCGAAGCGGTCGGTCTCGGAGCGCTTGGTGCCGCCGCCCTCCGGCGGCCGCGCGAGCCGGCCGCGCGCCAGCGGGCTCCAGGGGATGAGCCCCACGCCCTGGTCGCGGCAGAGCGGCGCCATGTCGCGCTCCTCCTCGCGGTAGAGCAGGTTGTAGAAGTTCTGCATCGAGACGAAGCGCGTCCAGCCGTGCCGCGCGGCGAGCTCCTGGGCCTTCGCGAACTGCCAGGCGCGCATCGACGACGCGCCGAGGTAGCGCGCCTTGCCCGCGCGCACGACGTCGTGGAGCGCCTCCATCGTCTCCTCGATCGGGGTCGCGTCGTCCCAGCGGTGGATCTGGTACAGGTCGACGTAGTCGGTGCCGAGCCGCCGGAGGCTCGCGTCGATCTCGGCCAGGATGGACTTGCGTGAGAGCCCGCCGCCGTTCGGGCCGGGCCGCATCACGCCCCAGACCTTGGTGGCGATGACGACCTCCTCGCGCTTCGCGAAGTCCCGCAGCGCGCGGCCGGTGATCTCCTCGCTGCGGCCGAGCGAGTACACGTTGGCGGTGTCGAAGAAGTTGATGCCGAGCTCGAGGGCGCGCTTGAAGAACGGCCGCGCGTCGTCCTCCTTCAGCACCCATTCCCAGCGCGGCGGCGCGCCCGGCAGCGTGGCGGCGGGGTCGCCGTAGCTCATGCAGCCGAGGCAGAGGCGCGAGACGGACAGGCCGGTGTGGCCGAGGCGGCGGTATTCCATGGGCTCCTCCGGGGTGCGAACGCTCGCGCGCATTCTAACCAGGGGCGCGGCGCCGCGCTCGACGGCGAGGCGAGAGCCCCGGCCGCCGCTTCCGCGTCCGCCGCCCGGCCCTCGCGCCCGATCGGTGCCCGGGC
>DATJNL010000094.1:0-4353 GCA_035508175.1 Myxococcales bacterium
CCGCGCTCGAACGTCTCCGAGTCGCTGGGCGTGGGGTCGTAGACGGGACCGGCCAGGCCGCGCGCGCCGCCGCTGCCCTGGCCGACGAGCTCGAGCGTCGAGTCGGCGAAGCGGAAGAAGCCGCTGCCGAGCGCGCCCGCCACGAGGCTCTGGTCGTTCGTGCGCACCGCCGAGGCGAGCGGCGTGCCGGCGAGCTGCGGCGTCGGGTCGAAGCGGTAGTCGAAGTTGCCGTCGCTGCGGAAGAACGAGGCCGCGACGAGGCCGCCGCGCGAGGGGCCCGCCAGCGAACCGGCCGCGTTTGCGTCCACCGTGTTCCAATCGCCGTAGCCCAGCGCGCCCTCCGCCAGCGCATTCGCGGGCCGCCTGGTGATCACGTTCACGACGCCACCCAGCGCCCCCGCGCCGTAGCGCGCGGCCTCGTCGCCGCGCAACACCTCGATGCGGTCGATGAGCGACGGCGGAATCGTGGAGAGGTCCACCGAGCCGCCCGCCGCGCTGGTCAGCGGGATGCCGTCGAGCAGCACGAGCACCTGGTCCGAGGTCGCCCCTCGCAGCTCGATCGTGGCGAGCTGGCCGTACGAGCCGAGACGGTGGATCGTGGCGCCCGGCGCGGTGGCGGCCAGCTCCGCCACGGAGCGCTCCTCGCCGCCGTAGTCGGAGGCACGGATCTCCGTCGCGAAGGCCGTCGGGTCCTGCGCGTCTTCGGGCAGCTCGGGCGCCTCGGTGGCCGGGACGTCGACCGGCGGCAGCTCGACGTCGCTCCCGGCGTCCGGTCGCCCGGCGGCCGAGGCCGCGTGGCCGTCTGCTTGCGCGAACGCTCGCGCCGCCCTGCAGAGGAGCAGGACGAGCACGGCCACGCCAATGGATCTCGGCTCCGTCATCGGCCCCGCGCCCCCTCCACCGGAGGGGCGAAGCAATCCGGGCGCGCCCATCGCGCCGGCGACCGTGGCGGAGATATCCTGGCTCCCGCGGCTGCGGGCGACGTTGCCCGCGACGTCCTCCGCCTTCCCCGCGATGCGCTGCGAGTGGCGACTACCGAGGCCGTCGAACCGCGGCTACAGTGGCGGGACCGCGCCGGCTTTCGACCGGCTTCCCTCCGTGACGGTGAAGCGGGTGTACCCCAAGCGCCCGGGCGGCGCAATGGGCCGCGGTCAGCCGCCGTCGCCGCACGCCCCTGCGCCGTGGGCTCTCGGCGCCCTGGATCCAGCGGTGTTCGCAAGGGTTTTCGTGTATGGAATATTCGAAATGGCCGACAAGCCGTTCAACAACCCGTTTGCCGTCCTCGCCGGCAAGGCCGAAGGTCTCCCCGAGGGGCCGAAGCCGGTCGAGCCCCCGCCCCCCAAGGGCCCGGCACGAGCGGTGGTGCGCATGGAGCGCAAGGGGAGGGGCGGCAAGGAAGTCACGGTGATCGAGCAGCTCGAGCTGCGCCCTAGGGAACTCGAGAGCTGGCTCAAGGAGCTGAAGAACCGCCTCGGCTGCGGCGGGGTGGTGGAGGCCGGCGCCCTGGTCCTGCAAGGCGACCTGCGCGAGCGCGTCAAGCCGCTGCTCGCGGCCAAGGGCGTGCGCAAGATTTCGGTCGGCTAGTGCAGGCTAGCTGCAGCCGCCGTCGACGCACCCGCCGTCGCACACGCTGCCGCAGCCGCCGCAGTTCGCGGGGTCGTTCCGCTCGTCCGCGCAGTAGCTGCCGGCGTCGGTGACGCACAGGGAGTAGCTCGCGGCGCAGCCGAGGCAGCTCCCCGCGGCGCAGCTCTGGCCGGCGTTGCAGGCCCTGCCGCAGGCGCCGCAGTTCTTCGCATCGCCCTGCAGGTCGGTGCAGACGCTCCCGCCATCCACGCTGCACGAGGTGTAGCCGACGGCGCAGCCCGTGCAGCTCCCCGAAGCGCAGCTCTGCCCTGCGGCGCAAGCCTTTCCGCACGTGCCGCAGTTCTTCGCGTCGCCTTGCAGGTCGGTGCAGACGCTGCCGCCGTCCACGCTGCACGAGGTGTAGCCGGTCGCGCACCCGGAGCAGCCGCCGCCCGCGCAGCTCTGGCCGGCCGCGCAGCTCTTGCCGCAGCCGCCGCAGTTCTTGGGGTCGACGAGCGTGGCGGTGCAGACGGCGGCGGCGCCCGTGCCGCAGCTCACGTCGGCGCCGGGGCAGTTGCAGCCGCCGTCGACGCAGATCCCGCCCGCGGCGCAGGTGGTGCCGCAGACGCCGCAGTTGGCCGGGTCCTTCGAGAGGTCCGCGCAGTAGCCGGCGTCGCCCGCGAGGCAAGCCTGCGTGCCCGGGGCGCAGCTCTCGACGCAGCTTCCGCTCTCGCAGCGCGTGCCGCCGGGGCAGCTCTTGTGGCAGCCGCCGCAGTTCTGGTCGTCGGTCTGGAAGTCGACGCAGGAGGTGCCGCCGTCGCTCGCGCAGCTCGAGAAGCCGCTCGCGCAGCTGCCGCTGCACGCGCCGCTCCCGTTGCAGAGCAGGCCGCCCGAGCACTGCTTGCCGCAACTGCCGCAGTTGTTGCCGTCGACGTCGAGGTTGGCGCAGTAGGGCGCCGCGCCGGCATCCCCGCAGGCCGTGTAGCCGGCCGCGCAGCTCTCGGTGCAGCTCCCGGCCTCGCAGCGCTGCCCGGCCGGGCACACCACGCCGCAGCCGCCGCAGTTCTGCGAGTCGATCGTGATGTCCGCGCAGCCCGCGTCGCAGGCAAAGTAGCCGTCGGCGCAGCTCGCCGTGCAGACGCCGCTCGCGCAGATCTGCCCGGGCGCGCACGGCTGGTTGCAGCCGCCGCAGTTGAGGCCGTCGCTCTGCGTGTCCACGCAGACCGCCTGGCCGTTCACGGTGCAGGCCGTGCCGCTGCCACAGCCCGCGCTGGCACACGCCCCGGCCACGCAGGCCACCCCCGACGGGCAGGCCGCACCGCAGGCGCCGCAGTTGGCGGGATCCGTCGACGTGAAGACGCAACTGCCGCCGTCGCATTCGCTGCCGCCGAGCGTGGCGCAGCTCTGGCAAAGTGCGGGCGTGCCGGTGCAGAAGTCGCCGGGCGCGCAGTCGCCCTGCGTGTTGCACCTCGAGGCGGTGGACGGATAGAGGAAGCAGCCGGAGGCGGCGAGGCTCAGGGCCAGGGCGAAGGTCGTCTTCATGGGGGTCACCACGCGAGCACCGCGCTGGTCGCGAGCGCGACGGCCGCCGCGCCGGCGACGATCTCGGCGATGGTCAGCTCGGTGTTGGCGGTGCTCAGCATCGAGCCCCGCGCGGGGTTGGCGGCGGTGCCGTTCGTCGCTTCCACGGCGTTCTGGTAGTTGGAATCCTGGATCGAGGACACGCCCCACAGCGCCACGGCGCCGCCCGCGAGGACGAGGGCCGTGCCGGCCAGCCAGTAGGTCGCCGCCGAGCGTTTCCCGCTCGTCTTGTCCACTTCCACCGTGGTCGTCGAGGTGGCCTCGGCGGGGGCGGGGGGCGCGGCGGGCGGGGTCTCGGCGGCGGGCGCCGGGGCGGGGGCAGGCTCCGGCGGGGGCGTGGCCGAGGCTTCGGCGGCCGGCTTCGGGGGTGGCTCGCCCATCATCAGGGAGCCTTCCTCGGCCGGTGGGGCCGCAGCCGCGGGCGGGGGTGGCGCGGGGGCGGGCGTGGCCGCCGCGGTCGCGGCAGGCGCAGGGGGCGTCGCGGGTGATGGTGCGGCGGGCGCGGCCTCGGCGGGAGGCGTCGCGATCGGCTCGGCCGCGAGCTCGACCGGGGCCGGAGCCGCCTGCGCCTGCTTGTGCCGCGAGCCCTTCTTGCCCTTGGTCCCGGCCGTCTCATCGTGGGAGCCGCCGGCCCTCGACATCCGGAAGGCGACCGCCGCGCCGCCGAACGGTTCGATGGCGACCTCGTGGCTGCCGGGGGGAATCTTGATGACCTCGGTCCTGAGCGGGCCCGCGGAGCCGCCGGTCGACAGCGCGCCGGCCGGCGCGCCTTTCAGATCGACGAAGTGGATCTTCTTCTTGTCGAGGAACAGGCTCGCCGCGGCGTTGCCGCTGGCCTTGAGCTCGGCGTGGAGCATCACGGTGAGGTCGCCCGGTCCCTTCACCGTCGCGGTGAGGCGTCCGCCCTTCTCGACGAGGCGGTACGACGTCCGCTCGCCCTTGACCTGCGTCTTGCGGTGGCTGCCCTGAATGCGCACGTCGGCGGCGAGCGCGGGCAGCGCGAGCGAGACCGCCGCCGCGAGCAGACCGGCCCGGGCGAGGGGGGCGATGGCATTGGTCGTTTTCATGGGATGTCGAAATATTAGAAGCAAGTCCGGGCGGTAGGCAAGCGCTGGGCTCTCTGCCGCGGGTCTGCCGCCCCGCGCCCCGTTGCTGCCTACGATCTCGAGCTCAGGGGTCCAGGGTTGGCGAGGGATGAAGCGCGGGGCG
>DATJNL010000095.1:0-6551 GCA_035508175.1 Myxococcales bacterium
CGGTCGCCGGGTTCGCGAGGCCCTGCAGCCCCCAGAGCCAAACCACCCCGCTCGCCTGGAGCGTGCCGTCGCCCGGCAACGGCACCACGAGCGGCGCCGCCGCGAGCGCGCTCACCAGGGCCGGTGGAATCGTGTTCTGTCCGAGCGTCTGCGGCGCCCCGGTGTCGTCGGTCAGCGCGTTCTCCTCGCCGCAGAAGGTGAGCTGCAGGGAGCTCTTGTCGCTCGAGAGCTGGGCGAGGAAGAGATCGGTGATCGTGAGGTTCCAGGGCGGCGGACCGAGGGGGCTGATGTTCGCGAACTGCACCAGGCGAACCGCCCACTGGCCGCTGAGCAGGCCGAGGCAGCCCTCGTCCGGGGCCGTGACCGTGCCCCCGTCCGCGTCCGGCATCTGGCAGGCGGCGCCGTTCGTTCCGGCCGGCACCGCGGGCGGGGGGTGGAGCTGCTCGAGGCGGGCGAGCCCGTCTTCGCCCCAGTCGCAGGCCGCGGTGGGCAGCAGGACCAGCAGAGCCAGCGCATGCATGAGATCTCGACGGTCCAGGCGCGCCTCCTACCAGGTGATGGTGACGCGCAGGATCGCGTCGTCGCGGCCGGCCGCGAGCTGTCCGAACTTGCTGCGCGACGCATAGTCGAGCGGGTTGCTGGGGTGGGTGCTGCCGCCGAGGATGAACGCGCCCAGCATCACCTCGACCGAGGGCAGCACCGTCCAGGTGAGCTGCGGGTAGACCACGTTCGAGAGGTCCGTGAGGTCCAGGATCGCCGCGATGCGCAGCTTCAGCCGGTCGTGCAGGATCTTGAACTCCGGCGTCAGCGAGACGTAGTCGTGCAGGCCGTAGGCGTCGTCGAACTCGTCGAAGAAGCCGTGGATGTACATCGCGTTGACGTAGAGGAAGTCGCCGAAGGAGCGTTCCGCGCCGAACGTCGCCTTCACGAAGGGCTGGCCGGACACGTTCGGCTGCACGAGCGTCAACAGCGGGGAGCCGTTCTCGTAGATGCCCAGGGCGAAATTGACCGGCTCGGGAAAGATGACCGCGGCGTCGCCCACGAAGCCGATGTCGAAGAGCCAGGGCGCGCTGTAGCTGAAGTCGAGGCCGGCGACCTGCATGCGCGGATAGATGACCTCGGCGTCGTACGCGATGTTCGTCTGGGGGCTCCCCGGCGTGACCGAGACCGAGGCGTCGTACGCCACCGGGAAGCCGAAGCGGCCGTAGTAGTAGTTGAGCCCCAGGTCGAGGCCGCCCACGGCGATGCGCGCGCGCAGGCCGACCTGCGAATCGCCGAGCGCGTTGTTGGGCAGGTAGGTCGTCACGGAGGGGTTCGCGAAGCTCAGCGCGCAGGGGTTGACGGCGGAGAACAGACCTTCGAGCTGCTGGTTCTGGGCCACGCTCAGCGGCGGCGCGGGGAACTGCGTCAAGCAGCCCTGCGCGTTCTGCTGCACCGCGAAGGCGAGGGGCGCCGAGGGCGGCAGCCACGACGGCTGGAAGATCGGCACCCAGACGGCGTTCAGCGTGAGCCACGAGGTGGGGTAGGCGTCGACCTCCAGCATCTCGTTCGGCACCTTGCGCGTGTAGTCGAGCGGGTCCGAGAAGTCGCGCGAGTTCAGGTTGTCGTTCGGGCTGAAGATGTCCGCCGACCCCCAGGTGACCTGCATCCGGCCGGCCTTGAGGTCGATCCACGACAGCGGCAGGCTCTTCACCGCGACGTAGGCCTGGTCGAGGTACAGGGTGAAGGGAGACACCTGCGAGGCGTCCCACAGATCCGCGACGGCCAGCGTCTGGCTGGAGACGAAGCCGTAGAAGCGGAGCCGGGTCTCGACCACCCCGACCACGCGGGGGTGCGGCGTGATCCGCAGCTTGAGGTCGACGTCGTTGCGGTTGAGCGAGAACGTGTAGCCCTGGCCGGGCGTCGGGCCGCGGTAGTCGTCGATGTCGAAGCGGACGTCGCTCATCTCGTAGCCCGAGAAGTCGAACATGTCCGTCCACGAAGGCGCCGCCTGCGCCGCGGCCGGCGCGATCACGAGGGCCAGGGCTGCGACTGCCGAGCCACGATCGAGCACGCCGTCGGCCTACCTGCCCCACTGGAGCTGCCGCACCGTGAAGAGCTCGTCGCCGAGCCCCTGGTTGTACTTCGCCGACGTGGTCTCGAGCTCGGTGCGATGGCCGGTGCGCGGGTCGGAGAAGATGGCGAGCTTGTTGCGGATCACGCCGTCGTAGCTCGTGGGTTCGCTCGAGACGAGGCGCTTGACCTCCTGCCCGGCCTTGTCGAACCAGTGCGTCTCCTGCTGCAGGAAGTGCGCCTTGCCGACGCGGTGGACGATGCGGCCGTAGTTGCTCTCGACGCCGGGCTTCGGCGTGAGCGCCAGCCACCACGAGGTGTCGTCCTCCTTCTCGAGCTTCACGTCGTACCGCTCGGCCCAGCTCACCGTCGCCATGTCGTCGCTGCTCAGGTCGGAGCCGACCATCGACTCGTTCATGGAGCTGGCCGACACGCGGCGCACCTTCCGGAAGCCCGGGAGGTAGACGTAGACGTCGTTGCGGTCCTCCACGAGCACCGCCATGCCGTTCGACTCGCCGGAGGTGAACTCCACCAGCCGCTTGGTTCCCTTCTGCCGGAAGGTGAGGTCGTAGCTGCGGCGGGTCCCGTCGACGTCCACCACGGTCAGCCGCTCGTTCAGCATCTGATCCGCGTAGTCGTTGTTCGTCGCCTCCATCCTGGCGAGGATCTCGGCGGGGCTGAGCTTCGGGGCCGCTGGATCGGCGATGGCCGAGGGGCTCGCGAGCACGGCGAGGGCGAGGGCGGCGAGGCGTCCTGCAGGCATGGGTCCGGGGCTCCTTGTGAGATCGGGGACGAGGAAGTCTACCCCAGACGTCGGCCAGGTGACGGATCTTTGACAGGGCGTTGAGAGGGCCCCGCTCGGAGCGGCGGCGCGCGCGGCCGTGGAAGCGGGCGCGGGCCCTACAGGTAGATGACGTTCGAGCGCTCGCCGGCGAGCGCCGTGAGGAGCTCCTGCTCGCGCCAGGGCTTCTCGATGAGCTGGTAGTCGCGGAGGGTCGGGCCGTGCGCGTGGCCGGAGATGAGCACGCCCTTGAGGTCCGGGCGCAACACCCGCATGTCGTCGAGCATCTCGTCGCCGTTCGTGCCGGGCATCAGCACGTCGCTCAGCACGACGTCGGGCTCGAACAGCTCGAAGACCGTGAAGGCGGAGCGGGCATCCAAGGCCACCACCACCTCGAAGTCGTGCTTCGAGAGCGTGCGGCGCAGGGCGGTGGCCACCAGGGGATCGTCGTCGACGAGGAGTAGGCGGGTCATGCCCTTCCATCGTGCAAGGGTAGTGCCCGGGTGCCGCCTCGTGGTTTCAGTGGCTTGAGCCCCCTTCCCCTGGGTCGAGGCCGACCTCTGGGTTCCGGCGTCCCTCGAGGCCCGCCTTGAATACGGCCAGTGGCCGGCCTAGCCTCGCCCCTCGATGCCCAAGGGAAGGCTCGAGGCGTTCAGCGACGGGGTGCTCGCCGTGATCATCACGATCATGGTGCTGGAGATCCACTCGCCGGCCGGGCCCGACCTCGGCGCGCTCGGCGCGAGCTGGCCCGCCGTCGCCGAGTACGCGCTGAGCTTCGTCTACGTCGGCATCTACTGGAACAACCACCACCACCTGCTGCACGCGAGCCGGCGGGTCGGCGGCCGCGCGATGTGGGCGAACCTCCACCTCCTGTTCTGGCTCTCGCTGGTGCCGCTCGCGACCGGCTGGATCGGCAAGTACCCGTTCGCCTCGCTGCCGACGGCCGTCTACGGGGGCCTGCTGTTCCTCGCCGGCGTGGCCTTCGTCATCTTCGCGCAGGCGATGGCCGCGCTCGATCCCGACAACGCCGCGCTGCGCGAGGCGGTCACGGGCAGCGCCGCCAAGGGCATCGCGTCGCAGCTGCTCTACCTCGCGGCCGTGGGCCTCGCGTTCGTGCGCCCGTGGATCGCGCAGGTCATCTACGCCGGCATCGCCGCGCTGTGGGTGATCCCGGATCCGCGGATCGAGCGCCGCCTCGCCGCGGAGAGCGCGCCGACCGTCGATTGACGATCCCCCGGCCGCGGGCTACGAGACCACGCCATGGCGACTTCTTTCGGACCCATCAAGATCCGCCGGCAGGACGCGCTCGACTACCACTCGGAAGGGCGCCACGGAAAGATCGAGGTCGTCCCGACCAAGCCGTGCGTCACGGTGCGCGACCTCTCGCTCGCCTATTCCCCCGGCGTCGCCGAGCCCTGCCTCGAGATCGCCCGGGACCCGGACCTCTCGTACCGCTACACCGCGCGCGGCAATCTCGTGGCCGTCATCTCCAACGGCACGGCGGTGCTGGGGCTCGGGGACATCGGCCCGCACGCCGGCAAGCCGGTGATGGAGGGCAAGGGCGTCCTCTTCAAGCGCTTCGCCGACATCGACGTCTTCGACCTGGAGCTGGCGGCGAAGGACGTGGACTCCTTCTGCCACGCCGTGAAGACCCTCGAGCCCACCTTCGGCGGGATCAACCTCGAGGACGTGAAGGCGCCCGAGTGCTTCGCCATCGAGGAGCGGCTGCGCGAGGAGATGGAGATTCCCGTCTTTCACGACGACCAGCACGGGACGGCGATCATCTCGGGCGCGGCGCTGCTGAACGCGACCGAGCTCTGCGGCAAGCCGCTGGCCTCGATCCGGGTCGTCGTCAGCGGCGCCGGCGCCTCGGCCATGGCCTGCGCGGCCTTCTACCTGCGCCTGGGCGTCCGCCCCGAGCACCTCCTGCTCGTCGACACCAAGGGCGTCATCCACCGCGGCCGCACGGAGGGCATGAACCGGTACAAGGAGCGCTTCGCGGTGGACACGCCGCTCCGCACGCTGGCCGAAGCGCTGCGCGGCGCCGACGTGTTCCTCGGCTGCAGCGTGAAGGGCCTGGTGACGGCGGAGATGGTGCGCTCGATGGCCAAGGACCCGATCGTCTTCGCGCTCGCGAACCCGGATCCGGAGATCGCCTACCCGGACGCCGTCGCCGCGCGGCCGGACGTGATCATGGCCACGGGTCGCAGCGACTACCCGAACCAGGTGAACAACGTCCTCGGCTTCCCCTTCATCTTCCGCGGCGCGCTCGACGTCCGCGCCCGGCGCATCACCGAAGGCATGAAGCTGGCGGCGGCGCACGCGCTCGCGGCCCTCGCGAAGGAAGAGGTGCCGGAGTCCGTCTCGCGGGCCTACGGCGGCGAGCGCTTCAGCTTCGGCCGCCAGTACATCATCCCGAAGCCGTTCGACCCGCGCGTGCTGTTCTGGGTGGCGCCGGCGGTGGCCCGCGCGGCCATGGAGGAAGGCGTCGCCCGCGTGCCGGTCGACCTCGCCGGCTACGCCGAGCAGCTCCAGAAGCGCACCTCCCGCAGCTACGAGGTCATGCGCGTGGCGGCGGGGAAGGCGCGGCGGTCGCGCAAGCGCATCGTCTTCCCCGAGGGAGCGGGGCTCCGGATCCTGCAGGCGGCGCGCGAGCTGCTGGACGACGGGATCTGCACGCCGGTGCTGCTGGGCGATCCGGCCGCGATCCGGCGCACCATCGCCGAGGACAAGCTCGAGGGTCTGGGCGCGGCGGAGATCCTCGACGTCCGCGGCGACGCCCGCTTCGAGGCCTACGTGGCGGCCTACTACGCCCTGCGGCAGCGGCACGGCTGCTCGCTGCAGGACGCGCGCGTCCAGGTGGCGCAGCCCAACGTCTTCGCCTCGATGATGGTGCGCGAGGGCCACGCCGACGGGATGGTCACCGGCCTCACCCAGAGCTACCCCGAGGCCATCCACGCGCCGCTCCAGGTCATCCGCGCCCGTCCGGGCGAGCGCGCCGGGGGCATCTACCTGTGCATCTTCAAGCACGGCTTCAAGCTCCTCGCCGACTGCACGGTGAACGTCGACCCGAGCGCCGAGGCCCTCGCGGAGATCGCGGCCCGCACCGCGGACGTGGCGCGCTACTTCGACCTGACGCCGCGGGTGGCGCTGCTCTCGCACTCCAACTTCGGCAGCTCGGCGGCGCCGGGCGCCGGCAAGATGAGGGAGGCGGTCCGGATCCTGAAAGCGCAGCGCCCCGACCTCGTGGTCGACGGCGAGATGCAGGTGGACGCCGCGGTCGTGCCCGAGGTGCGGGAGGCGGAGTTCCCGTTCTCGTCGATCGGCGGCGACGCGAACGTGCTCATCTTCCCGAACCTGGATGCCGCCAACATCGGCTACAAGCTGCTGTGGCGCCTCGGCGGCGCCGAGGTCATCGGCCCCATCCTCACCGGCATGCAGAAGCCCGTGAACGTGCTGCAGACCGGCGCCTCCGTGCGCGACATCGTGAACCTCGCCACCGTCACGGCGCTGCGCGCCCAGGGAGACGAGTTTGCGTTCTGAGGGCCGGGCGATGGTAGGCTCATCGCACTGAATGCTGCCCCTCGCCGGCGCCACCCTGTTGCTCCTCGGCGCGGCGCCCCCCGGGCCCGCCGGCTTCTCCTCCATCCTCGACGACCTCGACGCCCGGCCGGAGCTGGGCACGGGCCTCTACGGCGACTCGCTGGTCGGCAACCTG
>DATJNL010000096.1:0-4668 GCA_035508175.1 Myxococcales bacterium
TGGCGGTGAACAGCAGCGTGAACCAGTTCGACGTGTACGTCGGCACCTCGGCGGGGGCGTTCATCGCGGCGCTGTGCGCGAACGGCGTCACGCCGGAGGAGATGATGCGGGTCGTGACGCGCCAGGGCAAACCGCCCTTCAAAGACGTGGACCTTGGCGACCTGCTGCGCCCGAACCTGCTGGAGTTCGCGCGCAAGGGCGCGGTGCTGCCGTTCCGGGCGCTGTCGCTGGCGCGCCAGGTGGTCAGCCAGCGCGGGGCGGTGTCGCTGCTGGACGTGTTGCTGGGCCTGGCGGAGGGGCTGCCCTCGGGCGCCTACACCGGCAGCGGGATCGAGCGCTACATGCACGAGGTCCTGAGCGAGCCGGGCCGCACCGACGACTTCCGCGAGCTGGCCTGCGAGCTCTACCTCACGGCGACGGACCTCGACACATGCGAGCGCGTGGTGTTCGGCGTCGAGGGCACGGACGACGTCCCGATCTCGAAGGCGGTCCGCGCCTCGGGGGCGCTGCCGATGGTCTACGCGCCGGTGGAGATCGGCGACCGCGAGCTGATCGACGGGGGGATGGTCTCCACGACGAACCTCGACATCGCGGTCGAGGCGGGGGCGAAGCTGGTGATCGTGATCAACCCGATCGTGCCGTTCGTGAACGACTTCGCGGAGAGCGTGCGCACGCTGCGCGGCAGCCGCCCGCGGCGCGTCTCGGACATGGGCTTCCCGCAGATCGGCTACCAGGCCTTCAAGCTGGTGGCCCACCAGCGCCTGCACGAACTGGCGAAGAACTGGGAGAAGCGCTACCCGGGGGTGGACATCGTGCTGATCGAGCCCGAACCCACCGACGAGCTGATGTTCCAGACCTCGATGATGAACTTCACCTCACGCGTGGAGATCGCGCGCCACGGCTTCGAGTCGGTGACGAAGCACCTCGCGGGCGAATATGACCACTACGAGGAGATCGCCACCGATCACGGGATCGACATCTCCGGCAAACGCCTGCGCCGGGTGGTGGAGCACTTCGACGACGAGGCCGAGCAGGTCAGCGCCTGGCGCAAGATCCTCGAAGGGACGACCAGCACGCTGCTCAGGCAGTCCGGCTCCGCCGGCTAGCGCTAGAGAGTTTTGTCGAGCGCGGCGAGGAGCCGCTTGGTGGCGGCCTCGCCCCGGATGGCGATCCGCACGTGCTGCGGCTCGCCAAGCGCGTCGCCTTCGGCGATCAGGATGCCGGACTGCTCGAGGCGGGCGGCGAGCTGGCCGCCGGCGATTTCGGGGTGGGCGGCCCAGAGGAAGTTGGCCTGGCTGTCGGTGACGTCGAAGCGGCGCTCGCGCAGGGCGGCGGTCAACCGCGGCCGCTCCTGGCGGATGGTCTGCACGTGGCGGTCGAGCAGCTCGCGGCAGGTGCGCAGCGCCTCGAGGGCGCCGGCCTGGGAAACCTCTGAGACGCCAAGGTCGGGCTCGAGCTCGGCGAGCAGCTGGTGCGAGCGCGGGCTGCCGATGGCGTAGCCGACGCGCAGGCCGGCGAGCCCCCAGGCCTTGGAGAAGCTGCGGAAGACGAGCAGGTTGGAGTGCTGCTCGAGCAGCTGCAGCGAGTCGCCGACGGGCTGGGCATCGACGAACTCGACGAGCGACTCGTCGAGCAGCACGGCGACGCCCTCGGGCACCCCGCGTAGCAGCCGGTCGAGTTCGGCGGTGGGAATCAGCTCGCCGGTGGGGTCGTTGGGGTTGGCGAGGGCGATCACCCGCGCGGTGGGGTCCTGCGCCTCGCCGATCAGCTCGTCGACGCCGCCGGCGACGGGCACGGCCTGGCCGTGCGCGCGCCGCGCCATGATGGGGTACAGCGGGTAGGCGGGCCATTTGGTCAGGAGCCGCTGGCCGGGCTCGATCAGCGCCCGCGTGGCGGAGCTGAGCAGCTCGGCGGCGCCGTTGCCGAGGATCAGGCGGGCGTTGTCGACGCCGAGGCTCTCGGCGAGGGTGTCGCGCAGCTCGGTGCCGCGCACGTGCGGGTAGCGGTGCAGGCCGCGGCGGGCGACGAAGGTGATGGCGTTGACGATCCGCGGGTTGGGCAGCTCGGGCCAGGTGGTCTGGGAGAGGTCGAGCGTCTCGACGCGGGTGAGGGCTTTGCGGCGGCGCTCGGCGGCTTCCTCGCGCAGGCCCTGGTTGACCTCCTCCTCGGACATCCCTTCGAACTGCCGGTAGTAGTCGAGCAGACCCATGCGCGAGCCTCGCGCGGCTCAGACGGTGCCGGGCCCGGAGACGGTGCTTGAGCCGGGCCCGTGGATGATCAAGAACCAGAAGGCGAAGACCAGGGCACAGACGACGGCGCAGATCCCGAACACGCGCCCGAGCGCGCCGCCGCGCTGGTCGTGGCCGGCGGCGCGGCGCACGAGGATCCAGGCGTGGTCCATCCTCCGCAGCAGCGAGAGGGCGCCGAACAGCAGCGCGAACAGGGCGACGAAGGCGGCGAGGATGCCGAAGCTGACGCTGCCGCTGAGGTAGTCGACCTCGGAACCGACCCACAGGCAGGCGATGGGGATGGGCCCCCAGCAGAGCAGGCTGAGGACGACCATCCCGGCGAGGATGGTGTTGGCGAAGGAGCCGTCGACGCGCTGGCGCACGTCGCTGCCGCGCTTGGGCAGGGCGCGGAAGCGGACGGGGGCGGTGCCGGGCCGGCGCCCGACGAACAGGCCCCCGGTGTCTGTTGGGTCGGTGCGCATCAGCCTCTAGTCTCGCAGGTGACGACGGCGCTTCCGTGCGCTTGCCCTGACATCGTGCCGCCGGGCGCCCTAGCCGGCGTAGAGCTCGTCGAAGAGCTCGGCGTATTTCTCGTTGACGACGTTGCGCTTGACCTTCAGCGTGGGGGTCAGCTCGCCGGTGGCCTGCGAGAGGTCGTGGTCGAGGATGGCGAACTTCTTCACCTGCTCGACCTGGGCGTATTTCTGGTTGGCGCGGTCGATCTCGGCCTGGATCAGCTCGCGGACCTCGGCGGCGCCGGCGGCGGTGGCGACGTCGCAGCCCTCGGGCAGCCCGACCTGCGCGGCGAGCTGGGGCATCTCTTCCTCGTCGAGCGTGATCAGCACGACGGGATAGGGCCGTTTGTCGCCGTGCATGACGGCCTGGGAAATCCAGCGGCACTGCTTGAGGTCGTTCTCGATGTTGGCGGGGGTGAGGTTCTTGCCCCCGGCGGTGATGATGATGTCCTTCTTGCGGCCGGTGATCGAGAGGTAGCCGTCCTCGTCGATGGAGCCGAGGTCGCCGGTGTGCAGCCAGCCGTTCTCGACGGCGCCGAAGCTGGCGTCGGCGTTGTTGTGGTAGCCGCTGAAGATGTTGGGGCCTTTGACGAGGATCTCGCCGTCCGGGGCGATCTTCAGCTCGACGCCGGGCAGCGGCCGGCCGACGGTGCCGAACTTGTGGTTGGCGACGGTGGAGGTGGTGGCGGCGGTGGCGGTCTCGGTCATGCCGTAGCCCTCCAGCACCGGAACGCCGCAGGCCCAGAAAAATTCGAGGATCTCTTTGGCGATGGGGGCGGCGCCGCTGGTGGCGTGGCGCACCTTGCCGCCGAAGATGGCGCGGACGTTCTTGTAAAGCTGCTGGTCGGCTTCTTCGAAGGGCCCCCGCAGCTCGTCGGGGACGTCGACGCCCTCGTTGATCATGTTGCGAACCTTGACGCCGAGGGCGATGGCGGCCTTGGCCTTCTCCTGCTCCTCCGGCGGCTGCGCCTGGATGGCGGCCTGGGCGAGCGTGTAGATCTTCTCGAAGACGCGGGGGACGGAGGGCAGGTAGGTGGGTTTGACCTCCTGCAGCTCGCCGATGATCTGCTTGGTGTCGCCGCCGAAGTAGGCGAGCGTGCCGCCGAGGTCGAAGACCGCGAGCTGGATCAAGAGCGCGAAGGAGTGCGCGAGGGGGAGGTAGAGGTAGATGACCTCGTCGCCCTGGATCTCGCCGGCCTCGCTGACCATGTCGATGATGGCGCGGTAGTTGCCGTGGGTGAGCACGCAGCCCTTGGGGGGGCCGGTGGTGCCGGAGGTGTAGATGAAGGTGAAGGGGTCCTCCGGGCGGACGGCCTGGCGGCGGGCTTCGAGCTCCTGCGGGTCGCGGGAGCGGCCGCGCTGGCGGACCTCCTCGAGCGAGATGGCCTGCAGCGCGCGGACGGCGTCGGAGGGGCCGCCGGCGATCGAGCCTGAAGCGGGCGGGTCGATGACGATGACGGTGCGCAGGTTTGGGACCTGGTCGCGGATGGCGGCGATCTTCTGGAGCTGCTCTTCGTTCTCGCAGACGATGGCGCAGGCGTCGGAGTCGGAGATGACCCAGAGACACTCCTCAGGGGAGTTGGTCTGGTAGATGGGGACGACGGTGGCGCCGGTGGAGGTGGCGCCCATGTCGGCGTAGGACCACTCGGGGCGGGTGTTGCCGATGATGCAGATCCGGTCGCCGGCCTCGATCCCGAGATCGATGAGCCCGAGCCCGATCTCCTGCACGATCTCGGCGAGTTGCGCGTAGCTGACGTCGTGCCAGGCGTCGTCGCGCTTGTAGCGGATGGCGGTGTTCTGGCCGTGCGCCGCGGCGGCGCAGGGGATCAGGTCGGCAATCGAGTGCGACCCGGTTGCGGACACGCGTGTCGACGCCGTCGCGGTGGCCTCCATCAGAACTCTCTCCTCTGTCGGACTGTGAAGCT
>DATJNL010000097.1:0-37867 GCA_035508175.1 Myxococcales bacterium
GGGGTTCCGTTCCCGGGTGAGGCCGAGCCTGCGCGCCAGCCTGCCGACGTGGGTATCGACGGGAAAGGCGGGCTCGCCGCCGGGAAGGTGCAGCGTGACGACGCCCGCGGTCTTCGCGCCGACGCCCGGCAGCGCGTGGAGCGCCGCCCGCGCCCGCGGCAGCTCGCCCCCGTGCCGCTCCAGCAGCACGCGGCAAGCCGCGACGATGGCCTTGGCCTTCGTCCGGTAGAGGCCGCAGCTCTGGATGTAGGGATGCAGCTCGGTGGGCCGGGCCGCCGCGAAGGCCTGCACGCTGGGAAAGCGGGCGAACAGCGCAGGGGTCACGAGGTTCACCCGCTGGTCTGTGCACTGCGCCGATAGAATGACGGCCACCAGCAGCTGCACGTCGCTCGCGAAGTCGAGCTCGATGCGAACGTCCGGGTAGGTCTTCACCAGCCGATCGACGATCCGCCCGGCTCGCCGGCGCCGCGCTGCGAGGTCCTCTCGCTTCACACCGCCCGCGGAGCCCTCGAGCGCAACGCCGTGACGGCTGCCCACGCGGCAAGACCGCCCGCCGCGGCGAGCGACACGCCCAGCACCGCGCTGCCGAGCGCCCATGAATAGAGCGCGTGGCCCCAGAGCCACTTGGCCAGGCCGAGCCCGGTGGCCGCCTTGGGCATCGCCCAGCGCCCGTAGCGGAGCCACTCGCCGAGCGCCACCTCGACGCCCGCGATCCCCAGGCCCACCGGACCGATGGACACCTGCGAACCCAGGAACGCGAGGAAGGGGTTCAGGCGGAAGAGCGCCGCGAACGCGAAGACCAGCACGGTCTGGATACCGTAGAACGGCGTGCAACCGACGAATATCCCTAGGGCCACTGCCATGGCGAGCCCGGCCGGTCGGGCGTCTCCGGCCAAGGTTTCCCGGAGCTTCTTCCAGACCGCCCGCAGCCGGGCGGCCTTCTCGGGAGAAAGACGCACCGGATCTGATTCTATCACGTCCCCGGGCATGGCGCCGGGGGCCTCGGTTGTTGTATACGGACGCGCCATTTCGCACCTCCCATGATCCAGGTCGACGACGTCTCCAAGAGTTACGGGCCCAAGAGGCTCTTCGAAAACGTTTCGGTGACATTCTCGCCGGGGCGCCGCTACGGCCTCACCGGCCCGAACGGCGCCGGCAAGTCGACCTTCCTCAAGATCCTCGCCGGGGACGAGGACGGGGATCACGGGAAGGTGAGCCGGCCGCGCAAGCTCGGCGTGCTGCGCCAGGACCACTTCCGCTTCGACGAGTTCCGGGTGGTCGATACCGTGGTGATGGGGAACGGTCCGCTCTGGGCGGCCATGACCGAGAAGGATCGCCTGCTCGCGGCGCCCGAAATCACCGAGGAGATGGGCGTGCGACTCGGAGAGCTCGAGACGCTGATCGCCGAGGAGGACGGCTACAGCGCGGAGAGCGCGGCGGCCGAGCTGCTCCAGGGGCTCGGCATCCCCGACGAGCTGCACGGCCAGCCCATGCGCACGCTCGCCGGGGGGGCGAAGCTGCGCGTCCTGCTGGCCCAGGCGCTCTTCGGCAAGCCGCAGGCGCTCCTGCTGGACGAGCCCACCAACCACCTCGACCTCGATTCGATCAACTGGCTCATCGCGTTCCTGCGGGCCTACGAAGGCACGCTCGTCGTCATCTCCCACGACCGGCATTTCCTCAACGAGATCTGCACCCATGTCGCGGACATCGACTACGAGACCATCATCCTGTACCCGGGCGACTACGACGACATGGTGATGGCGAAGAGCCAGCTCCGCGGCCGCGTGGAGGCAGAGAACGCGGACAAGCAGAAGAAGATCGCCCAGCTCCAGGACTTCGTCGCCCGCTTCCACGCCGGCACGCGGGCGAGCCAGGTGCAGTCCCGCGTGAAGCAGATCGAGAAGCTCCAGCTCACCGAGCTCCGTCGCAGCAACATCCAGCGGCCGTACATCCGCTTCGAGCAGAAGCGTCCCTCGGGCAAGCAGACGCTGTCCGTGGAGGGGCTCGCCAAGTCCTACGGCGATCTCCGCGTGCTCCACGACGTGAGCTTCGGCATCTCACGCGGCGACAAGGTGGCGATCATCGGGCGCAACGGCATCGGCAAGACCACGCTGGTGAAGTGCCTCACGGGGGAGCTGAAACCGGACGCCGGCAAGGTCAGCTGGGGCTACGAGGCCTCCATCGGGCTCCTGGCCCAGGACCACCGAGCAGGCATTCCGAACGGCACGACCGTGGCCGACTGGCTTCACGAGATCGACCCGCGCGCCGGCAACGAGGAGATCCGGGGGCTGCTCGGCCGGATGCTGTTCTCGGGGGAAGAGGGTCTCAAGCCCACCGACGCTCTCTCGGGCGGCGAGGCAGTGCGCCTGCTCTTCGCGAAGCTCATGCTGGTGAAGGACAACGTGCTCGTGCTCGACGAGCCCACCAACCACCTCGACCTCGAATCCATCGTGGCGCTCGGCGAGGCCATCCGCCGGTTCGAGGGCACGGTGCTCTACGTGACCCACGACCGGGGTCTCATCGATGCGGCCGGCCGCATCCTCTCGTTGACCCCGGAAGGGTTCATCGATTTCCACGGGCCCTTCGCCGAGTTGCTCGAGAAGCACGGTGAGAGCGCGGCGCGGGCGCGCTGAGATCGTCGCTGTCGCTCGGGGTGAAAGAGTCAGTCGCGTTGACCGCCCTCTTTGGCGCGTGTTAAGCACGCTCCGCTTTGGCGACGGAGCCCCAGCCGATTTCCATAGGAGAGACGGCCCTGAAGGTGGGCGAGAGGGTCGTGTACCCGAACCAGGGCGTCTGTCGCATCAGCGGCATCGAGCTCAAGGAGATCGGCGGCGTCAAGGGCGAGTTCCTCACCATGAAGCGCGAGGAAGACGGCGCCACCGTGATGATCCCGCGCGCCAAGGTCGCGCAGATCGGCCTGCGCCACGTGGCCGCGCGCTCCGAGGTCGAGGAGATCCTCGCCTTTCTCGAAGCCGACGGCGAAGACCCGGAGCTCGACTGGAAAGTGCGGCACCGCACGCACGCGGACAAGATGGTCGGCGGGAGCTTGCAGGGGACGGCAGAGGTGCTCAAGGGGCTCCACACGCTCGCGCTGATGCGCCCACTGCCGCAGCGCGAGCGTGAGCTGTACGACAGCGCCCGCCACTTGCTGGTGCACGAGGTGGCGGTCGCGCTCGGCCTCTCGGCCTGCAGCGCCGAGGATTCCATCGACCTGGCCTTGAGCCCCCCGGCCGGCAGCGCCCGGGCGGAGGCACAGGCCAAGCGCATCGCCGCTTCGATGGGTGACGGCCTGGGGCTCGACGAGCTGGACGGGGCGGGCGAGGAAGCAGCGGAAGGAGCCGAGGAGCCGGCGGAGGCCGAAGCGGAGGCCCCACCGGCGCGCAAAGCGAAGAAGGCCGAGCCGAGGCCACCACCGAAGACGGCGGCGAAGACACGCACGGCGCCCAAGCGCGAGAAGCCAGAGAAGGCGAAGGCCGCCAAGTCCAAGCCGGTGAAGGCCGCAAAGGCGAAAGCCAAGCCGGCCAAGAAAGGACGCCGGTGATCCACGTCGTCACGCTCGAGCCGTTCGAGGCCGAGGAGATCCAGGCGGTCTGCCGCGCCCTCTTTGCCGCCTTCGGCGTCGGCAGCGAGCACGTGGGCGAGCTGGAGCTGCCCGACGACGCACGGGACGGCAGCAAGCTGGACGCGGCAAAGGTTCTCAGCGAAGCGGGGCCGGTCAAGACCTTCGCCGACGACAAGATCCTCTTCCTGGTGCAGTCGCCCTTCGCGGACCGGCCGGGACCGCGGGGCCTCCTCCCGACCCAAGGCTACGCCAAGTACGGCGCCGACCGGGCGGTGGCCTCGGCGGCGGGTCTCGCGGGCGACCCGGAGGCACGGGGGCGCGCCCTCGCGAAGCTTGCGGTCCACCAGGTGGGCCACCTCTGGGACCTGCACCATTGCCTCGACTACCGCTGCTCCATGACCCCGCCCTGGGGCGTGGCGTACGCCCGCGGGCAGCTCCCCGAGCTGTGTGCTTTCTGCCGCGAGAAGAGCGAGCGGCGGATGAAGACGACGGCCGCATGAGCAAGCAGGGCGCAGCCGGGGAGCCGTCGCCCCGGCCCTCTCCCGCCAGAGCGGAGGGGGAGCCCGACGAGCGGCCCGCGCCCCCCGATGCCGCGCCGGCCGCTGGCGGCGCGACGCGGCCGCAGGCCTTTGCCGGGATTGAAGCGGTGGTCTTGCTCGCCGCCGTGCTCTTCGCCCTGGTTTACTGGCTGCGGCTCCCGGGACGCCTGCCGACAGAGCAGGATTACCTCGCGGTCCAGCACGAGCTGCTGGCCAAGGCGCACCCCGGCGATGGAATTGCCGCCCTGCCGTTCTGGGCCGACCGCATCAAGCTCTTCTCTCATGGCTTGCCGGTGGTAGCCTTGCCGCAGCTCGCCGACGATGGTGAGGCCGAGCGTTACGCGCGGCTGTGGGTGCTGGCGCAGCCGGACCTGCCGCGCAGCGAGGCGGCCGCCGAGCTCGAGGCCCTGGGCCACCGCCTCGCGCGCGTGGAGGGACCCGAACGTTTCGGGCCGCTCTCGCTCTCGCTGTATGAGCCGCAGCCCGGGCGCGCTCCCGCTTACGACTTCACCGAGCGCCTCGCGGACGCCCAGGTCTCGATCGGCGGCGACGATCCGGTCGACTGCGAGGCCGTTCAAGGTGGCTTCCAGTGTCCGCGGGGCCCCTGGAACTACGTGCGGCCGGAGTGGCACGAGTTCGACTTCCTGCCGCGCCGCTGCCTCTGGGCGCACCCCGTGGGACCCGAACCGCTGCGACTCCACTTCTCGCAGGTGCCCCTGCGCGGTGGCCTGCGGGGCGGCTTCGGACTCATCGGCGAGGCGGCGGAGCTGCGGCAGGCCGCGCCGGTCTCGCTCGGCGTGTTCGTCGACGGCGCCGAGACGGCGGAGCTGACGCTCGAACCGGGAGACCCGGGCTGGCACGAGTTCGATCTGGGTCTTCCAGGGCTCGCAGCCGGCGCGCACGAGGTGGAGCTCGACGTCGCGACGCCCAATCCCGGCATGCGCCACTTCTGCTTCGACGCGGTGGGCTACTAGATGAGCGAGCGGCGCAAGGATCTGCTCTATTGCCTGGGGCTCGCGGCCCTCACCTTCGTCGCCATGGTCGCGACGGAGCGCGCCATCGGCTTCACGCGCGACGAGAGCTTCTACTTCTTCGCCGCCGACCAGTACACGCCCTGGTACCTCGGCATCCTCGACGCGCTCTTTCACGGCCGGCTGCTCGAGCATTTCTCGGACGCGAACCTGCAGCGCGCGTTCTGGTACAACACCGAGCACCCCGTCCTGATGAAGGTGCTGTTCGGGCTGAGCCACCGCCTCTTCACCGTGGGGCTGGGCTGGCTCCGCCCGGCGGCGGGATACCGCGCGCCGGCGTGGGCGGTCTCGGGGCTCGTCTCGGCCCTGCTGTACCTCGTGGGGAAGGAAGCGGCCGGCGGCCGGCGCGACGCGGGCGTGCTCGCCGCGCTGCTCTTCTGGCTGTATCCGCACGACTTCTACCATGGCCACCTGGCCTGCTTCGACATGCCGATCACCGGCATGTGGCTCCTGGTCGTCTACGCCTACTGGCGCGGCTTCGGGAGCCGCCGGTGGGCGATCTTCTCGGGGGTCGCCTACGGCCTCGCGCTCGCGACGAAGCTCAACGCCTTCTTCTACCCGGCAGCGCTCCTCGCGCACTGGGCCTTCTCGATCGCGCCCGCGGCCTGGCGGGAGGGGCGCTGGAAGGCGCTTGGCCGCACCCTGCCGCGACAATGGGCCTACATGGCCACGCTCGGGCCCGCGATCTTCTTCCTTCACTGGCCGTACCTCTGGCCGCATCCGATCGAGCGCATCGGCTCCTACCTCGGCTTCCACGCGAACCACGTGAACTACCCGTGGGCGTATCTGCACCAGCTCCTGCGGGAGCCGCCCTTCCCGCTCGCGTACGTCTTCGTCGTCACGGCGCTCACCGTGCCGCTGCCGATCTTCGTCCTGATGGCCACCGGCACGCTCCGCGCGCTCGGTCGCCTGTTCGGCCGCGGCGAGAGGCGGCTCGACAGCCTGCACGCCCTGCTCCTGTTCAACGGCCTGCTGCCGCTGCTCCTCATCTCCTGGCCCACGGTGCCGCACTTCGGCGGCATGAAGCACTGGATGCCGGGCCTGCCTTACCTGTGCGTCCTCGCCGCGGAGGCGCTCGTCGGAGTGGCCGCCTTCCTCGCCCGCTGGCGCCGCCACCCGGAGCTCGAACAGCGTGTCCTCACGGCGCTCTCGGCACTGGTGCTGCTCCCGGCGCTGCTAGGCTGCATCCACATCGGCGGCTATGGCGAGAGCTTCTACAACGAGCTCGCCGGCGGTGAGGCGGGCGCGGCGACGCTCGGCATGCAACGCCAGTTCTGGAGCAACAACGTCTCGGGCGTGCTCGACTGGCTGAACCACAACGCGCCGCCCAACGCGGTGGTGGACTTCCACGAGGTCACGCAAGGCAGCTACGTGGCCTACCGCGAGGACGGCATGCTCCGCCCGGACATCCGCTTCACCACCTGCGGCGGAGGCGACACGATGCCCTGCCTGCGCAGCGCCGGCCTCGCCGCCTACCAGTACATGCAAGAGTTCCGCGATCAGGAGTACCAGATCTGGAACGCCTTCGGGACGAACGAGCCCGTTCACGCCCACTTCCTGGACGAGGCCCCGGACATCACGATCTACCGCCGCCCGGGGTACTGAGTGCAGCGCCGCGGTGGCCTGCTCCTGGTCCTCGTCCCGGCGATCTGGGGCTTCGGCTTCGTGGCGACCCGCCGGACGCTCGTCGACATGGGGCCGCTGTGGTCGAACGCGCTCCGCTTCGCCCTCGCGACGCTCCTCCTGTTTCCCTTCGCGCGGGGGCGGCTCGCGCGGCTGGGGCGGCGGCGGGCGCTGCACGGCCTCGGCCTGGGGCTGCTGCTCTTCCTGGTGTTCACGCTGCAGACGGGGGGCCTCGTGACGACGAGCGTCTCGCGCTCGAGCTTCCTCACCGGCCTCTACGCCGTGATCACCCCGCTCCTCGCGGTGGCCTTCGGCCGCCCCCTGCGGGCGGCGCACGCCGCTGCCGCTGCGCTCGCGGTGGGGGGGCTGTGGCTCCTGGCGGCGCCCGCGGGCGGCGGCGCTCTCACGTTGAACCGTGGAGACGTCCTCACCATCGGCTGCGCGGTGGCGTGTGCCCTGCAGATCCTGGTCACCGACCGGCTGGCGGCCGGCGCGGACGTGATTGCGCTCAACTTCTGGCAGATGGCGGGCGTCGCGGTGGCTTCGCTGCTCGCCGCGCCGCTCTTCGAGGGGCTGCGCGTGCCGCCGGCCACGCCGGGGTTCCTCCTCGCGATGGGCTACCTGATCGTCTTCTCGTCGCTGGTGGCCTTCACGCTGCAGCTGCAGGTGCAGAAGAAGCTGGCGCCTACGCCGGCGGCGATGATCTTCCTGCTCGAGGCTCCCTTCGGCGCGCTCGCGGGCTTCCTCCTGGCCGGCGACCGCCTGAGGCCGCTCCAGCTCGCGGGCTGTGCGCTGATGCTGGCGGCGAGCGCCCTCGCCGTGCTCGCGGGAGAGCCGGCGCCCCAACCTCAGGCCGCGCCGGTGCCCTGAACTCCGCCGGCGGGAAAGACTCGCTCCCGCAGAAAACGCTCGACCCGCGCGTGAAAGCGGTCTGCTTGCTCGTACAGCGCGGCGTGCGTGCCCCGCGGCAGAACCTCGAGCTCGGCGCCGGGGATGAGCGAGACCATCCGGCGGGCCACCGCCAGCGGCACGAAGAGATCGTGGGTCGCGCCCACGACGAGCGTGGGGACGCGCACCCGCGGCAGCACGTCGCTCGCGTCGTGCGTGAGCAGGTCCGTCACGAGGTGGCTGAAGACCCGGTAATCGAGGCGCGTGAGGTGCTCGAAGTAGCCCTGCATCGGCGGCGTCTTCGGGTCGATGATGCGCGCCAGCCGCGCCCCTCGCTCGATGACCGACCAGCGGACCAGGGGGTCGAGCGCGAGCGGTATCAGCCGGTGCAGCTTCGGCATCGCCCAGGCCACGAACGTGGCGGCCGGGACGGCAAGGCCTGGCAGGCCGAAGAAGGTCTCGACGGCACGGCCATAGGTTCCCAGGGTCGGCACCAACCCCAACACGCGTTCGGGCCAGCGGCGGTAGAACTCGAAGTTCACCTGCGCGCCGAGCGAGTGCCCGAGCAGCACGGCCCGGTCGACGCCCGCAGCGTCAATCACCGTGGCCTGATCCCGGGCGAAGGCGACGATGTAGGCTCGCGAAGGGTCCTTCGGATCGCTCGAGCGGCCGTGCCCCACGAAGTCCCACACGACCACGCGGTAGCGGTCCGCGAAGGCCGACGCGAAGAGCTCCCAGAAGAACGTGGAGACGCCGAGACCGTTCGTGCAGACGAGGAAGGGGCCGGCCGTGCCGTAGACGCGGTAGGTCAGGCCCAGGTCGTCGGGCGTGGTGGCGACCGCCTGCACGAACGGAGGGAGAGACGGCACGGCTGCCGCGGGTTCGCTCACGTGGATCGAAACAGCGGCGGCCGCGCCGGCGTTCCTACTCTGCCGGGGCCGGGGCGGGCGCCGGGGTCTCGACGTCGGTGCCGTCCGCCTTCAGGATGTGGAACTCGACCCGCCGGTTCTGGGCGCGACCCATGCGGGTCGCGTTGGAGGCGATCGGCCGCGAGAAGCCGTAGCCCTGCGACACGAGCCGGCCCGCGTCGACGCCGTGCTCGATCAGGTACTCCGTCACGGACTCGGCGCGGTGCTGGCTCAAGGTCATGTTGTGCTCTTCGGAGCCGATGTTGTCGGTGTGGCCTTCGACGCGCACGTGAATGTTCGGGCTGTCCTTGAGGACCTGCGCCACCTCGTTCAGGAGCTCGAAGCTGTCCGAGAGGATCCGCCATTTGTTGGTCGCGAAGTGCACCTGCTGCTTGATCTCGATCTGGTTCTGCTTCACCACCACCAGCTTGTACTTCTTGGGGCACCCGTCCGGCGGCACGCCCGGAACGTCGGGGCACTTGTCGAGCCGGTCGGGGATGCCGTCGCCGTCGCGGTCGGTGTCGGGGCAGCCCTGGAGCTCGGGGATGCCCGGCACGGTCGGGCACTTGTCGAGGCGATCGGGGATCCCGTCCTTGTCCGTGTCGACGTCGGGGCAACCCTGCAGCTCGGGGATGCCCGGCACGTCGGGGCACTTGTCGACGTTGTCGGCGATGCCGTCCTTGTCGCGATCGCCCCAGGGACAGCCGAAGTTCTCCTTGGGTCCCGGCACCGTCGGGCAGCGATCGATGTCGTCCGGCACGCCGTCGCCGTCGGTGTCCTTCGGCTCGACCTTGACGACCTGCAGCGGCTTCGGCGGCGGCGGCGCGGCGATCACGACTTCCTTGGGGCCGCAGGTCTTCGAGAGGTCGAGCGCCTTCTTGATCGCGTCCTCGGCGAGGGTGGTGAAATGCTGCGCGTCCAGCGAGTGCCCCTCCGCCAGCTCGCGCTCCGAGAAGGTGAGGTTGGCCTCGGCCGTGGCCAGCTCGCGCGGCGCGCACCGGTAGGCTCCGCTGTGGCGAGCCTCGCCGACGTCGTGGTGCAGCACCTCGTCGCGGGCCCGCACCGCGCTCGGGGAGGCACAGGCCGCCGCGGAGGCGAGGGCGAGCGCGAGGGCGCTCTCGAGTCGGAGACGGCTGGACAAGACTCACTCCTTGGGGTGGTTCTCGGCCTTTTCCTTGGCCATCTTCGCGTACTCGGCCGCCTTCTGCGCATACTCGTAGGCGGTCTGGTAGTAGCTCCCCGAGTAGCCCAGCCGGTCCTTCGCCTCGTGCAGATAGAGCTCCGCGGAGGTGTACTCGTACGGCGCCCACTTCTCTGCGTCTGCCGTCTTTGCCGCGGCGATCTCGGCCTCGGCGTCCGACAGATCCATCAGCGTCATCACCGGCGCGACGCAGCCCGACGCCGCCAGCATCGAGAGCCCGACGAGCAGCGCGCGTTTCATCCCCACGAGGCCTCCCGGCTGCGGCGCCCAGGCCCTGCCACTCCCCTCGCCCGAGCAGATTTTGCGAGTATCTTCAAGCGACTAACGTTCAACCAGTAGCAGAGCCGCTTCCGGCGTGTCAAGAAAGGGGGGATGCCGGTCACCCCCGATCCGACGCAGGCCTTTCGGCTGGAAGCCGGGGGGCCGCGCTGCCTGCTCCTGCATGGTTTCACGGGGACGCCGGCGGAGCTGCGCTACCTCGGCGAGCGGCTGCAAGCGCGCGGCTTCGACGTCCTCGCCCCGTGCCTGCCCGGCCACGGCCGCGATTTTCGAACCGACTGCGGCGCCGACGACTGGTTGGCGGCCGCGCGGCAGGCGCTCGATTCGTGCGCCGGGGGCGTGCGCATCGCCGGCCTCTCGATGGGAGCCCTGCTGGGGGTGCTGCTCGCGGCCGAGAGACCCGATCGCGTGACCGCGCTGGCGTTGCTTGCGCCCGCCGTGCGGTTGCAGCGACCGAGCCTCGCCGTCGCACGGCTGGTACGCCGCCTGCCGCTGCTGGCGCGCCTGCTGCCCTCCATTCCCAAGTTCGGGGGCAGCGACGTGCGTGACCCCGGCGCGCGCGCGTACGTCCCCGCCGGGGCCCGCGTACCGCTCCACGGTCTCGCCGAGCTCGCAGCCCTCGGCGAGCGCGCCCTCGCCGCCGCGCCTCGGGTGCGTTGCCCGGCGCTCGTCGCCCTCGGCGAGCTCGACGGGACCATCGACAACGCCGCGGCTCGCGAGCTTGCGCACCGACTCGGCGGCCCGACCGAGCTCCTCGCGTTGCCCGAGAGCGCGCACCAGGTCGGCATCGACCGGGACCGCGAGACGCTGGCCCGCGCCGTGGGGGCGCTCTTCGAACGGACCGATTTGTCACACACCGCCGACTCGGCGACGCGCTAGAGTTCGCGCTGACTGGAGGGACACCCCATGCCTGAACGCGGCTACGTCGTCGCCATCGATCAGGGAACCACCGGCACCACGGTGCTGATCCTCGACCGCCGGCTCTCGGTCAAGGCGAGGGAGAACCGCGAGTTCAGGCAGATCTTCCCGAAACCCGGCTGGGTGGAGCACTCGCTCGACGACATCTGGGGCTCCGTCACCGCCGCGCTCGACCAGGCCCTGCGGCACTCGGGGGTCCCCGGTTCCGAGATCGCCGCCGTCGGCATCACGAACCAGCGGGAGACCACCTGCCTCTGGGACCGCAAGAGCGGCCGCGGAGTCCACAATGCCATCGTCTGGCAGGACCGCCGCACCGCCGAGGCCTGCGCCGCGCTCAAGGCAGCGGGTCGCGAGCCGCTCTTCCGCGAGCGCACCGGCCTGGTGCTCGACCCGTACTTCTCCGGCACGAAGCTGCGCTGGCTGCTCGACGAGGTCAAGGGCGCGCGCGAACGCGCCGCCGCCGGCGATCTCTGCTTCGGGACCATCGACAGCTACCTCGTCCACCGGCTCACCGGGGCGGCCGTCCACGCGACCGACGTCACCAACGCGAGCCGCACCCTCCTGTTCGACATCCGGAAGCTCGCCTGGGATCCCGAGCTCTGCAAGCTCCTGGACGTGCCGCCGGCCGTGCTCCCCAAGGTCTGCGCCTCGTCGGAGACGATCGGCCAGACCAAGGGTCTGGGCCTGCTCCCCGACGGCATCCCCATCGCCGGCATCGCGGGCGATCAGCAGGCGGCGCTCTTCGGCCAGGCCTGCTTCGCGCCCGGCGAGAGCAAGTGCACCTACGGAACGGGCGCCTTCTTCCTGCTGAACACGGGCGCCAAGCCCGCCGCGAGCAAGCACGGGTTGCTCACCACCGTGGCCTGGCGCGTCGGCGGCGAAGTCGCCTACGCGCTCGAGGGAAGCGCCTTCGTCGCCGGCGCCGCGGTGCAATGGCTCCGGGACGGCCTCGGCATCATCGAGAGCGCGGCCGAGATCGAGCCGCTGGCGCGGAAGGTGAAAGACTCGGGCGGCGTGGTGTTCGTCCCGGCGCTCGCCGGCCTCGGCGCCCCCTGGTGGCGGCCCGACGCACGCGGACTGATCTGCGGCCTCGACCGGGGCACGACCGCTGCCCACCTCGCGCGCGCCACCCTCGAGGGGCTGGCGCTGCAGATCGGCGACCTCGCGACCTCCATGGAGCAGGACTCCGGGCAGAAGCTCGCGGCCCTGCGCGTCGATGGCGGGGCCAGCCAGAACAACCTGCTCATGCAGCTGCAGGCGGACGTGCTCGGGGTCCCCGTCGAGCGGCCGCGCATGATCGAGAGCACCGCGCTCGGCGCCGCCTTCCTCGCGGGGCTCGCCGTGGGCGTCTGGAAGAGCCGCGACGAGCTTCGCAAGGCGCACAAGCTCGAGAAGCGCTTCACGCCCAAGATGGATCCCGGCGCGCGAGAAGCCATGCTGAGCCGCTGGAAGCGCGCCGTAGAACGGGCCTAGCCCCACGGAAATCCAGGGGCTCGCGACACGGAGATCGATCGCGAACACCGTCGCCGTGGCCGTTCCAGAATCGGCATCTTGTGAGCCCCCGTGCCAATCCGATTCCGACTGCACGGCGGCCGGGACATGCTGCGACCAGCCGCGCACCCTTCTACGGCGGCTGTCCCGCGGGGGCCTCGTGTACGTGCCGCATCGATGGGCTGACGGCCTGCAACTTCAACTGCCCGTGAACAGCCCCTCAGGGCGCCGGGCAGCTCCTGCCCGCCGCGGCTGCGCAGGTCCCGGCGCTCTGGCTCGCGCCCCCGTCGGGCAGCTGCACGTCGCAGTAGCCGCTCTGGCAGTCTCCCCCGATCAGCTGCGGATTGCAGCTCGCGCCGGTCGATTGCTTCGGCTGACACTGGCCCGTCGGATCACAGTACGAGGTGATTGTCTGACACGGCGCATTGAGATCGCTCGCGCAGGCACCGCTGGTCGGCGGCACCACGCAGCTCCCGAGGACGCAGGCCAGCCCGCCGAGGCAGCCGGTCACCGCGCTGCTGTAGTAGACGGTGACGCCCGCGTCCGCGAGCGACAGCACGCACGGGCCACCGACGTCGGAGGCGGCCACGCAGGTTCCCGCGACGGTGATCTCTCCACTCGCAGTGAATGATTCGGAGTATCCCGCGCAGACCAGCCCCTGGGCGCACTCGCCACCGTACGCGCCGGGAATGCCGGCGACGGACGCGCTGCAACCGCTGCCGCTGCCGAGCTGGGCGGCGCAGCTGCCGGCACCACCGTCGAACAGGTTGCAGTAGAAGCCGCTCTGGCACTCCTCGGTGCCGTTGGCGGAATCACAGGGCGCACCGGCACCGCCCGGCGCGCGGCAGGTGGCCCCGCCCACGCAAACGAGACCGGTCTGGCACTCGCGCGTCGCGCTGCAGTCTGCCCCGGCCCCCGGTAGCGCGGCGCAGCTGCCCGACCCACCGTCGTACGCGCACGTGGAGTTGGCGGAGCACTCCGGGCCGCCGTCGCCGCCGCAGGAAGCGCCGACCGCCGCATAGGTGGTGCACACCCCGGGACAGGCGTTCGAGTCCTGGACGGTGCAGTAGCCCGCGTCGCACTCGTTCTCGTCGTAGCAGGCGGCGCCCGCAGCCACCTCGCCGACGAAGACCTGGTTGCAGGCTGCCGGAGAGCTGCTTCCGTTCGCGAACAGCGCGCAACCCGCGCCGGAGGCGGCGGCAAGGCAGGCGGCCGCCGCGGCACCGCTGTACGTCACGCGTCCGGCCGCGACGTCGGAGGCCACGTCGGCGAGGGACGTGGCCAGCAGGCTGCCGTAAGTCGTCGAGCAGGCGTCCTGAACGTACGTCGCGGAGGGCTCGCACTGCTCCACGGCCTGGCAGAGCGTGGTCAGGTAGGCGCTCTCGAACTGACTCAGGGTGAGATTGCCGGACGAGCTCCCGCCGCTCGACCCGCCGCCGGAGCTGCCACCCACGGCGCCGCCGGTGGAGCCGTTGCCCCCGCTGGACGCGCCTCCAGGTCCGCTGCCGTGGCTGCCGGTCGAGCTTCCGCCGTCGGGTCCGGTCGGATTGTTGCTGCAGGCAACCGACGATGCCACGGCCACCAGGCCGGCGAGCTTGACCAGGCGTCTCATCGAGAGCTCCTCCCGCGGCACGAGGCGGCCGCGCGGAGCCCTCTTATCCGACCGGCGAGCCTGGGGGCAAGGAGCTCCTCACGGCGCGAAGAGCGGCGCGTCGAGTCGCGGCGCCCTCTGGGCCATGAGCTCCGCTGCTCCCGCCAGCCCCAGCAACATGAACAGGAACGTGTTGGGCGAATAGCCGCTCGAGAGCTGGCACACGAGATTTCCCACGAGCGCCGCGAGGACCGCTCCTGCGGCCGGACCGACGTCGGTGTCGGCGCGTACACGGAACGCGCCCGCGAGACAGCTCGAGACGAGCGCGAGGAAGAGGAGAAAGCCGGGCAGTCCCAGCTCCGCGAGCGGCTGGAGGAACACGTTGTGGGTGACGAAGGCGTGCTGGCCGGCTTCGATGGGCGCGTACACCGGCCACGCCGCCAGGAAGGCCCCGGCGCCGACGCCCGAGAGAGGCCGATCGGTGGCCACGCGGTACAGGACCTGCCACGCGTGGATGCGCCCGAGCGCGCTCACGTCGGTCTGGTAGTCCGCGAGCGTCTCCGTCCGCCGCCAGAAGGCGGCCGGCGCGAACGCCAGCAGTCCCGCGGCGAGGGCGAAGGCGGCCACCAGCCCCCTGCCCTTCTGGCGCCGCAGCAGCGCAAAGGCGAGCACCGCCGCGCCGAGGCCCACGGCGCCCCCGCGCGACTGCGTCACCACCACGCCCGCGACCGCCACCGCGGCCACCGCCCCGGCCACGAGGCGCCGGACCAGGCCCGGCCCCTCGAGCACGAAGAACAGCGCCAGCGGCACGGCCGATGTCAGGGCCATGGCGAGGTGGTTCGGGTCCTGGAAGATCCCGACCCAGCGGGCGCGCGTCCCGCCCAGCAGATCGAGGCCGCGCCAGTAGTTCGAGACGCAGCCGATCGCCGGCACCGCCGCCGCGCCCGCCAGCACCGCCAGCGTGCGTCGCAGCCGCACCGGATCGCGGACCGCGTTGACGATCACCAGGTAGATGAGGCCCTCCTTCCCGATGTCTTCGGCGGCCGTCTGCGAGGCTTCAGGGGCAATCGACCAGAGGATCGAGGCCGCGGTGAGCACCCAGAACGCGACCAGCAACGCGCCCCGCAGGCCGTCGAGGCGGAGGCGCCTCGGGCCGGCCACGGCCGACAGGGCAACTCCGGCGGCCGCCAGCAGCGAGGCCGCGAGGGCCGGACGGGCCACGGCCGTCGCTGGAATCCAGATCGCGATGCTGGTGTACGCGGCGATGGCGAAGGCGATCAGGCCGACGAAGGCCAGCGAATCGCCGACGTCCCCCACGCCCAGCCGCTCGGTGACCGGGAGCTCCATCGAACGCCTCCGCGCGAACGTCTCCGCGAGGCAGGATAGGCAGCCGCGAGGGTTGCCGGCGGAGCGGCCGAGACGCAAGTTCGGCGGGATGAAAGAGGTGCGCGCCCCCGTCGACCGCCAGCCCCACCCGGTAGCCCTGAACGGGCCGCCGCGGAACGAGGTGGCCGCCCCGCCGGCGGGGACCACGAGCCAGCGCCGCTGGGAATCCGAAGCCCGCTTCTTCGACGAGCTGGCCGCGCGCGTGGCGCGTGAGCTGCGCCCCATGCCGGCGCCCCTGCTCGCCCGCTACCTCGAGCATCCGCGCGTGATCTACGACAAGGAGTTCCGCTTCTGCCTGCTGGGCTCCTTACGGGGGCAGGTGGCGCTCGACCTCGGCTGCGGGGACGGAAGCAACGCGGTCCTCCTCGCGAAACGCGGCGCCTACGTCGAGGGCGTCGACGTGTCGCCGCGACTCATCGAGGTGGCCCGACGGCGGGCGGAGCTGGAAGGCGTCGGGCCGCGCGTTCGGTTCCAGTGCGCGCCGATCGAGCGGGTGGTCTTTCCGCCCGGGACCTTCGACCTCGTGTGGGGCGACGGGGTCCTGCACCACCTCGTGGACGTGCTCGAGCCCACGCTCGCGCAGCTCCTGCGCTGGTCCAAGAAGGGAGCGCTCTTCGTGTTCTCGGAGCCGGTGGGCGACCAGCGGTGGCTGCGACGGCTGCGGGCGCACGTACCCATCCACACCGACGCCACGGCGGACGAGCGGCCGCTGGAGGCCCATGAGGTCGCGCTCCTGCGCCGCTTTCTTCCCGGGCTGCGCGAGCGCCGTTTCGACGCGTTCGCGCGGCTCACGCGCTTCGTGCTGCCGGTCGGCGATTACGAGGGCGCCGCGCCCCTGCGGCGGCGGCTGGTGGACGCGCTGCACGCTCTGGACTGGGCCGCGCTGTCGGTGCCGACGCTGCGGCCCCTCGGCGGAATGAACGTGATGTGGGGCCGGCGTCCCGCGGCGCCAAGCTAGGCGGTCTTGCCGGCTCGCTTGAGCCGATCGCTCACGATCTGCTCGATGAGCCCCATGGACTCGTCGTCGAAGTTCACGAACTCGACGCCCATGCCGGGCTCGACGCCCGGCGGCACTTCCCCAGGCCGGTTCACGCGGACCACCTTGCCGAGACCCTCGATGAGCGGCGAGCCGTCCCGCAGCGTGAACTGGAGATAGATGAGCGAGCCCTCGTCGCGGGGCGCATCGGTGCGGATGTAGATGCCGCCCAGCGAGATGTTGCTCGAGTACTCCGCCAGGAAATCGCCCACCGAGCCGAAACGGTACTGCACGAGTAGCTGCAGGGGCGCCCGCGGGTAGCGGCGCTTCTCGACGCCGTCCGATCCTTCCGAATCCGCCATGGCGATGCGCCATGCTAACCCGCGGGTCCGGGCCGATCAACGGCCGGCGGTCGCGGGGGGCGCGAGCCAGGGCGCGGGATCGAGCGGCTGCCCGTGCCGGCGAATCTCGAAATACAGGTACGGCCCCTTGAGGCTGCCCGTCTGACCCACCTTGGCGATCTCGTCGCCCGCGGCCACGACGTCGTCGACGCCTTTTTCCAGCGTCTCGAGGTGGGCGAAGAGGGTGAAGAAGCCGTCGCCATGATCGACGATCAGGAGGTTCCCGTACCCCTGCAGCAGCCCGGCGTACACCACGCGGCCTTCGTGCACCGCGCGGACCGGCGCCCCTTCCGGGGCGCGGATGTCGAGCCCCTTCTGCAGGGTCACCGTGTTGAAACGCGGGTTCAGGATCTCGCCGAACCCGACCTCGATCGGCCCGTCGACCGGGCGTGGCAACCTGCCCTTCGCGAGCGCGAAGCCCGTTCCCACCATCTTCAGGGGCGGCAGCGCCGCGACGACCTTGGCGAGCTGCCCCTGCGCGCGCGCGAGCTCGCCCATGGCCTTCTGGTGCAGCGCGCGCTCGGTCCGCACCGCCGCGAGGAGCGCGGCATGGCGTGCCTTTGCCGCCGCCGCCGCCGCTCGGGCCGCGTGCGCCTCGTGCTCGCGGGCCTCGAGATCGCTCGCCAGTCCCTCGGCCGCCGTGCGTGCGGCCTGGGCCACGCCGAGGGCCGCCAGCGCGGCCCGCAGCTCCGAGAGCTGCCCGCCCAGGATCGAGCGGAAGAGCCGCCGCCGGGCCTCGGCCTGCTCCGCCGACCCCGCGCCCAGCAGGAGACTGACGCGCCGATCCGGTGAGAGCCGCTGCCAGACCCGCAACCGCGGCGCCAGCCCGGCGAGCCGCGCATCGGCCTCCGCCCTTGCCGCGCGCTCGCTGGCCCGGGCGGCCGCGAGCGCTTCCGCCGCCCGCGCGCGGCGGGACTCCGCGTCGACGGCTGCTTGCGCCGCCTGCGCCTCGGCCTTCTCGGCGGCGTCGATGGCGTCCAGGAGCGAGCTCTCCTCGCCCTGCAGCCGCTCCACGTCCAGCTTCTCCTGCTGCAATTGCTCCCCCACCGCCTTGAGCCGCTCCCTCGGGTTCGGGGCCGCCGGCCCGGGCGGCGGGGACGCTGCGGCCTGTGCTAGCGCCAGGGCGAGAAGGAGCGCCACCTACACTTCCAGGAAGCGGCCGACCGACAGGCCGCTCGCGCACAGCCCCAGCAGGCCACCCGCCCCCACCAGAGAAAGCAGGGCGCGCACCACCGGCAGCGGCGCGGGGCCGAGCGCGCCCAGCAGGGAGACGGCCGCGAGCGCGCGCGGCCAGAGCGCCGCCCAGCCCGAGCCGAGGGCCGCGGCGGCGAGCAGACCTCCCGCGAGCCCTTCGAGCAGGCCCTCGACCAGGAAGGGAATGCGGATGAAAGCGTCGGTGGCGCCGACGAGCTTCATGATGGCGATCTCGTCGCGCCGCGCGTACACCGCGAGCCGGAAGGTGTTCGAGACGAGGATCACCGTGGCGAGCCCCACCAGGGCCAAGAGGAAGAGGCCGGTCCGCCGGAGGAACTCGAGCAGCCGCTCGACCGGTCCGAAGAAGGAGGCCCCGTAGTCCACGTCCACCACCCCGGGCAGCTTGCCAATCTCGGCCGCCAGGCCGGCGATCGCCTCGGGGGCGCGGCCGCCCACGGGCAGCTCGAACGCGTCCCGCAGCGGGTTCTGCGGCAGATCCGCGAGGACCGCTCCGGCCTCGCCCAAGGAGCCCTCGAGCTGCCTCAGGGCTTCCGCCTTGCCGACGAAGTGGGCGTTCCCCAGCCGGGCCGCCACGGCCTGCCGTTGCGCGGGCGTCGCCCCGTCGTCGAGGTAGACCGTGAGGGTCAGCTCCTGGTCCCAGGCGGCGAGCGCCTGGGCGGCCAGGGTCCCGGCTGCGGCCACCGTGCCAGCGACGAAGAGCGCCAGCGCGATGGTGGCCGTGGCCACCGCGGCGCCGAACGGCGACTGGCGCATGCCGAGCAGCGCACGCCGGCCGAGGTAGCCGGCCCTCAACGGCCGTCCTCGGTGACGCGGCCGTTCGTCAGCGCGAGGCGCCGCTTCTGGTAGCGCTCGAGCAGCCCCTGATCGTGCGTGGCCACCATCACGGTCGTGCCGCGCGCGTTCACGTCGGCGAGCAGGTTCATGATGTCGAGCGTCATGGCCGGGTCGAGGTTCCCGGTGGGCTCGTCGGCGAGCAGGATGGCGGGATCGTTCACCAGCGCGCGGGCGATGGCCACCCGCTGCTGCTCGCCGCCCGAGAGCCGCTGGGGCGAGCTCGCCGCCTTGTGCTCGAGCCCCACGGCCTCGAGCATGTCCATCACCTTGCGCCGGATCTCCTTGCCCGACCGCCCCAGGACCTGGAGGGTCAGCGCCACGTTCTCGAACACCGACGCCGCCGGCAGGAGCTTGAAGTCCTGAAAGACGACGCCGATGTTGCGGCGCAGGTAGGGCACGGCCGAATCCCGGATGCGGGCGATGTTGCGGCCGTTGACCAGGATCTGCCCGCGGTGGGCGCGCTCCGCGCAGAAGATGAGCTTGAGCAGCGTGGTCTTGCCGGCGCCCGAGGGGCCGGTGAGAAAGACGAACTCGCCCTTGTCCACTTCCAGGCTCACGTCGGTGAGCGCCGGCTGGTCGCGGTACTGCTTGTAGACGTGGAAGAACTGGATCACGGCGGGAAGGGCCGCCGCGTCACTTGCCGATCTGATCGGTGAGGTAGCTCAGGATCACCTCGTCGAGGCTCTTCTCGCTGATCAGGTCGTCGGCGAAGAGGGTCTCGACCACGTCGATCTCGATCTCCTGGGGCGGCGGAAGCCCCGGCGACGGCGGCAGCGGCTGGGCGGTACTCTCGACGAGCTCGCCGGGCTGGAACGAGCGCGCGGAGGCTTCGGCCTCGAGGTGGTCGAGCTGGCCGTTCACGAGGCTCTTCAGCATCTCCTTGTGCTGCCGCTGCATCAGCTCGCGGACCGACTTCTCGAGATCCGGGGATCCGACGAGCTGCGCGTACGACGACTTCTTCGAGGCGAGGATGTTCCCCCCCACGAAGAGGTGCGTGATCACGTGCGGGTTCTCGACGCCCGAATCCTCGGTCTGCACGTGGTAGACGCGCCCCTTGTACTGGATGTTGTTGTTGAAGCCGACGACCATCTTCTTGGTGGGCTGGGGCATCGGACACCGCACATTAGACCCGCGCACGCGACGCAATCAAGGGCGGCTGACGGGGCAGGCCGCCGGTGCCCGTGGATCTTTGACAGTCCGGCGGGAATGGTGAAATCTCCCGCTTGGCTCGGCAACCGACCGGCCTGGAGGTTCGACATGCGGCGCTTTCCATTCCCGGCCCTGACCGGCGCCGCACTGTTCGCCCTGGCGGCGGGTTGCGGCCGAACGCCCTTTCATCGCTGCGACGTCGATGGCTGCCCCACCGGGCAGACCTGCATCGAATCGGACGACCTGTGGGTGTGCGTGACGCCGGACGGCGGCTGCGCGACCGGCTTCACCGAATGCGCGGCGGCCTGCGTCGATCTCTCGAACGATCCGGCCAACTGCGGCGCCTGCGGCAACGCCTGTCCGGCCGGCAAGGCGACCTGCCAGGACGGTGTCTGCCAGGCCGGCGCGCCCGACGGCGGCGACGGCGGGACCTGTGTCTCGCCCCTCGTGAAGTGCAACGGCGCCTGCGTCGACGTGCAGAGCAACCCCCAGGACTGCGGCAGCTGCGGGACCACCTGCCCCGCGAACGAATTCTGCGCCGACGCCACCTGCCACTGCGCCGGCGCGTGCGGCGGCGACGGCGGCATCGCCTGCGCCGGCCTCGACGACACGTGCCTCTGCGTGAACCCGGCGACCGATCCACGCAATTGCGGCGGTTGCGGCACTGCCTGCCAGCCCGGCGCGAGCTGCCAGGGGGGTAGCTGCGTGACGGCCTGCACGTTCTCCTGCGGCACGCCCGATGGCGGGCGGATTGGGGCGTGCTCCCTGCCCGGCCAGACCTGCAACGACTGCACCGGGGTGGGTTGCGTGTGCTCGAATCTCCAGAGCGATCCGTCGAACTGCGGCGGCTGCGGCGAGGTGTGCGCGCCGGGCCAGGCCTGCGTCTTCGGAAACTGCCAATGCCCGCCGAGCGACACGAACTGCAACGGCGTCTGCACTGACACGCAAGACGATCCGCGCAACTGCGGCGGCTGCAACGTGCTGTGCCCGGCCGGCAGCTCCTGCTTCTTCGGCGCCTGCACGTCGACCTGCGAGCCCCCCGACGTGCAGTGCTCGGGCAACGACGGTGGCTCCGTCTGCGCAGACCTCTCGACGAATCCCCAGGATTGCGGCGGCTGTGGCAAGGCCTGCCCGGGGACGGCGCCGCTGTGCAGCGCCGGGAGCTGCGTCGTGACCTGCCCGAGCGGCGAGGTCTCCTGCAACGGCGGCTGCGTGAACCTCTTCGACGATCCCCGCAACTGCGGCACCTGCGGCATTGCTTGCCTGCCGACCGAGAGCTGCACGGGCGGCGAGTGCGCGTGCCCGTCGGGTGAGCTCTCCTGCTCGACCGGCTGCGCGGACACGCAAACCGACCCGGAGAACTGCGGCAGCTGCGGCAACGTGTGCCAGGGCCTGGACGGCGGCGCCGGCCTCTGCCTGGGCGGCAGCTGCGTGCCGGTGTGCCCGCCCGGGGAGAGCGTCTGCGACGGCCGCTGTGTGAACGAGAGCGTCGACCCGTCGAACTGCGGCGCCTGCGGTGCGGCCTGCGCCGCGAACGAGCTCTGCAACGGCGGCACCTGCACGCTGTCGTGCCCGCCCGGCGAGCAGAACTGCTCCGGGGTCTGCGTGGACACGCAGAGCGACCCGTCGAACTGCGGCAGCTGCGGCCTCGCGTGCGACGGCGGGGTTTGCTCCTCGGGGCTCTGCCTCGGCGCCTGCCAGACCGGCCAGACCGACTGCTCCGGTGCCTGCGTGAACCTCCAGACCGATCCGAACGACTGCGGGAGCTGCGGCAACGCGTGCCTCGCCAGCGAGAGCTGCGTGTCCGGCATCTGCGGCTGCGCGCCGGGCGATCTGCTCTGCCCCTCGGGCTGCGCCGATCCCGCCACCGACCCGGCGAACTGCGGCGGTTGCGGCATCGCCTGTCCGGGCGGTGACCTTTGCCTCGGCGGCCAGTGCCAGCCCTCGTGCCCGCCGGGCCAGGCCGACTGTGGCGGCGTGTGCGTAAACGAGCAGACCGACCCGGCGAACTGCGGCGGCTGCAGCGTGATCTGCCCCGCGGGCGAGACCTGCTCCGGCGGCAGCTGCGGCGTCACCTGTCCGCCGGGCGAGACGCTGTGCGGCGGGATCTGCACCAACACGCTCGGCGATCCGAACAACTGCGGGAGCTGCGGCTTCGCGTGCCCGGGAAACCTCTCCTGCGTCGACGGCTTCTGCACCGGCCAGGACAGCGGCATCTGCCCGCCGGGCCAGACGTTCTGCCAGAGCTGCACCGGCAACACGTGCAGCGGCGGCTGCACCGACACGCAGACGGATCCCGGCAACTGCGGCGGCTGCGGTGACGTCTGCCCGAGCGGCGTCTGTCAGAACGGGGTGTGCCAGCCCGGCAACCCGTGCCCGCCACCCAACCAGCAGTGCGGCAGCCAGTGCATCAACACGCAGATCGACCCCTCCAACTGCGGCAGCTGCGGCAACGTCTGCCCGGCCGGGCAATCCTGCGGCGGCGGCATCTGCAGCGGCTGTGCACCGGGCCAGGAGCAGTGCTTCGGCTTCTGCATCGACGTCGAGAGCGACCCCTATGCCTGCGGCGGCTGCCCAGGGCAGGGCGGCGTCATGTGCGCGAGCGGCGTCTGCCAGAACGGCCAGTGCGGATGCGGCGGGGGCGAGACCAGCTGCTTCGGGAGCTGCGTCGACACCCAGAACGACCCGGAGAACTGCGGCGGCTGCGCCAGCCTGTGCCTGCCGCCGCTGATCTGCTCGCAGGGCACCTGCGGGTCGACTTGCCAGGGCACCTCTTGCAGCGGCCGTTGCACCGATACTCAGACCGACCCAAACAACTGCGGCGCTTGCAACAACCACTGCGGCCTCGGGGAGTCCTGCGTCCAGGGTGCCTGCGCCTGTGCCCCTCCCAGCGTCGAGTGCAGCGAGTTCGGCCGGCTGCAGGTATGCTCCAACCTCCAGAACGACCCGCTCAACTGCGGCGCCTGCATGAACTTCTGCATCCAGGGCGTCTGCACGAACGGCCAGTGCGTGAGCGCGAACTGCACGGGCGGCCAGCAGGACTGCGGCGGCGTCTGCACCAACACACAGACGAGCCCCCAGAACTGCGGCAGCTGTGGCGTCGTCTGCCCGAGCGGGCTCTGCGCCGGCGGCTCGTGCGTGAGCAGCGCTCCCAGCGACGGCGGCGGCTTCAGCCTCGACGCTGGCTGACGCCACCGCTCGTGCGTCGCCTCCTCAGGACGCGACTCGCGCTTTCCGCCGGCGACCGTGCGCCGATTCGCACGGTCGGCTCACCCGCCGAGCGGGGCCACCCCCGCCGCGGGAGGGCGGCGATCAGCCACGTTCGAGGAGCGCGTACCCGGTGAAGTGCCTCAACTCTTCGCGGCGCTCCGCCGACAGGAAGCCCCCGCGGAGGACGAGCAGGGCCATCAGGGCCATGGGCACGGGGAGCGGTCGGCCGAGCCGCTTGCCCTCCTCGGCGAGGTAGCGGATCTCCCTCAAGGCCCAGCCGTGCTCGCGGAAGAGGCCGAACCAGTCCGAGGGCTCGAAGCGGAACGGGGCGTTCGCGAGCCCCCGCTTGGCGGCCTGGCGCTGCCGGTAGCGTCGCGTCTCGGGGGAGAAGTAGTCGACGATCCACAGGCGAAAATGCTCCTTCGACCGGAGATCGTCCGCGAGCGAGGCGGCCTCCTCCACGTTCAGGTACGGGACGACGCCCTCCGTGAGGACCAGGATCCGTTCGGCCCGCGAGTCGAGATCCGCCAGCAAGCGCCTGCGGGCATCGCCGTTGGAGAGATCCAGGGCCACGCGTTCCAGGCGGCAGCGCGGCCGTTCGCCCGCCAGCCGTTCGTTCTTCAGGGCGATGATCTTCGGGAAGTCGACCTCGACCCACTGCAACGTGTCGGGCAGATCCATCCGGTAAGGGCGTGTGTCGAGACCCGCCCCGAGGTTCGCGATCAGCGTGACGCCTTGCTCGAGGGCCGCCCGGAGGTACGCGTCGATCACGACGGTCCGGATGGCCATGGCCCACTCACCGATGCGGGCCTGGCGGCCCTGGCTGGCGACGATCTTCCGGCCGTGCTCGCCCGCCAGGGCCCCCGCCAGGGGATCCCGGAACAGCGGCCTCTCGCGCTGCCCCTCGAGAGCGCGCTGCGCCGCCACCATGAACGCCGTGTCGGAGACGTCTTCGATGAGCGATTCGGCCATGAGGTCTCCTCGGCGCCCGGGCTACTCGCCCGCTTCGCCCCGGTCCGGATCGGACCTGACCAGCCGGATCGCGTCCTCCGGGCAGGCCACGACGCACAGGCCGCAGGCGCGGCAGGCGTCCTGCCCGGGCGTGTACGCGGTCCGGCGCTCGTGCGCCGACGCGCGCAGGCGGCCCCAGAAGCCCAGCGCCTGGTAGTCGGCGTCGTCCATGCGGCGGACCTCGAAGACCGAGTAGGGGCAGACGTCGACGCAGTCGCGCTTGCCCTCGCAGTGGCTGCGATCGACGACCGGCCGCCACGCGGCCGTGGCGGCGCCGCACTTCTCGCCGGGCCGCTTCGGATCCGCCGCCGCGCGGCGGGCCTTCTCGCGATCGAGACTCGGGGGAGCTTCGGCCTCGGGCGGCGTCATGCATCCTCCAGGAGCTCTTCGAGCCGTTCGATGGCCTGGTCCAGCACCGCCCTGACCCGCCGCGCCTTGGCGGGCCCCAGGCGGCCCTGCCTGAGCGTGCGCCTGAACAGGTGCAGCAGGCGGCGCAGGCGCATGGCGAGGTTTCTCAGGTCGTCGCCCTGCCCCTCGAAGCCCTGGTCGCTCGTGCTCTCGTAGAACTCCGTGACCTCGTCGGCGTGCTCCTTCAGCTCGGCGCGCCCCGCCTCGGTGATGGCGTACACCTTGCGCTCCGCGCGCGGGGCGAGCTGCACCAGCCCCAGCTCCTCGAGCAGTTGCAGGGTGGGGTAGACGACGCCGGGGCTGGGCCGGTACACGCCCCCGCTCTTCTCGCCGACGACCCGCAGGATCTCGTAGCCGTGCCGGGACTCGTCCTTCAGGGCGTCGAGCACGAGGTACCGGACGGTCCCTCGATCGGCCCGCGGCGCAGGCCCGCGCAAGAGCTCGCGCAGGCCGCCCCATTCGTGCCGATCGCCGCGACCCTCGAAGAAGCCGTGCCGCAGACCCCGCCGCATCCCGCAACCTCCAGTTATAGATATATCTATAGATCACTCTAACAGATATCTCAAGTCATCGTATCGCGGCGCCGCGCTGCGGCGCGTTGACGCTGACCAAGGCGGAGGCGGCGCGCGCGGTCCTGGCCGCGTGACCACCCGGCCGCCGGAGACGACTCGCGTCTCTCCCTCCCGCGGCGCGTCAACCCGTCGTCCCTCCGGTCGTTCCGGAGGACGCCCCGCCGCCACCGCCGGTCGAGGAACCACCCGTCGTCCCACCGCTGGTCGCGCTCGTGCAGTGGCCGTCGTTCGCGACACAGGTGCTGCTGCTGCCGTCGCAGGTATAGCCCACCGGACACGTGGCGCTCAGCGGGCCGCCTTCTGCGTCGATGGCACCGCCGGTTCCCTGCCGTACCGAGCAGACCCTGCCGCAATCGTCCGTCGAGCCCGATGCGCAGCCAGCCAGCACGAGAGCACCCACGAGGATCGACGATGAGAAGGGCATGGCGCTCCAGTCCCCCGGCTACTGGGAGATGAACGTTCCGCCCAGAAGCCCGCACGCCGTCTGCGCCGTCAACGCGTCCGCCGTGATGCCGGAGTCGGGGTCGGTCGAGGCGTAGTAGGTGTACCGAACCGTCTGGGAGTCGCCGGTGCCGATGGGCGCGACGAGGCAACTTCCGAGCGCGTTCGCGGTCGAACAGGCATCGCCCGACCACGTGCCGATGGTGACGTTTGCGCAGAGGCTTTGCCCGACCTGGGAGGAGTAGTCGCTGCCGAGATAGTCCTCGCAGGCGACGTATCCGCCCGTCTCGGGATAGGTGCAGCTTCCAGCAGACCCGTTGAAAACCCCAGGGTAGCCGAGGGCGCCTTGGTTGCAGGCCGGCACCAGGAGCAGACCCGCCGTGAGCACCGCGAGCATCAGGGGAGTCCTCTTCATGTCTCGCATGGGGTCAACCGAAGTGGAGGATCAGGCGCACGTCGAAGCGTTGCAACGGGGCGTACTGAGAGTTGCCGAAGAATCCGGTCGCCAACCTGTACGCGTAAATGTCGTTGAACAGATTGAACGCGTCGAACACGATCTGCGGCTTCGTGGGCATGTCGAAGGTGTGGCTCGCCGAGACGTCCACGGTCGTGTGCTCGGGCACCGCCAAGGTGTTGTTGATGCCGGTATGGAACCCGCTGCCGTAGTTCACCCGAACCGAAAGGCTGTTCCATCTTTCGACGTCGTGCAGCATGAGGCCGACGTTCGCCGTCCAGAACTGGATGTGATCCTGGATGCTGTCGATCGAGGAGCCGGCGAGGGTCCCAGGGTCGAAGAGAAATTGATTCGAGTCGATGCCGAGCTGGTCCGCCCACTCGGTGCTGAGGTTGCCGAAGCCGTCGAGAATGAACCGATCGTCCCAGAACCGCACGATCTCGCCGTTGCCGAAGAGGTCGCCGCCCCACGCCGTGCCCTTTGCCCAGTTGAAGGCCGCCCACAGCGGGGTGTTCCCGATGTTCTGGTGATCGAGCCAGTCGCGCATGATCCGGTTCCAGCCGTCGATGCCCAAGGCGAGCTTGTGAACCGGGTGGAAGGTGATCCCCAGCTCGCTGCTCACTGTCGTCGCCGGCTTCATGTCGAGGTAGGGGGCTGGACCGCCCGGGTTGACCAGGGGCGCGATGACCGGCGCGTCGAAGTCCGTCGGCGCCTCCCAGAGATAGCCGACGAACGCGTGCGCGACCACCCAGTCGACCGGTGCCCAGGACGCACCCAGGCGACCGCTCGGGCCGCTCAGAAAGAGATTTCCGAGGTTCGAGCTCGGCCCGAAGCTCGTGTTTTGAATGTCGAATCTTGCGCCAGGCAGGAGCGTGAACTTCCCGAACTCGATGCGATCCTCGATGTACGCGCCCGCCGTCAGCGTGTCGATGTCGTCACCGCCGCTGATGGTCAGACTCGGGTCGATTCCGCCCGTCGGCGAGGCGTCGTCGCGGGTGTAGTCCCAGAGGCTCAGGGTGCTGTGCGACTCGTCGACTTGAATCCCTGCCTTCCAGCTGTTTCCCCGAAGCCACGACCAGGTGATCTTGCCGAGCAGGCCAAAGTGGTAGGCATCCCGGATGAAGTCGCTGCAGAACGATCCCGGATCGGCGGTCGCTCCGAGCGCATGGGCCGGGTCACAATCGAAGTCCTCGTAGATCTCGCGGGCATAGAGCGAGAGCTGGCTGCTCACGTCGTCGCCCGTGTGGAGGTACGAGGCGGCGGCGAACAGGGTGCGCTCGAAGTCCGTCGGGTTCGCGTCGTAAGGGACGAACTGGGGGGGTGGGTCTCCGTAGGCGTCGTTGCCGCGGACGGCACCCGGGGGGGCGTCCGAGAGCGGCAGCATGGTCGGATCGATCGGAATCTCGAACCGGTCCTCCTCGTAGGTTCCGAACGCCTCGAGCGTGTTGCGGGAGTCGAGCCTGTACGAGAGCTTGGCGAAGCCGTTGCCACCGAGTCGGTTGTCATTCAGGACGTCGATCGCGTCGGGCGTGTCCAGGCCGCGGTCGGTGGTGGTGAAGTTCGCGCTCGCCACGACCCCCAGCTTGCCGAACCTCTGAGAGTAGTCCGCGGCCGCGTCCACCTCGTCGTAGGTGCCGTACGTCAACTGCGTGTCCGCCATCGGTGTATCGGTCGCTCGCCGAGTCCGGATGTCGACCACGCCGCCCAGCGAGTAGCTGTATTCCACCGGGAAGCCGCCCGTGTAGATCTGCAGATTCTGGATCAAGCGGGTGGGAATCGTGTTCAACAGCTGTCCCACCGTTCCGACTGCCGGTGACACCATCGGAATGCCGTCGAGGACGTACAGGACTGCGCCGTCGTTGCCGCGAACGTGAAGGTTGGATCCGAACGAGTCCTGGTGGACGCCCGGCTGCATCGCGACCAGGTTGGTGACCGGCTGGGTGTCTCCACCCGGCAAGGCTTCGAGCTCGTCGCGCGTGATGGTTTCGGCAGAAGAGCCGAAGAGGTTGGGGTCCGGCCGGTCGCCCACCACGGTGGTTCGGAACAGGGGAGAAGACGCGCCTTCCTCGGGAATCGCCCTGGGCGCCGGAGGAATCGGCTCGGTGGCAGGACCTTCCGAGGCGTTTTGGGCGGCGTCGCGAGCGGCGGGGCTCGCATCCGCTCGGGGGGGATGGGCCCCGGTCCCTGCCGATCGAGCCGCGGGGGGGGCTCGCCCGGCTCCGGCGCCCGCGCATGCGTCCACCCCGGCATCCGCGCCGGCGTCGCCCGCCGCGCCGACTCCGACGTCCACGGGCGCGGGAGCCGGCTCCTGCGCGGAGGCGCGCGCGGACGGCAAGGCGAAGAGAACCGCGCTCAGAGAAAGAAAGAAGATCTTCATGAGCCGGCGGCGCTGAAGGTGCTCTGGCAGGCGGTCACGGCCGGATCCCCGGCCGTGCACGTGAGGATCAGATCCCCCGAGGAATCGGTCGCGACGGCGTCGCAGACCCAGCTGGTCCCGCCGTCTCCCACGTCGGTGCCGCCCGTGGCGGCGATCTCCCAGCCGCCAGCCTGCGGGATGCTCGACGGAATGTTCGTCGAAACATCCGAGAGACCGAGCGTGCCCCAGTTCCCGAACATCTCGCAGCCGTTCACGCTCAGCGCGAATGCACCGCCATCCCCGCACGTGCCGGTGACGTCGTAGTTCAGCGGCGTCGACGGCGGCGAGGGGTTGCTGAAGGTACCGTCCGGCAACGCGCACGCCCAGGGCCACCACTGCCCGGCGTCGGCGACGCCGTCGTTCGCGCCCGTCACCTGCGGCGCGGCGCTGCCGTCGTAGAGGCCGAAGCCACAGCCACACACGACGAGCGAGACGACGACCATCGCAAGGCGCCGTGCACGTCCATCGGGCGGTGGCGTCTCTTCGAGGATCCGAGTCATGCACCCTCTCTCCCACGATGATCCGAGGTGCCGGCGCTCCTCGGATCTTTCTCGAGCAATACGCCGCATCGACGACGCTCGTAAATCGCGTGATCACGCGAGGGGGCAGGAGCGCGACGGGAGAGCGCCCTGGGCAACGGACGGGCGCTGGATGGTAGTGTGGGAGGGCGTGAGCTGGCTGCTCGACCCGACGCCGCCGCCGTACGATCCGGTCGCGTGGAGCAAGGCCCCGCTCGCCGAGCGCGGGCGAGAGGTCTGCGCGGCGTGGGCGCTGCAGGGCTACGGCACGCCCGCGGCCATCTACCTCGCGTACGCCCTCAAGATCGCGCTCTACGTCGCAGGCTGGCTGTTCTTCTGCTCCCGCAGCCCGGCGCTGTCGGGGCCGTTCGCGAGCTGGTGGCTCGCTCCGATTGCCTTCGAGAAGGCGATCGTCTGGAGCCTGCTCTTCGAGGTGCTCGGGCTCGGCTGCGGCAGCGGGCCGCTCACGGGGCGCTACTTCCCGCCCGTGGGGGGCTTCCTCTACTTCCTGCGCCCGGGCACGACCAAGCTGCCGCTCTTCGCGTGGCTCGGCCACCGGCGGACCTTCCTCGACGTGGCGCTCTACGCGGCGCTGATCGTGGTGGCCCTGCGCGCGCTCCTCGCCGCCGGCCCCAGCTGGCCGGATCTCGTCGCGCTCGCGGCCCTGGTGCCGCTCCTCGGCGTCCTCGACAAGACCCTCTTCCTCGCCGCGCGCGCGGAGCACTACTGGGCGACGATCTGCTGTTTCGCCTTCGCGGGAAACTGGATCGCGGGCGCGAAGGCCGTCCAGCTCGCGCTCTGGTTCTGGGCCGGCGTCTCCAAGCTGAACCACCACTTCCCCACGGTCGTCTGCGTGATGGTCTCGAACGGACCCTTCACGCGCTTCGAGCGGCTGCGCCGCGCCATGTACCGCGACTTCCCCCGCGACCTGCGCCCCTCCAGGCTCGCCACCTGGATGGCGCACGCGGGCACCGCCCTCGAGCTCGGGGTGCCCCTCGCGTTCCTCGCGACGCCGCTCGGCCAGCCCCCCGTCCTCGCGATCGGGCTCATGCTGCTGCTCCACGGCTACATCACCTCCAGCGTCCCCATGGGGGTGCCGCTCGAGTGGAACGTCGCGGTGGTCTACGGCGGCTTCGCGCTCTTCTGGGCACACCCGTCCGTCTCGCTGGCCCTGATCGGCCCGCCGTGGTTCACGGCGGCCCTCGTCGGGCTGGTCGTGGTGCTGCCGCTCCTCGGAAACCTCTTCCCCGAGTGGATCTCGTTCCTGCTCTCGATGCGCTACTACGCCGGCAACTGGGCGGGCTCCGTCTGGCTCTTCAAGGGCGACGTGTCCCACGGCGCGCACGAGAAGCTGGCCGCCCTGCGCAAGAGCTCCGGCTGGGTCTTCGATCAGCTCGATCGCTTCTACGACCGGACGACGTCGATCGGTCTCGTCTCGAAGGTGATGGGCTTCCGGCTGATGCACCTGCACGGGCGCGCGCTGCCGATCCTCGTGCCCCGCGCGGTCGCCCGCTTCGAGGACTACGTCTGGATGGACGGCGAGATCGTCGCGGGCCTCGCGCTCGGCTGGAACTTCGGCGAGGGGCACCTGCACCAGGAGCAGCTCCTCGCCGCGCTGCAGGCGCAATGCGGCTTCCTTCCGGGCGAGCTTCGATGCATCTTCTTCGAGAGCCAGCCGCTCGGCCGGGGCAGGCTCGCCTTCCGCATCGCCGACGCCGCCACGGGCGTCCTCGAGCGGGGCGAGCTCTCGATCGACGAGCTGCGCCGGAGGCAACCGTGGGGGGAGATGGGAGCAGGCGCATGAAGGTGGAGATCCTCTACTGCGAAGCCTGAAACTACCGGCCCCGGGCGGCGAGTCTCGCCGCCAAGATCGAGAAGGAGCTGGGTTTCGAAGTGGCCATCAAGCCGGGCGGGCGCGGGCAGTTCCTGGTCCGCGCAGACGGCCGGGCCGTCGCCGAGAAGGACGAGAACGGCTTCCCGGACGAGGCGGCCGTGGTCGCGAAGCTGCGGGCCGGCGCCGTGTAAGGTTCGCGGCGGCCCGAGCCCAGGGAATGGCAGACGCCGGGACGCACTCCCCGGCAAGGAGATGCCATGCGCACCGCCCTGCTTTCCCTCGTGCTTCTCGCCGCTTCGCCCGCCTTCGCCTCGTCCGCGCGCGCCCACGGCTGGTCCGTCGAGCTGGTGGACGGCGCGGGCCGCACGCTCCCCACCTTCGAGCAGGACGGCCGCACCTACGTCCTGGGCGACAAGGGGCAGCGTTACCAGCTCCGCATCCGCAACCGCACACCCCGGCGGATCGAGGTGGTGGCCTCGGTGGACGGACGCGACGTGCTCGACGGCCGCCCCTCCGACTTCGGCAAGCGCGGTTACCTCGTGCTGCCCTACGGCGACGTCACCATCGACGGCTTCCGGCTGAACGACGACTCGGTGGCGGCCTTCCGCTTCAGCAGCGTGGGCCACTCGTACGCGTCGCTGATGGGCGACGCCCGGGACGTGGGCGTGATCGGCGTCGCGGTCTTCCCCGAGCGCCGCCCCATTCCGCGCCCCATCGTGCGCGCGGAGCCCGCCGAGGAGCGTCCCTGGTACGACTTCTGGGGCTACGGTCACGGCCGTGCAGGGGGAGGCGGCGCCGCGGGCGCTCCCTCCGGCGACGCGAACAAGGACCTGTCCAGGGATGACGAGGCCGGACCGGCGCCGGCCTCTCCTCCCGCGGCCTCCGAGCAGGCCGAGGTCGAGCACCAGGCGTCCCGCGGCTACTACAAGAAGGCCGAGCGCCCGGGCCTCGGCACCGAGTTCGGCGAGGAGCGCGACTCGCGCGTGACCGAGGTGGCCTTCGAGCGCGCCAGCAGCACGCCCGCCGCCGTCCTCTCCTTGCGCTACAACGACCGCGCGGGCTTGCTCGCCCTCGGCATCGACGTGGACGGCTGCGGCACGCTCAATGGCGAGCTGGGGCTGCGCGAGACGGCCGACCCCTTCCGCCGCAACGACTACGCGCAGCCCCCTCCCGGCTGGAGCTGCGGCGGCCGCTAGGCGCGACGAACCCCTCTCCCCTGCCAGGGGCGAGGGCCGGGGTGAGGGGCCCGTCTCGGTGAGCCGCTCAGACCCACTCGGACGAGGCCGGGAACAGCAAGACCTCGTCGATCTTCTCCGCTCCCAGCAGCAGCATGAGCACGCGGTCGAGGCCCACGGCCACGCCGCTCGACGGGGGCATCCGGCCGACCGCCGCGAGGAAGCGCTCGTCCAGCGGGTACACCGGCCGGCCCGCCTCGCGGCGCTGCGCCTGCTCCGCCACGAGCCGCCGCCGCTGCTCCGCCGCGTCGCGCAGCTCGCCGAAGCCGTTCGCCAGCTCCACGCCCGCCACGTAGAGCTCGAAGCGGTCGGCCACCGGCGGGTCGCCCGGCTTCAGCTCGGCCAGCGCCGCCAGCTGCTCCGGGTAGTCGACGAGAAACGTCGGCCGCTCCACGCCCAGCGTGCGCTCGACCGAATGAAGGAACACCTGGAAGAAGACGTCCTCGAAGCTCGTGCGGGACGCGTCGAAGCGGTGCCCGTGCGCCTCGGCGGCGGCGCGCAGCGAGGGACCGTCGCGGCAGACGTGCAGGTCGATGCCGGTGCGCCCGAAGAGCGCGTCGCGCACGGTCAGCACGTCGAACGGCCGCGCCAGCAGGGCCGCCCGCTCGCCGATGGGTCGCCCCGTCATCGCGTGCTCGGCCGCGGCCCGCTGCAGGAGCCGCTCGAGATCCGCGCGCAACTCGGCCGAGTCGCCCGGCGAGCGGTAGTGCTCCAGCATGGTGAACTCGGGGTTGTGCTGGGCCGAGGTCTCGCCGTCGCGGAAGCACTTGCAGATCTGGAAGACGTGCCCGAGCCCCTCGGCGAGCAGCCGCTTCATGGCGTACTCCGGCGAGGTCTGGAGGAACACCGGCCGCGCGCCGAGACCCGGCATCTCAGGATGAAAGCCCGCCTCGAACGCGGTGAGGTGCGGCTCCATCCCGGGCGCCGCGAGCAGACAAGGTGTCTCGACCTCCAGGTACCCGCGCGCGCCGAGCTCGTCGCGGATCACGCGGTACAGATCGCGGCGGGCGAGCGCGGCGGCGCGGCGTTCGACGGGCACCGCGGCAGACTACCCCACGCGCGTCGCGCCGGGCGAGGGCTTGTTCGGCGGTGCTCACCCCGGTAACGTGAGAAGCTCGGAGGGAACCCCCATGATCGGCCGCTGGATACCCCACGCCGCGCTGGCCGCCATGCTGGCCGGCGCTTCGGCCTGTTCCTCCTCGCCGGCCGGCTGCCAGAGCGACCTCGATTGCCAGGGGGGTGAAGTCTGCCAGGCCCACGCCTGCGAGCCGGCGGGCGGCACCAGCGGCGGCTCCACGAGCGGACGGGTCTCGGTCCCCACCACCGGAACCTCCTCCTCCAGTGGCGCAGGCACGTCGGCCTCGGGAACCAGCTCCGGCGGGCGGGCGGGCACGAGCTCCGGCGGCGGCAGCACCGGGGCAGGGGGCAGCTCCGCCGGCACCGGCACGAGCGGGAGCAGCGCTGGTACGACCTCCAGCGGCACCTCCACCGGAGCTGCGGCCAGCTCCGCGGGCACGACCTCCAGCAGCACCGGCGCGGCCGCGAGCAGCAGCGCGGGCGGTTCCACGGGCATGAGCACGACCGGCGGCGCTGCGAGCGCTTCCGGGGGCACGACCGGCAGCGCGTCCGGCAGCTCGACCGGATCGTCCTCGGGCGGCACGAGCGGCGGCGCGTCCCTGGGCGCGGCCTGCGGCTCCAGCAACGACTGCCCGGGGGGCGTGTGCCTGCCCGCGTCCGACGACTGGGACGGCGGCTACTGCTCCGCGCTCTGCGGCGCCGACGCGGGCTGCGACCCCTCCGGTGTGTGCCAGCCGAACCTGTTCGACGACTCGAACGACCTGCCGGTCGGCGTGTGCCTGCTGGGTTGCGGCTCGTCGAGCGGCTGCCGCGCCGGCTACTTCTGCGACACGAGCCGCGGGCCGGGCGTCTGCGTGCCGCAGGACTGCCGGGTGGCGCCCGCGGCCTGCGCCGGCACCGACGAGTGCAACGAGCAGACCGGCGGCTGCACGGCGACGCTGCCTGCCTCCGGCTACCCGGCGTCGTTTCCCCCGCCCCCGCAGGTCGTGAACGCGAACGGCCCGATCCTCTCGAGCCCCAAGATCGTCGCGCTGCTGTTCTCGAACGACGACGACGCCACGGCCCCGCTCGCGGACATCGTGTCCTACTTCCAGGGGGTGGGGCAGACGGACTTCTGGCAAGCGCTGAGCGAGTACGGGGTGGGGCCGCCCGGCGAGGTGATCCCGGTCATGCTCGGCCAGGCGGCGCCTGCGGCCATCTCCGACGACAGCAACACGTTCACCGGCACCGGCATCCAGCAGCTCCTCGCGGGCTTCATCTCCGCCGGCACGGCCGGCACCCCCGCGCCGGACGCGAACACCGTCTACGCGCTCATCTTCCCCACCTCCACCGTGGTCACCTTGAACGGCTACGGCAGCGGCAACGGCCAGTGCACCTTCGGCGGCTACCACAGCGAGATGCAGCTCGCGGACGGCGGCGCCTCGGTCCCCTACATCGTCATGCCGCGCTGCCCCGGCTCCTCCTACGGCTTCCCGAACGACCTCGCGAGCCTCACGGCCTTCGTGAGCCACGAGCTCGCCGAGGCGACCACCGACCCCTTCCCCTACTCGAACCCCGCCTGGTGGAACGTCGACCCCGCCCACGAGTACTTCACGCTCGCCAACAACGGCAGCGAGATCGCGGACATGTGCGAGAACGACCCCCAGGCCTTCTGGTTCTTCTCCGACTTCGCGTACATGGTGCAGCGGATCTGGTCGAACGCCGCCGCCGCGGCCGGCCTCGACCCCTGCGTGCCCGCCTTCCCGGGCGAGACCTTCTTCGGCGCGCCGCCGGTGCCCACGGGCACGGCCTCCTACACGGACTACAACGGCACCGAGACGGTCGACTCGGTGAACATCGCGGTCGGCAAGTCGGGTACGGTGACGCTCGATCTCTACAGCGACGCGCCCGATTCGGCCTGGACGGTCGAGGTCGCCGACTACCAGTGCATCTACGGTTACGGCTCTTCCCTCCTCGGCTTCACGCTCGCGCCCGGCGCCGGCAGCCACGCCACCTGCCAGGCCGTGAATGGCTCGTCGTGCGTGACCCAGGCCTGCAGCGGGAGCAACGGCGACACGATCCAGGTCACCATCCAGGTCCTGGCCGCGGGCAGCTCGAGCGGCAACGGCGAGCCGGACCACACGGAGATGTTCGGCGTGCACACGTCGCAAGGGACCGGAAGCAGCGCCGTCTCGCACCTCTGGTGGGGCGTGGTCGGCAGCTGACGCCCGCTCAAAGCGGCCCGTCAACGCTCTGGCGAGATCGGGGCGCCCGGTGTACGGTCCGCCGCCTTTCGAACTCTCGAGGAGCAAGCCGTGAAAGCCCTGCTCGCCGCTGCGCTCGCCACCGCTTTCGCCGCCGCCTGCTCCGGGTCGGGGCCGGCCACGTGCACGACCGACGCCGACTGCACCAACGGCCAGTTCTGCTACGAGAACGAGTGCCGCGCCCCGGTGGCGCACGGCGCGAGCACCGGAACCGAAGCCAACGGCAGCACTGGCACGTCCCACGGAACCACCGGCGCCGCCAGCAGCACCGGCGCAGCGTCGAGCTCCTCGAGCGGCTCGGCCGGCTCGACGGGTGGCGTCTCGAGCTCGTCGGGGACGACCGGCGCGGCCGCCAGCAGCACCGGCGCGGCCCAGAGCTCCACGGGCGGTGTCGGCACCACCGGCGGCGGCAGCACGGGCGGCTCCAGCAGCGGCGGAGGCTCGAGCACCGGCGCACCTCCGGCGCCCCTGGGTTCGAGCTGCACCCAGAACACGGACTGCGCCGGCGGGATCTGCCTCCCCGCCGCCGACGCCTGGACGAACGGCTACTGCTCGGCGAATTGCACCACGAGCAGCGACTGCGGCACGGGCAACGTGTGCCAGCCGAACCTGGCCCTCGACTCGACCGGCCTGCCCGCTTCCACCTGTCTCGTCGGCTGCACGGGATCGAGCAGCTGCCCCAGCGGCAACCTGTGCGACACCAGCAGCGGCAGCGGTGTCTGCCTGCCGCAGGATTGCCGGCTGGATCCGAGCCTCTGCTCGACCGATCAGTGCAACCAGGTGACGGGCAGCTGCGGCGCGTCCACCCTGCCCTCGGGCTACCCCGCGACGTTCCCGGCGGTGCCGCAGGTGCAGAACGGCGGCACCGTGATCTCCACGCCCACCTACGTCCCCATGTTCTTCAGCAACGACGCCGACACCGGCGCGCCCGTGGCCGACATGGTGGCCTTCTTCCAGGGCGTGGGGCAGACGAACTACTGGCAGGCGCTGAGCGAGTACGGGGTGGGGACGCCGCGCGTCGTGCCCGTGATGCTGGGCCAGGCGGCCCCTTCGACCGTCGACGACAGCAGCCAGGGCGGCCAGCTCGACCAGCTGCTTTCGGGTTTCATCTCGGCCGGCACCGGCGGCACGCCCACGCCCGACGGCAACACGATCTACATCCTGGTGTTCCCCACCTCGACCACGGTCACGCAGGGCGGCAGCTCGGCGGGCGGCGGCACGTGCAACTCCTTCGGCGGCTACCATTCGGAGATGCAGGACAACGATGGCGACACCGTGCCCTACATCGTGCTGCCGCGCTGCCCGGCCGGCTACTTCCAGAACACGCTGCAGACGCTGACGGGCAGCGCGAGCCACGAGATGGTCGAGGCCGCCACCGACCCGTACCCCGGCTCGAGCCCCGGGTTGGCCCAGGTCGACAACGCGCACCTGTACTTCGACGAGGCCAACTCCGGCAGCGAGGTCGCCGACATGTGCGAGAACGACCCCGAGGCCTTCTGGATCTTCCCCGACTTCGCGTTCGTGGTGCAGCGCTTCTGGTCGAACGCCGCCGCCTCCGCCGGGCTGGACCCTTGCGTGCCCGCCTACACGGGCGAGACCTACTTCAATGGCGCGCCCACGCTGCCGAGCACGACGAGCTTCAGCTACAACGGCTCGCGCGGCTCGGTCGACGACTCGGCCAACATCGCGCAGGGCAGCTCCGGCACGGTCACCGTGCAGGTGTACAGCGACGGCTCGTCGGCGGCCCCCCTGACCGTGCAGGTGTTCGACTGGGTCTGCCTGATCACCGGCAGCACCTCCGGCGACGTGCTCAGCTTCACGCTGGCCTCGAGCGCGAGCGGCGCGAGCTGCGGCGCGGTGACCGGCAGCTCGTTCCCGTGCGTCACGCAGCAGTGCACCGGCCTCTCGAACGGCGACACGGTGCAGGTCACGACGAAGGTCACCGGCAGCAGCTCCCAGCAGGGCGAGGTGAGCGGCACGGAGCTCTTCGGCGTGCTCACGTCCCAGGGGACCGGCAGCGACGCGTTCGCGCATCTCTGGTGGGGGCTGATCGGCGCGTGATGCTCCCCGGGGGCTGCCGCCCCCGGTGCCCCCGCTTCGATCTCGAGCTGCGCTTGAAAGGGCAGCGGCGGGCGAACGAGGGACGGAGGGGGCGCCGCTTGCTCGGGGGTGCCACCCCGGTCCGTCCTCGCGCTCCCCACGCGTGGTACCGCATTGTACCGGAGCTCGTGCAGAAACATGGGCGCGCTGCGGGCGCGTCCGGGGGCCCCGGCACCCCCCTGCGCGTCGGCCCCCCTCCTCCACTCTTTCATTGACCGCCCTTGCACCAGTTCTCGACCACGTCTCGGTCGGCGCTGCAGGTTGCAATCGGTGCAAAGGGGTAGCGGCTGGTGAACGAGGGACGGAGGGGGAGCCGCTTGCTCGGGGGTGCCACCCCGGTCCGTCCTCGCGCTCCC
>DATJNL010000098.1:0-3746 GCA_035508175.1 Myxococcales bacterium
CCGAAGCGAGCCGGGCACCCGAGAAGTGAGCAGCGGAAACGTGCCCTCTGAGGCACGTTGAGCAGCGGAGCGACGAGGCTGCCCGGCGCAGCGAGAGTATCGGCTTTCGCAGTAGGCCGGGGGTTTTGAAACTGCTTCTAGGGGCAGTTCGTGCTCGTGGTGCACGACCCGCCGTCGGCCCCCGCGCTGAAGCAACAGACCAGACCCGGGCAGCACTCCGCGTCACTCTGGCAGCTCCCCGCGACCCCGCTCGAAAGGCAAGCGCCGCAGCTATGACTCTGCGACAGGCAGACCTGGGGATGCGGGCAGGCCGCGATGCAGCCGCCCGAGGCCGGGTTGCAGCAGCCGCCCGCGCCGCACGCCAGGGCGGTGGGATCGCTGCACGCGACGCAGGCCGTGAAGGTGTCGTTGCAGACGGGCGTGCTGGACGTGCAGGGGATCTCGCTCGACGCACTGCAGCTGCCGTTCGCGCAGGTGGCGGCAGGGATGATCGATTCCGGGTCCGTGGACTCGTCGCAGCTTCCGGAGCCGCACGGGCCGGTCGGGTAGATGCACGCGCCTGTGCCGAAAGCACAGGCCTTCGCACCGCAGGCCGAGCCGACGAGGCAACCGCCGTCAGCGCAACAGGAGCCGTCGAGGCAGAGGCCGCTGGCGCAGGCGGCGTCGACGGCGCACGGCATCCCGGGGAATCCGGATGACTGACACGTGCCGCTCGAGCTGCACACGCTAGTGGCGCAGCAGGGTTCGGTACTGTTGCACGGGGCGCCCGGGGGCTGGCAGCCGCCCCCGGTGCTGCCGCCCGACGTGCCGGAAGCGCCGCCTCCGTCGCAGGTGACGCACATCCCCGAGTCCACGTCGCAGCAGGTGGTTCCCGGGCAGGGCGTCGCGCTCGGGTCGCCGCAGGCCACGCAGGCCGTCGCCGTCGCGTTGCACACCGGGGCCGAGGCCGAGCACGGGATCGTGAACTGCCCGCTGCACGTGCCGGCGGAGGAGCAGCTCCATTGCGTGAGGCTTTCGGGCGACGTCGTGGTGGTACAGGTGTTGGCGCAGACCTTGGGATAGACGCAGGCGCCGCTGTCGTCGCAGGCCGTGGCGGTGCAGACTCCGCCGGTCCCACAACCCGCCGCGCAACAGTTGCCGAGACACGCCCCGCTCCGGCAGTCGCCGCCCTGCGTGCACGGCGTGCCCGGGGCGGCGCCGCCGCTCGAGCCGCCGGAAGCGCTGGCGCTGCCCGTGGTGCCGGTGGTGCCGGGACTCCGGCCGGTGGTCGAGCCGCCGCTCGTGCCGCCTCCCGTCGTGGCGCCGCCCACCGTGCCGCCGCTGCTTCCGGCGGAGCTGGTGCCGTGCCCACCTGCCGTCGATCCGGCGCCCGACGACACACCCCCGGAGCCCGCCGCAGGCAGGCAAACGCCGGCGTCGCAGAACCAGCCCGCGCCGCACGGCTGCGCGGCCGTGCACAGGAGCCCCGTGTAGTCGACCGCGGGACCGTTGATCGTGCAGGCCCCGAGCGCGCCGAGGGCGAGGGCGGCGAGGCGTCGCGCGGTCACCAGGCGATCCCGAGCGCGCCGGGGCCGAGCGACACGCGGGCCGTCTCGCCGCCCGCCGGCACCGCGAACAGCACGATGGCCGCGACCCCCGCGGCCGCGCCCACGCCGAAGAGCACGTCCGCGACGAGGCCGTCGGTTCCGATCGACTGGCTCAACGACGCAGCCGTGCCGGCAGGCTGCCCGGGCAGGTCGGCGGTCTTGAACGACGCCTGCGCCTGGCTCTGCGCGTAGCCGAAGCCCGCGCCCGTGCCCAGCGCAGCGACCGCCGCGGCGGCCAGGGTCCAGGCCGGCCAGCGCGACGCGCGGCCCTCGTCCGTCTGGACGGCCCCGGCGGGCTCCGTGGCCGCGGCCGGGGCGGCGGGCTTCGCGCCCGCGCTCAGCATCTTCTGCCGGATCTGGACGAGCAGGAGCTTCGCCTTGGGCGACGCGTCTTCGGGGAGCTCGGCGTACGCGTTGGCCTCGAGCGCCAGCTCGAACTCCGCGCGGGCCTCGGCGCCGCGCAGCGCGTTGAAGGCGATCAGGCCCAGGTAGAGATGGGCCTGCGCCGCCTGCTCCGGCGTCGGCTGGTCGGCGAGCGATTGCTTCAACAGGGCGGCCGCGCCGTCGTCGTCGAAGGCCTTGAAGTGCGCGATGCCCTCGGCCAGCTCCGCGCCCGGGTTCGGCGCGGCGGCGAGGAGGCAGGCGAGGAAGGCGGGGCCGAGAACCAGCAAGCGCGTTCATCATCGAGCAGCGGGCCGGGACGGGTCAATCGAAGCGGCGCCACGTCACGGTGTCAGCCCTCCCGCGCCGAGGTGTTTGACATTCCGAAGATGCTGGATACCCTCCGCGCCGTTCGACATCCATTCGATTTCCAACGGAGGCGGTCCGATGGTTCGCAAGCTCTTGGTGGGCGTGGTGCTGTTCTCGGTGCCGGCGCTGGCACAGACGATCGACGGCGGGCAGGGGAAGCAGTGCACCGTCGACAAGGACTGCGGCGCCTGCGGCTGGGTCTGCAGCTGGATCAACTCGAGCAGCGGCAGCCACACCTGCGTCCCCGCGGACACGATGGACGCGAACGGCGGGGCCGCGGCGGATCCGGGCTGGTGCACCGCGAGCACCGATTGCGCCTGCGCCGGGCAGACCTGCCAGGGGACGACCTGCACGCCGGGCTTCACGCCACAGTGCGCCTGCGCCGCGGATTGCGGGGACGCCGGGACCTGCGACCTCACGACCGGCGCCTGCCACGCGGCAGGCACGTCCTGCAACTACGACGGAGAATGCGGCTGCGGTTGCCGCTGCGTTTCGGGGGCCTGTGGCGAATGCAACGGCGGCCTGCCTCCCAGCTGCACGCAGGACTCCGACTGCGGCCCGTCGTGCGACGGCTACCAGTGCGTCGGCGGTACCTGCCAGGTGACGGGGACCGCTTGCTTGACCTGCAGCGGCGTGCAGTGCCCCGCGGGCTGCGACGTCTCCGCCGATTGCGGCAGCTGCATCCCGACGAGCCCCACCGCGGGCCTCGGAACCGCTTGCACCACCGACCCCGATTGTTGCACGGGCACCTGCGTGGGGAGCGTGTGCACGGCGGCCACGGGAACGACCGGCGCGAGCACGGGTGGCAGCAGCACCGGCGGCGCGTGCCTGCAGGTCGGCACGAGCTGCAACCAGAACACGGACTGCTGTAACCAGTACTGTCACAGCGGTGCCTGCACCTGCAACAAGGGCGTCGGAACGTCCTTCGATCAGTATCCATGTCTGACGAACGCCGACTGTTGCTCTCCGGCGACTTGCGCTACCGATGGCAAGTGCCAGGGCCAGACCGGGACGTCCGGCTCCGGCGGCTCGACGGGCGGCGCGGCGGGCGGCACCACCGGCAGCGCCACCGCCGGCTCCACGACCGGCAGCCCCGACGGTGGCACCGCCTCCAGCAAGAGCGGCTGCGGCTGCGGCGCCGGGGGCACGGGCGTGGAAGGCCTCGCCATCTTCCTCTTCGGCCTCGCCGGGCTCGCCCTGCGCCGCCGCCGGGCGTAGCGCCTCCGGATCCGGTCGGACCGCGGAGCGACGCCCTCGCTCCGCGGAAGGAAGCGGTCCTGCCGCGGGCAGATGCCCTTTCTCCGCGGGCGAACGCCATCTCTCCGCGGGCGAATGCCATCTCTCCACGGACGAATGGCATCTCTCCACGGACGAATGGCATCTCTCCACGGACGAATGGCATCTCTCCAC
>DATJNL010000099.1:0-10799 GCA_035508175.1 Myxococcales bacterium
CCGAAGCGAGCCGGGCACCCGAGAAGTGAGCAGCGGAAACGTGCCCTCTGAGGCACGTTGAGCAGCGGAGCGACGAGGCTGCCCGGCGCAGCGAGAGTATCGGCTTTCGCAGTAGGCCGGGGGTTTTGAAACTGCTTCTAGAGCGCCGGGCGCTCCCCTTCGTGCTCGGCCGCGCGGGGGTCTTTCCCCTCGGCGATCTCTTCCTTGAGCTTCTTCATGCGCCGGCGGATGACCTCCCGCTTGAGCGACGAGAGGTGGTCCACGAAGAGCGTGCCATCGAGGTGATCGGTCTCGTGCTGCAGGGCGACCGCCAGCAGACCGGTGGCGTCGGCGATCTCGATGCGCCGGCCGTCGCGGTCGAGGGCCTGCGCGGTGACCATCTCGGCGCGCTCGACCTCCTCGTTCTCGCCCGGCACCGAGAGGCAGCCCTCGTTCCAGACGACCTCCCCGCGTGGGTTCAGGATCACCGGGTTGATCAGGGCCACGGGTTTCTGGTCTTCCTGGCGGGGCGACACGTCGATCACCACGATCCGTTGCAGCACGCCCACCTGCGGCGCGGCCAGCCCCACGCCCTCGGCGGCGTACATCGTCTCGAAGAGGTCGTCGATCAGTTTTCGCACGGCGTCGTCGACCCGGGCGACGGGCTTGGCTTTTTCCTTGAGGCGGGCATCGGGCCAGATGAGGATGTCACGGACCATGGTTCGGCTCTCTCCTTGGTACGCCTCTAAATAACATCCACCTGGGCCGTTTTCAAAGCTACGCGCGCCGGCGGTGGCGGCTGTACTCCGCCCGCAGCCCCTCGTCGCCCAGGATGTCGCGCGCCTCGGCCAGCACGCGCTGGATCTCCTCGAGGCGCTCCCGCACGGCCGGGTCCTTGATCTGGTCGTAACGGTCGGGCTGGAATTCGCGCGCGAGGCGGTCGTATGCCTGCTGCACCTCGTAGCTGGTCGCGTCCAGCCCCACGCCGAGAACCTCGAAATAGCTGGCGGAGCGCACCTGCTCGTATTTCTCCGCCACGCGGCCGAGGTCGATGGCGAGCTGCACCTCGGGCGACAGGTCGGCCGCCAGGCCGCGCACCGCGATCTCGACGAAGCCGCCGAGCACCAGCGCGTGCATCACTTGGAGGCCGGTCAAGGGGTCGCAGCCGCACTCGAAGAGCAGCTCCTCCACGTTGCGCATGCCGTCGACCGCCTGGGCGAGCCGCCGCTCCCGCGCCGTGAGCGCGAACTCGGAGAGATCGGGCGCGCCCTCCTCGACGGGCCGCAGGAGCGTGGCCGGTCCGCCCATGCGCTCGAGCAGCCGCTCGAGGAGGTACTTGCGGCGGATGCCCTCGGTCATCACGGCCAGCGGCGAGCGCGAGAGCGCGACGCGCTCTTCCTGGGGTACCTGCGCGGCGAGCAGCTCGTAGCGCCCCTCGAAGCCGCCGCAGGCCGCGTACACGACCTCCTCCACCCGCTCCTGCACGAGCGGAAAGAGCTCGGCGGGCTTCAGGAACGTGCGCTCCACCATCAGCAGCGCGGCCCGGCGGGTGCCCAGCGGGCCCTCGGCGCGCATCTGCCGTTGCTGCTCGCGGGTGAGCAGGCCGCGGCGGTGCGCGAAGGCCTCGAGCTGCTCGTCCTGTGAGGACGACGAGGCGCCGCAGAGGCGGCCCTCTTCCCAGTAGAGGGAGCGGCGCGCGCCGCCCTGGTGCAGTCGCAGCTCGCCCGTCCAGCGCGCGCGGTGGCAGGAGGCCACGAGGCGCGCCGGCTCGGCGGCCGACAGATCGCCTTCCGCTGGGAGGTCGCGCGGCGCGGCCGCCCTGGGCCGCGGCGTCTCGGGCGGAGCCGCCGCCAGCGGACGGGCGCCGCGCGGGGACGTGGGCTCGTCGATGTCGTCGAACAGGCGCGCCGCCAGCGCCGAGGCCGAATCCGGGCCGGCGGCCCCCGGCGGACGCAGCCGCGCCTCGGCCTCGGCCAGCAAGGCGGCCGCGTCGCGCTCAGGTCGCGCCGGCGCGCTCTCCTCCACGCGCGGCGAGGGAAGGATCGGCGAGGCGGCGGAGATCGGCGGTGCCTCGCGCCTGGCCTGCATCTCTTGCCGGCGCAGCTCCGCCGCCTGCGCCATCGCGTCGGCTTTGCGGCGCGCCTCCAGCTCCGCCTGCTCGCGCGCGGCCTGCAGCTCCCGGCGCGCGGCGAGGCTCTTGAGAGTCGCCGCCGTGGGAGGCGCGGGCAGGGTGGGTCGGAGCTCGGTGGGGAGCGCCGCCTTGACCGCGGGCGCTTTGGGCACGCTCGCCTCGGGGCTCGGCCCCGCCGCTCCGTCCAGCCGTGAGCGCAGCAGCGAGAGAAGCTCGGCGCCGTCCGTCGGCCGGGACAGCCGCAGGCCTTCTTCGCCCAGCGGGCCGCCGCCGAGCACGACCAGCGGGCGGTCGGGTTTGCCGCGCGCCAGCGCCTCGTGAACCGCCCCGCTGTCACCGCCCTGCAGCTCCCCGGAGAGCACCACCGCCGCGGGCTGCTCGTTCTGGGCCGCGGACACGGCGTCCGCGCCGTTGGTGGCCACGAGCACCTCGAAACCGCCGCGCAACAGGACGCGCTTCAAGGCGGCGATGGCGCCGATCTCATCTTCGACGAGCAGGACGCGGGGCATGGGGGTCGTGAGGGAGTCTACAAAACAGTCGGTCGTGCGGGAAGCTGGGGGTGCCGCCGAGGGAAATCCGTCGCAGTTCCCCTCCGGCGCGGAATCCCGCTTCCCGCTCCGGCGCGGCTCCCGTATCATCGCGGACATGATCGCCCATGGCGCGTGGCTGCTCGCGGCCGCCGTGGCGGCGCCGGCTTCCACGTCCGCCGTCGGCCCCGGCGGTGGCCGCGTGCCGTCGCTCGATTTCGCCGTCATCGGCGACAGCCGTCCGCCCCTCCCCGACGACGTCGCGCATTACCCCGTCCAGGTGGTCTCGCAGATCTACCGCGAGATCGACGCGCTCTCGCCCCGCCCGCAGTTCGTCGTCTCGACCGGCGACTACATGTTCGCGGACGCGAGCGTGCCGCTCGCGAAGAGCCTCGCGCCCCGGCAGGCCGACATCTATTACCGGGCCAGCCGCGCGTTTCACGGCCCGCTCTTCCTGGCCTTGGGCAACCACGAGTGCGGCAACCACGTGAGCTCGAACTGCTGTCCCGACTGCGCGGATGGCGTCACCCCCAATTACCAGGCCTTCCTGGCGCTCCTCGGCCGCCTCGGCCTGCCCCACGACGAGCCCTACTACACGGTGCACTTCGCCTCGAGCGATCCGTCGCGCCCCTGGACCGCGAAGTTCGTCCTGCTGGCCCCCAACGCCTGGGACGACGCCCAGGCGCGCTGGCTCGGGCGCGCGCTCGCCGAGCCGACGACCTACACCTTCGTGGTTCGCCACGAGCCCGACTACGACGACGACGCGTGCGTCGGCTGCGCGCCCTCCGACGCCATCATCAAGCGCTTCCCGTACACGCTCCTGCTCACCGGCCACGAGCACACGTTTCGCGTGGTGCGCGCCTCCCACGAGCTCGTCCTCGGCCTCGGCGGTGCGCCGCTCTCGACGCCTGCCGACCGCCCCGGCTACGTCGTCTGCACGCAGCGCCCCGACGGCGCCATCAGCTGCCAGGAGCACGACATGGGCAGCGGCAGCCCCGGCTACGCCGATTCCTCCCTGACCGTCACGCCCGACGGGAAGGTCGTGCCCTAGAGGCGGCGCGAGCGCGTCGGCTCCGGTTACCCGCAGAGCAGGCAGGGCTGCGGGCAGCCCGCGTCGGCGTCCGCGCAGTCGTACGGGTACTGCCGTGCCGGCCCGCCGGCGGCGAAGCAGCAGATCTGCCCCGCACCGCAGCAGGACTGGCCACAGCAGAGGTCGCTGCCGCCGCAGCTCGTGCCGCTGGCGCAAACGGGAGGCACGCAGGCGCTGTTCTCGCAGACGTCGCCCGCCGGGCAGGCCTGCCCGCAGGCGCCGCAGTTCTGGGTGTCGGCCGGCAGGTAGACGCAGTGATCGACGCCCGGGCAGCAGACCTCTCCGGGCTGGCAGCTGCCCGCGTTGCAGCCGCCGCTGCCGCCCGTCGAGCCACCCGAGGCGCCGCCGCTCGTGCCGGAGGGACACGAGGGGCAGAGGCAGACCGGGCAGCAGTCGTGCGGCGGCTGGGCCATGGCACAAGGCGCGTCGCAGGGGCCGGGGAACGCGCAGGAGCAGGCGGGCAGGTGCTGGCAGCTGCTGCCCTGGCAGCTCTCGTCGGGCGCGCAGTCCGCGTCGCTCGTGCACGCGCCGCAGGAGGTGCCGCAGTCGACCTCGCAGCTTCCCGGGATCGCGACGTCGCCGCTGCCGAATCCGTTGCCACAGGGCGAAACGGTGTAGTCGCAGTAGTCGCCCCCGGCGCACTGCGAATCGAGCGTGCAGCTTCCGCCGCCGTTCGAGCCCCCGCCGCCCGTGCTCGCGGCGCCACCCGACGAGGATCCGATCCCGCCGCCGGAGGAGCCGATGCCACCCGACGATCCGACGGCGGCCCCCGAGGCGCTGCCGGCGCTGCTGGAGGCCCCCGCGGTGCTGCCGCCCGAGGAGCCCCCGGCCGCCGCGCCGGACGAGGAGGCGGCCCCGTTGCCGGACGACGAGGCGGCGCCGCCGGAAGAGCCATGCCCGCCGCCGCTCGAGCCGCCCGTGGCAGCGCCGGTGCCCGTGCCACCGCCGGCGCCGCTCGAGCCGCCTTCGGTCGTCGCCTGGTTGCAGGCCGTGAATGCCAGCGCGAAGAAGAGCAGACCGAGCTTTCGTCCCATGGCAGCCTCCGTGGTCGACGGTGATTGTACAACGCCGGCGCCCCGGACGGTTCACGCCAGGCGAACGATGCCTCGCGGACCGGCGAGGCTACATCATGCCCACTGGATCCACGTCGAAGACGACCCGCACCGGACCGAGGTCGGCGGCCGCTTCCTGCAGCGCCACGGTGACCTCGCGCAACGCCGGGCGCGCGGCCGCGCGCAGCAGGAGCTGCCAGCGGGTCCGGCCGCGCAGCCTCTCCAGGGGAGCGAGGCTCGGGCCGAGCACGGTGACGCGCAGCTTTCCGGCGATCACCTTGCCCTCGGCGATCCGGCCCAGGGCCCGCGCCGCTCGCTCGGCCGCCTCGGGGTTCTTCGCGTCGACTCGAACCGCGCACAGGCGCGACCAGGGCGGCCAGCCGACGGCGCGGCGGCGCGCGAGCTCGGCCTCCGCGAACGCCAGGTAGTCGTGCCGAGCCACGTGCACGAGCGCAGGGTGATCGGGGTGGTACGTCTGAACGAGCACCCGCCCCTTGGCTCGTCCGCGGCCGGCGCGGCCCGCGACCTGCACGAGGAGCTGGAAGCTGCGCTCCGAGGCGCGGAAGTCGGGGAGGTTGAGCCCGCTGTCGGCGAGGACGGCGCCGACGAGCGTGACGGACGGGAAGTCGTGCCCCTTGGCGACGAGCTGGGTGCCCACGAGGACGTCGAGCTCGCGGTCGCGGAAGGCCCGCAGGGTCCTGGCGAGGCGCACCGGGGCGCCGACGTCCGCGTCGAGGCGGGCCACGCGGGCGGTGGGGAAGAGGCGCACGACCTCTTCCTCGACCTTTTCGGTCCCGGCGCCGAGCGGGATCATCTCGCCCTTGCAGACCGGGCAGCGGGCGGGCACGGCGCGCGAGAAGCCGCAGTAGTGGCAAAGGAGCCGCCCCCGCGCCTTGTGCAGCGTCAGGCTCACGGAGCACTGGCGGCAGGTCTCGACGTGGCCGCACGCGCGGCACGAGAGGCAGCCCGCGTGCCCGCGGCGGTTCAGGAACAGGATGGCCTGCTCGCCGCGCAGGAGCGTCTCGCCGAGCTCCCGCAGCAGGGTCTCGTGCAGCAGGCCGGGGGGAGCGCCGCGCAGGTCGATCATCGCGACCTCGGGGAGCGGCCGGTCGTCGATGCGAACGGGGAGGGAGAGCTTCTCGTAGCGGCCGGCGGCGGCGTTGGCGTGCGACTCCAGCGAGGGCGTGGCCGAGCCCAGCACGACCGGGCAGCCGGCCTCGCGGGCGCGCGCCACGGCCATGTCGCGCGCGTGGTAGCAGAGGCGGTCCTCCTGCTTGAACGACGGGTCGTGCTCCTCGTCGACGACCACGAGGCCAAGGGGATCGACGGGGGCGAAGACGGCGGCGCGTACTCCCAGCGCGACGCGCGCCGCTCCCTCGCGGAGCCGGCGCCAGTCGCGTGCCCGCCGGCCTTGCGTCTGGCCGCTGTGCAGCACTGCGACGAGGTCGCCGAAGCGCGCGCGGAAGCGCTGCTCGAGCTGCGGCGTGAGGCCGATCTCGGGGACGAGGACGACCGCCGATCGCCCCAGCTCGAGCGCACGCGCGATGGCGTCCAGGTAGACCTCGGTCTTTCCGCTGCCGGTGACGCCGTGCAGCAGGAACGCGCGGAACTCGCGGCGGTCGAGGGCGCCCCGGATGGCGGCGGTCGCCGCCGACTGGTCGTCGGTCAGCCGCTTCGGGGCTTCGGCCTCCTGGACGGCTGCGCCCTTGGCCTCGCGGGTGCCACCCGCACCCTTCGGCGGCAGCGCCGTCTTGAGCACCTCGCCCGGCGGGTGGAGGTAGTAGTCCGCGGTCCAGAGCAGGAAGCGGAAGAGCGCGGGTGGGAAGATCTGCGGCTCGTCGACCACGCCGGAGATCACCTTGGGCGCGATGCCTTCGGGCGCTCTGTCGGTCGGCTCCACGACGAAGGCCGAGAGCGAGCGGCGGCCGAACGGCACCTCGACCCGGACGCCCGGGGCCACCCGTGGCGCCAGCTCCTCGGGGACGCTGTAGGTGAAGAGGCCGCGCACGGGCGCGAGGACGGCGACGCGGACGAGCACGCTAGCCTCTCGGAGGGGCGGGGCTCAGCGGACCGGCAGCGTGGCCGCGAACACGGCCAGCGGCGCGCCGTCCTGCCACACCGAGATGCGGGCCGGGAAACCGCCGTCGAAGCACACGGGCGCGTACTCCGCGTAGCGGACGTCCACCGCGGCCGCGCCCTCGTGGAGGAGCAGGCGCAGCGGCCGGTAGCCCTCCTGCGAGAAGACGAACGCGACCTTGCCGCTGCCGTTGGCCGGCCCGCCGATGGCGTAGGCGACGCGGCCGTCGAAGCGGGTGAGCGACACGTCGTCCGCGCTGCCGCCCTGCGCCTGCAGGAAGCCTTCGAGGCCGGCCGCGGCGTCGGTGCCCCGCCACAGGAGGGGCGCGCAGCCGTCGCGGGCGAACGCCGTCGCGCCGGCGAGGCCCGAGGCCTGCGCGGCGTCGGCGCCGTCGACGCGGCCGCGATCGTTCGAGAGCCGCCCGAGCGGCCGGCCGGGCTCGCCGAGCGTGAGCGTGCAGCGCCCCTGCTCGAGGCGCAGCTGGGCCGGCAGGTCGAGGCGGTCCTGGCGCTCGCCCGCGAGCGTCAGCCCGGCGCGCACGGCGAAGGCGCGGGCGTCGTCGCCCCAGAGCGACAGCGTGCCGTCGACCGCGAGATCCGACGGGACGGCCTCGGAGCGCCGCTCGGCGTACTGCCGCAGCAGCACGGGCCCAGGCAGGATGAAGCCGAAGGCGGCGAGGGCGGCGAGGCGTGCGATCACGCGGGCCTCCCGGCCACGATGTCGCGCAGGTAGGCGAGCATCGGCTCGCGCAGCTCCTCGCGCTTGAGCGCATAGGCGATGTTGGCCTTGAGGAAGCCCATGCGGTCGCCCGCGTCGTAGCGGCGGCCCTCGAACTGGTAGCCGAGCAAGCCCTCGGTGCGCGCCAGCTCGGCGAGCGCGTCGGTCAGCTGGATCTCCCCGCCCACGCCCGGCCCTTGCCGGCGCAGGATGTCGAAGATGCTGGGCGGCAGCACGTACCGGCCGATCACCGCGAGGTTGCTCGGCGCCTTCCCGGCCGGCGGCTTCTCGACGAGCTTCTCCACCTCGATGGTGCGGGCGTCGAGCGCCCGGCCGGCGGCGATGCCGTAGAGCGGGGCCTCGGCGGCCGGCACTTCCATCAGGGCCACGACGCCCTTGCCGTACTTCTGGTAGGCGGCGATGAGCTGCTGGATCGCCGGCACCTCGGCGTCGATCAGGTCGTCGCCGAGGATCACCCCGAACGGGTTCGGCCCGACCACGGACGCGGCGCACAGCACGGCATGCCCCAGGCCCAGCGGCTGCTTCTGCCGCAGGCTCACGATCCGCGTCATGTCGCTGATGGCGCGCAGCTTCTCGGTGAGCTCGGTCTTGCCGCGGTTGGCGAGCGTGGTCTCCAGCTCGAAGGTGATGTCGAAGTGGTCCTCGATCGCGACCTTGCCCCGGCCGTTGACCACGATCACGTCGTCGATGCCGGCGCGGACGGCCTCCTCCACGATGTACTGGATCGTCGGCACGTCCACGATGGGCAACAGCTCCTTGGGGACCGACTTGGTGGCCGGCAGGAAGCGCGTGCCGAGGCCGGCGGCGGGGATCACGACCTTGCGGACCGGGGGAACCATGGTCCGCGGAATCTACCAGGCCGAGACGCGGTCGCAAGGTCCCCGTTGTGCGCGGCGAGAGGCTCCGATAACCTGCCGCCCCCATGTCGCTCTCCCCGCGCTGCGCCGCGCTCGCAGTCCTCGCACTCTCCGCCGCCGCCCGGGCGCAGGTCTCCACGTACACGCTCACGACGTTGCCCGGGACCCGCTCGGTGGCCATGGGCGACGCCTTCCGCGCGGTGGGGACGAGCAACGACGCCATCGTCGACAACCCCTCCGGCCTCGCCATCTCGCAGCACTACGAGATCGACGGCTTCTTCGGCTACGCCTTCGCCTCCCCGGCGACCTACTGGAACGCTTCGATCGTGGACGCGAGCACCATCCCGCTCGCGGTGGGCGTGGACTACACGCACCTCGACTCGGGGACCTCGCCGATCCGCTTCGGCGGCAACAACCTGCGCCTCGCGCTCGCCTACCCCATCAACGACCAGCTCTTCATCGGCATCTCCGGCAACTGGCTCGACTTCAACCCGAGTCCGGCGAGCCCCACCGTGGCCGCGAACGGCGATCTCCTGCACGCGAACTCCATCACCGGGGACGCGGCGATCACGTACAAACCCATCGACATCGTCTCCATCGCGCTCGTCGGCTACAACCTGGTGAACGTCGACAACCCTTTCCTCGCCCCCCTCGAGGCGGCGCTCGCCGCCGCGGTCGGCACGGACACGACGTTCCGGGTGGCCGCCGACGTGGTGGCGAACTTCTCGCAGCCGTCCCTCGTGCTCGACGCCCACGTCGGCGGCGAGTACCTGATCGCCCAGCTCGTCGCCGTGCGCGCGGGCTACATGTACGACGGCCTCCTGAAGGCCAACTTCGGCTCGATCGGCGCCGCGGTCATCGTGCCCGGCTTCTCCATCGACGCCTCGTTCCGCCAGCAGATCGGGCAGTGGAACGACAACGCGGTCATCGTCGGGCTGAAGCTCTTCCTCCCCACCTGAGATCATGGCCAAGAACATCCAGAAGCGCGAGACGGACTACACCCAGTGGTACCTCGACGTCATCAAGGCGGCCCGCCTCGCCGACTACGCGCCGGTGAAGGGCTGCATGGTGATCCGGCCGGAGGGCTATGCGATCTGGGAGGCCATCCAGCGCGAGCTCGACGGCCGCTTCAAGGCCACCGGCCACGTCAACGCCTACTTCCCGCTGCTGATCCCGCAGAGCTTCCTCACCAAGGAGGCCGAGCACGTCGAGGGCTTCGCGCTCGAGTGCGCGGTGGTGACGCACTCGCGGCTGGAGCGCGGCCCGGAGGGGCTCGTGCCGGGCGGCGAGCTCGAGGAGCCGCTCGTGGTGCGGCCCACCAGCGAGACCGTGATCGGCCACATGTACGCGCAGTGGGTGAAGAGCTACCGGGACCTGCCCGTGCTCATCAACCAGTGGTGCAACATCGTGCGCTGGGAGATGCGCACCCGGCTCTTCCTGCGGACCACGGAGTTCCTGTGGCAGGAAGGCCACACGGCGCACGAGACGGCCGACGACGCGCAGGCCGAGACGCTGCGGATGCTCGAGGTGTACCGCGACTTCGCCGAGAACGTGCTCGCGCTGCCGGTCTACACCGGCGCCAAGACCGAGAGCGAGAAGTTCCCGGGCGCGGTCACGACGTACTGCATCGAGGCGATGATGCAGGACGGCAAGGCGCTGCAGTGCGGCACGAGCCACTACCTGGGCCAGAACTTCGCGAAGGCCTTCGAGATCCGCTTCCAGGGGCGCGACCAGCAGCAGCAGCTCGCGTACACCACGAGCTGGGGCGTGAGCACCCGCCTCATCGGCGCGGTGATCATGGCGCACTCCGACGACGAGGGGCTGGTGCTGCCGCCGCGCGTCGCCCCCGACGTCGCCGCCATCGTGCCGATCTTCCGCACGCCCGAGGAGGAGGCCCTAGTCCGGGGCTTCGCCGACAGGCTGCTCGCGGCCCTGCGCGGCCCGGGCCTGCCCGCCGGGCCCACCCGCGCCGACAGCCATGGCGTGGAGCATTACCTCTGGGACCTGCGCACCCAGCAGCGCGTGGCCGCCGATTTCCGGGACCTGCGGCCCGGCGAGAAGCACTTCGACTGGGAGCAGCGGGGCGTGCCCTTCCGGATCGAGGTGGGCCCCCGCGACGTGGCGGCCGGCACCTTCGTGCTCAAGGGTCGCGTCGACGGCAGCAAGGCGACCGTGAAGCTCGACGAGGTCTCGCCGGCCTGGTTCGCCGGCAAGCTCGACCAGGCGCACGGGCTCCTGTTCGATCGGGCGAAGGCGCTGCGGGATCGCCTGACGCGGCGCGCGGAGAGCTACGACGAGCTCAAGAAGCTCGTCGCCGAGGGCGGCGGCTTCGTGCGCGCCGCGTTCCA
>DATJNL010000100.1:0-19590 GCA_035508175.1 Myxococcales bacterium
CGCGAAGGTGCCCCCACCCTGGCCGCCGAGAAGGGTGCAGCTGCAAGGCGCCGAGGGAGCGAGGAGTGGAACCGTACGACGTTGTCCGGTGAGCACCGCAGCCCTGAAGGCAACGCAGCAGATGCGCCCTCATCGGCGGCCAGGCGTCACCAGCCGTGGATGGATGCGGAACACCCCCACGCGCCGTACGGACCGCGCGGCAGCGCGAGCACCTCGCGCGGCACGTCGCCCGGTGCGACCTCGTTCCACGCGTACTCGTCGTTCGAGACGAACCAGCGGCAGCGGTAGCGCGTCCAGTAGCTGCCGTCGACGACGAACACCTCGTTCGGCTCGCCCAGCACGGGCCCCACGTCGGGCGCGAGGAGGTCCAGGCGGGGCTGCCCCCACGAGTAGTCCTCGTACTCGATGTGACGGACCCAGGGCACGCACCCCGACGCCGCCAACAGCCCGAGCAGCAAGAGCCAGCGCATGCCGAGGAAGTTGGCGACGGCGCGCGCGAGGCGCGAGAGGCGGGCGCTCGCCTAGCCGGTGCGGGCTTCGCGGCGCTCGCCGGCCACCAGCGCGCCGTGCAGCCGCTGCAGCAGGGCCTTGCCGGCGCCGGCGCGCACGAGCAGCGACAGCCGCGCACCCCCGGCCACCGTCCCGAGCCAATCGCCGCCGAGCGCCGCGGCCTCGGCGAGCGCCGCCGCCAGCGCGGCCGGCGTGTCGCACAACCCGTGGCCCACGAGCGACACCGCGCAGAGGTCCGCCGCCACGTCCAGCCGCCCGCCGAGCCGCCGGCCGAGCTCCTCGCGGAGCGCCGCGAAGCCGTGGACGTTCTCGAGCGAGAGCCAGAGCTCGGCGCCGCCCGCGTGCACCGCGGTCTCGTGCGGCGCGGCGCCCCGCTCGGCCAGCAGGGCCAGGAGCTCCCCGAGCCCGTCCCGCCCCTGCAGCTTCAGGAGCACCAGATCGCCGAGCAGCGCCGCGCCCACCGCCCGGCCGCCGCGCGCGGGCGCCTCCGGGACCACGCGCGTGCCGCTGCCGCCGCCGTGCGTCGAGAGCGCGTGGATGACGATGCCGCTCCGGCGCGCCCACTCCACGGCCTGCGCGTTCAGCACCTTGGCGCCGGCGCGCGCGAGCTCCTGCATCTCGCCGTGGCCGATGGCGTCGAGCTTTTGCGCGTCGAGCACGGCGCGCGGGTCGGCCGACCAGACGCCGTCGACGTCGCTGTAGATCTCGCACGCCTCGGCGGCGAGGGCCGCGGCCAGCGCCACCGCGGTGGTGTCGCTGCCGCCGCGCCCGAGCGTGGTCACCTCGCGCGCGCGGCTCACGCCCTGGTAGCCGGCCACGATGACGACGCGCCCGCGCCCGAGCTCCTCGAGGATCCGCGCGGGCTTCACCTCGACGATGCGCGCGTTGGCGTGGCTCTCGTCGGTGAGGATGCCGCTCTGCGAGCCGGTGAAGGAGATCGCCTGGACCCCCAGCTCCTGTAGCGCCATCGAGAGCAACGCCATCGAGATGCGCTCGCCGGCCGAGAGGAGCATGTCGAGCTCTCGGCGCGGCGGGTCGCGGCTCACGCCCTTCGCGAGCGCCAGCAGCTCGTCGGTGGTGTCGCCCATGGCGGAGACCACCACCACGAGCTCCGCTCCGGCGCGCTTGCGCGCGGCCACGCGCTCGGCCACCAGGCGCATCTTCTCGAGCGAGCCCACCGACGACCCGCCGTACTTCTGAACCACCACCGGCATGCCGGCGGAGCGTAGCAGCCCGCGCCGGGCGTGCCTAGCTTGCCGCTCGCGGGAGGGGAGCATCGGCGCGACGACGACGGTGGGAGGGCGCAGGCGGCTCGCCAACCGCTCGCTCGCCGCGCTCGGGGCCGCGGCCATCGCGCTCTCGGCGTGGATCGTCCGCGACTTCCTGCTGGCGGTGGCGGTGGCCGCGTTCCTGGCGGCGCTGCTGCACCCGGTGCACGCCTCCGGGCGGCGCCGCTTCGGGCGGCACGCGCGCCTCTACGCGCTGCTCTTCACGCTCGGCGTGCTGATCCTCATCGTCGCGCCGCTCGGCCTGCTCGTGTGGCTCATCGTGAAGGAGGTGCTGCAGGCCGTCTCGCTCCTGCGCGGCGCGCTGGGCCCGGGCGGGGTCACGGAGCTCCTGCACGGGAACCTCCCGCCGCCGGTCGCGAAGATCGTCGCGCGGATCGGCGCGGTGCTACCGGTCAGCGCCGACTCCCTGCGCGCCGACCTCGCCAGCCTCTCGCGCTACGTCGCGCCCACGCTGGGCGGCCTGCTCGCCTTCTCCGGCGCCACGGCCCTCGACCTCTTCATCATGCTCCTCGCGCTCTTCTACTTCTTCCTCGACGGCGAGCGGCTGGCGGCCTGGCTCGTCGCGATCCTCCCCTGGCCGCCGCGCTACAGCCGCGAGCTGTTCGACGACTTCCGCAAGGTGTCCTTCGGCATGGTCGTGGGCACGGGCTTCGCGATGGTGCTCTCGGGCGCCCTCGCCTGGCTCGGCTACCTCGCCCTGCACGTGCCCGACCCGCTCGTGTGGGGGACGCTGACGGGCGCGCTCACGATCGCGCCGGTGGTGGGATCGGCGATCGTGTGGGTGCCGGTGGCCGCCGTGCTCGCGCTCACGGGACATCTGGTGCGCGCGCTGCTGCTCGTCGGCTACGCGCTGGTCGTGCTGGTGCTGGGCGTCGATCACCTGCTGCGGCCGCTGCTCGTGGGCAGGCAGATGACGCTGCACCCCCTCCTCGTGTTCCTGGGCATCTTCGGGGGCGTGGCCACGCTGGGCTTCTCGGGGCTGGTCATCGGGCCGCTCGTCCTCGCGATGGCGGCGGCGCTCCTGCAGATCTACCGGCGGGACTTCGCGGCGCGGAGCTGAGGCTACAGGAATCTCGGAACGCCCAGGAAGAGCGCCGCCACGAACGCCGCCACGCCGAGGTAGGCGATGGGGCGCGCGGGCTTCGCCTGCCACGCCCAGCGGCGGGCCTCGCGCCGCGCGAACCGCGGCAGATCCTTGAACTCGGCCCAGGCGCGCTCCCGCGCGGCGGCGGCGGCCGGAGCGTCGCCCGCGCGTGCCTTCGCGGCCGCGAGCACGACCAGGCCGCGCACGCTGCCGGGATGGGCCTCGAGGTAGCGCCGGGCGGCGACCTCGGCGCCAGCGACGTCCCCCGCTTTCAGGCGAGCCCGCGCCTCCTCGAAGGGAATCTCGTCCTGCCGGAACCCGGGGTGCGCGGCCTCGACCTCCGCGAGGAAGAGCTCGCCGCGCTCGACCTCGCCCAGGCGCAGACAGGCGATGCCGAGCTGGTACAGCGCCTCCAGATCGGCCGGGTCGGCCTGCACGGCCGCTTTCACCGCGTCGACGGCCGCGGCCGGGCGGCCGAGCCGGTTCTGGAGGTCGGCGAGCTCGACGCGCGCGCGGCGATCGTGCGGGTTCTGGCGAAGCACCGACCGCAGTGCCGCGGCCCGCCGCAGGTCGGCGAGGCGCCGCCCCGCGCGGGGCACGAGCTGGAAGGCATTCCAGTCGACCACCAGCCACACCGCCAGCGTGACCACCGCGGCGAGCACCGGACTCTTGGTGAGCAGCGCGACGGCGCCAAAGACGAGGAGCTTCGTGAGCACGGGGGCGCTACGGCATCTCGAGCGGCAGGTAGCTGATCGCGCTCGGCGCGACGATGAGGTGCCCGGTGAAGGCCAGCGGCACGTTGGTGGGCCAGCAACCCGCGTCGGCCGCGGCCGGATTCGCGTAGCTCATCGTGATCGAGTCGCCCGTCACGGCAACGTTGTAGAACACGGCGGCGCCCCGCGCGGAGGTGGAGTCGAGCGTGAAGTCCGGCTCCGTGTTCGAGTTCAGGTAAGCCTTCACGTACGAACCGTCGGGCAGCGGGCCGCCGTCCGCGTCGGCCATCTCGAAGGTCCATCCGGCGAGATAGCTCTCGCAGGCAGATCCGACCGGCGCCGCCAGACCGACCGCGACCAGCGGCTCGCTGAGATCGAGGGAGGGGCCGTGGCCGCTGATGACCGCGCCCAGCACCTGCTCGTCGGCCGTCGACAGAAGGCTCACGTGCCGGCCGGCGTCGTAGTCGGCCGTGAGATCGAACTCCGCCGTCGCGACCTGCGGAAAGCCGTTCCCCTGCAGGCCCATGTACACCGGCTGGTCGGGGGGGATGCAGATGGTGAAGACCCCGCCGTCGTCCGTCACGGTCTGTGAGCCGGCGACCGGACTCTCGAAGGGCGGGCCCGAGGGTGAAAACGCGGTCACCGTCATTCCAGAGACGGTCTGGCCGTCGCCGAGGTCGAAGAGCTGGCCCGTGAAGATGTAGTCGCCCGGGGTGAGGCAGGTGACTCCGCCGCTGCTGCTCGAGCCGCCCGGGCCGCCCCCGCTGGTGCTACCGCCCCCGCTGGTGGTGCTCGCCCCGCCCGTCGTGCCAGCGCCGCCCGTGGTGCCAGCGCCGCCGGTGGAGCCGCCGCCCCCGGTGGACCCGTCGCCGCCGTTTCCGCCGGTGCGCCCGCCGTTGCCGCCGCTCGTGTGCGTGCTGGTGGTGTGCGTCGTGCCGGCGGTGTCCGACGAGACCATCGTGTCCGATTGCGGCTGAAAGCAGGCCGCGAACAGCCCGAGCGCGACCCATGCCCAGTGGCGCATGGAACGAGTGTCGCAAACCGCGGTCGAACGTGTCAAACGGCGCACCCCCGGCTGCCCGGCGGTTTGACAGCCCGGGGGCCGGCGGCTCTAATCCCGGGTTCGCGTGAGCACGGAAGAGATCGTCGGCCGCTACCGCCTGACCCGCAAGATTGCGACCGGCGGCATGGCGGAGATCTGGCTCGCGAGCGCCGACGGCCCCGAGGGCTTCCGCAAGCGGCTGGTGGTCAAGAAGATCCTGCCGCACCTCGCCGACGACGAGGAGTTCGTGCGCATGTTCCTCGACGAAGCGCGCATCGCGGCGCGCTTGAACCACCCGAACATCGTGCAGATCTTCGACCTCGGCGAGGCCGACGGCAGCTACTTCATCGCCATGGAATACGTGCCCGGCAAGGATCTGCGACGCACGTACCAGGATTCGGCCAAGGCGAAGAAGACGCTTCCCCCCGAGCTCATCGTGCGCGTGCTCATCGAGTCCGCCAAGGCGCTCGACTACGCCCACCGCGCGACCGACGACCTCGGCGAGCCGCTGCACATCGTGCACCGCGACGTGTCGCCGCAGAACATCCTGGTCACGTTCCAGGGGGGCGTGAAGCTCGTCGACTTCGGCATCGCGAAGGCCGCGGACCAGGCCACGCAAACCCGCGCCGGCGTGCTCAAGGGGAAGTACTCCTACATGTCGCCCGAGCAGGCCGCGGGTGACGCCATCGACTCGCGCACCGACATCTTCGCGCTGGGCATCGTGGGCTACGAGCTCATCACCGGCTTCCGCCTCTTCAAGCGCGAGAACGAGGTGGCGACGTTGCAGGCGGTGCGCGAGTGCAAGGTGCCACCGCCCTCGACGATCGCGCGCGACGTGCCCAAGGCCCTGGACCGCATCTTCTCGAAGGCGCTCGCGAAGAAGCCCGACGAACGCCTGGCGACGGCCGGCGAGCTGGCCCTCGCGCTCGAGGAGTTCTTGCTCGCGGGCCACTACGCGGCCTCGAGCACGCACCTCGCGGAGTTCATGCAGGCGCTCTACCCGGAGCTCGACGAGGACAGCTCGTCCCGCCCGCCGGCGGCGCCCCGCGAGAGCCAGTCGGGATCGAGCGCGCGAAAGATTCCGATCCATCCCCCCGAGCCGGTCGCGCCGCCGCGGCCGCCGTCGGTGCCGCCCCGGACCTCGGCCTCGACGGTGGCGGGGGTGCCGCGCGTGAAGCTGCCGCGCGCGCAGACCGGCTCGCAGGCGGCGACGAAGCCCAAGGGGTGGCAGACCGCGGACGACCTCGACCTCAAGACGACGGATCTGAAGACGGTCGAGCTCAAGAAGAAGGCCATCGGGCCCGCGGCCGCGCGGACGGAGCTGCCCACCCGGATCGGCGCGGGCCGCACCGAGGCGCCGACCCGCATCGGCGCTCCCGCTGGCGAGGCGGAAACCGAGGTCGGTGAGCCGGCCGCGCCACAGTTCCCGGACGACACGCCGGAGGAGATCTCGGTGCCGAGCCGGCGCTTCCGCTTGCCGCCGCTGCCCTCGCCCGGCGCGCGGCGGCTGCTCGCCCGGCTGGGGCTGGCCGGGGTGGCCGCTGCCCTGGCCATCGCCGCCCTCCCGACCCTCCGGGGCTGGGTCTCGGCCGGACGCGCGCTCACGTCCCGCCCCGCCGGGAGCGACGCCGGCTGCTTGCTGTGCGGTCTCGTGCCCCAGGACGAGGGGAAGCTGACGCTCGTCACCGAGCCCGCGGCGACGGTGTACCTGGGCCAGGAGGCGCTCGGCTCGACGCCGCTCGTGGAAGCGCCGCTGGCCTCGGGCCACCTGATCCTCCGGGTGGTCAACGACTCCCTGGCGCTCGACGAGCAGATCCCGGTCGACGTGAAGCCGAACAAGCTCACCACGGTGCAGCGCACGTTCTCGCAGGGCACCGCGGCGCTGGCGGTGCCGAAGGGGCACTCCTACGCGGTCTACTTCCGCGACAAGGCGCTGGGGCGCGTCCCCGGCCCGCCCATCCAGATGGTCGAGGGAAGCCACGTGCTCACCCTCGTCGACGAGGAATCCGGCCAGCGCCAGCAGCGCACCGTCGAGGTGAAGGTGCCCAAGCAGCGCGCGACCCGCGCGACTCCGTGACGAAAGCGGCGAAGCCCGCGGGTCCGAAAACGAGCGTGCCCCGCGGTCCGTGGTATTGTCGAAATCGGTGGCACCCGCGGCCGTCGACCCGATCGAGGAGACGCACATGAGACTGGGCTGGTTCGTCCTTCTGCTGGGCGCGGCGGCGTGCTCGTCGACGCCTGGGGTGTCGGGCAACAGCGGCGGGGCCGTCTGCGGCGGCTCGCACACGACCTGCCAGGTGAGCTCCGACTGCTGCTCGCGCAGCTGCGAGAACGGCGAGTGCGCCGCGAGTGCGGCCACCGGCGGCCGGACCGCCGGACAGACGGGCGGCGGCAGCGCGACGGCTACCTCCGGGGCGAGCAACGGCACGGCGAGCGCCGGCACGGCCGGCGACGGCGGTCAGACGAGCGGCGAGGACGGAGGCAGCGGCGGCACCGGCGCCACCAGCGCCGGCACCGGCGGCTCGGGCGCGACGTCGGCCGGCGCTTCCGGGGGCTCGAGCACCGGCGGCCCCCCCACGGGCGGCTTCGGCGGCAGCGGCGGCGGCTGCAACTACACGCTGAGCGGGAGCTGCCAGCCCCTCGCCGCCACCTGCACGACGGCGGCCGACTGCTGCGACAGCGTGCAGTGCCTCGGAGGCCTCTGCTGCGTCGCCGCCGGCGACTGCTGCAACGGCGACGACGATTGCTGCCTGGGCTACTGCGACAACAACGATACTTGCACCTGCGACCCTCCGGGCGTCGCCTGCGCGAGCGACGCCGACTGCTGCGCGGGAAGCTGCACGGACGGCGTTTGCGGCAGCACGACCATCGGCAGCAGCTGCTCGCAGGCCAGCGACTGCTTCACCAACGTCTGCACGAACGGCAAGTGCGCCTGCGGCGTGAGCGCCTGCCGCCAGAGCGCGGATTGCTGCAGCGGCACCTGCCAGGCCACCGGCTCCTGCCAGTGCGGCGGCACGGCCGACGCTTGCGCGACGAACACCGACTGCTGCAGCCTGAGCTGCACCGGCGGCACGTGCGCCTGCCTGGCCGTCAACGGCGCCTGCTCCACCAACTCGCAATGCTGCGACCAGATGTCCTGCGTGAGCGGCGCGTGCCAGTGCGAGTCGTCGGGCTACGAGTGCTCCACCGGATCGAGCTGCTGCAGCGGCAGCTGCGTGGGCAACCGCTGTCAGTGAGCCAGCGATTCAACCCGGGCTAGGAGCAGACGCCGCCGTCGCAGCTGCTGCTGCAGCACTCGTAGGCAAAGGCCTCGCTGCACGCCATGCCGGAGGGCTGGCAGGCACAGCTGCCCGAGGTGCAGACCGCGGTGCAGCACTCGCCATTCTGAGAGCAGGTTCCGCCGAGCTCGGTGCAATGGCAGGCATCGCCCTGGCAGCTGCCGGCCCCGCCACAGCATTCGGCGTCGGAACGGCACTGTCCCTGGGTGGAGCAGCAGGTCCCGGAGATGCAGAACTGCTGGACCCCGCACTGGGCGTTCGACGTACACGTCTGCGCCGGCGGGATGCAGAAGCCGCCGGCCGCCACCCCGGTGCAGCAAGGCCCGTTGGCGGCGGACAAGGTCTCGATGCAGCAGGTCCCGGCGTCGCACCCGAGGCCGGAGCAGCAGTCCGAAGCCGTGCCGCAGCTCGAGCCGGCGCCCGGACAGCCTCCCGTCGTTCCCCCGGAGGAGCTCCCGCCGCCGGTGGAGCTGCCGCCGGTCGTGCCGCTCCCGGTGGTCGTGCCGCTGCTCTGCCCGCCGGTGCTGGAGCCCGCGCCGGTGTTGCCGGCGGTGCGCCCGCTGGTCGTGATGCGGGAGCCGGTGGACGAGCCAATCCCGCCGGTGGTGCCGCCGGTGCCCTGGCTACAGCCAAAGGCGCCGAAGACAGCGATGAGCGGGAGCCGCTTGATCAATGAGCGCATGTGGGAACCCTTCCTGGGCGCACATCGTAGCAGATCGGTGGCCAGTGCCAACCCGCATGAGTTGCATAGTGACACGACGAATCTTGCGGACCTGGAGCATCTGCCGGTCGGTACCCGCCGACGGTCGACCCGGAAAATCGGGCGGTTGAGGGCTGGAGCAGCGCCGCTCGCTCGGTATGCGCCTTGCTACGAAAGCAGCTGGATTGGCCTACTTCGGAGGTTAGCGTGACCCGTCTGGCTCTGATTGCGCCGCTGGGGATCTTGTTCGCCTGGTCCGGCTCCTGGACCTGCGGAAGCTACACGCTGCCGGACGGCGGCACCTCGCCCTTCAACCCCAACCCCGGCCTCACGAGCGGCGGCACCGGCGGCGGCGGGGGCGTCACGGCGCAAGACGCCTCCGTGGTCTACGACCCCGACTCCGGCAGCCAGTTCGGCGTCATGGCCGGCCCGGACGGCGGCGTCACCGTGGGCGTCGCGGCGAGCTTCTCGTCGAACTTCGTCTACATGTCGAACTCCGGCGATGGCACCATCTCGCGCATCGAGATTCCCACGGCCGGCGCCCCCTACGAGCGCGCCCGCTACTTCTCGATCGTGCCGGTCGACAACCACAACATCAACGTCTCCGGCATCTGGGGCGGCGAGCTGAACCAGGGAGGCGCGATCTCGCCCTCGCGCACGCTCGTCGATCGGAGCGGCAACGTCTGGGTGGCGCTGCGAGCGCCCGGCGAGCAGGCCGGCATCACCGAGATCGTCGACGTGGGTGACAGCATCGCCCAGTGCACCCCTCGCTGCCACCAGCGCAATCTCTTGAAGCCCGGCCAGACCTTCACGGAGGGCGTGCCCCTGAACCTCTCCGCCGGAGGCACCGTCACGCTCAGCCCGCCGACCGTGATCCGAGCGAACTCGACCTACGCCAGGACGTACTACTGCGAGGACGTGGGCTCCGATGGCACGCATGGCAACGACGCGAACGACCCCCGCAACTACGACGACTGCCTCAAGATGTCGATCCCGCTCGGCGATCCAACCCCCGACCCCAACGCCGATCCCTTGAACCTCACGCGGGGCACGAGCTTCGGCCGCGCCGCCGCCATGAGCCCGAACTGCAACCCGGCCACCGAGCAGTGCGACGTGTGGCTCGGCATGTGGAACGGCGCGGCCGACGTTCACCTCGGCTACTCCTCGCCCTACGTGGGTGGAGCGCCGTACGACGTGGTGGCAGTCCATCCGACGGGCGTCAATCCATACGGCATGACGGTCGACTGCGCCGGCATCGTCTGGTCCGGCCCGGTCGCCGACGGCACCCTCGCCGCGGTGACCACCGTGCCGCTGAACGACGTCGACGCCGGCCTGAGCATCCCCGGCGACGTCGTGCTCACCAACTTCCACGGATTCCAGGGCATCCCCAACCGGTCGACGTGCCAGCAGTACGGCATCTCGTCGGACATCAAGGAGCGCATCTGGATCGCGAGCTGGGGCGCCGGTCCGTACGCCTGCTCGTTCAACGCGGGCGCGCTGCTGAACGACTATGCCGCGTACATGGACGGCGGGCTCTCCAACGCCCAGATCGACGCCGATCTGTCGGCCGCCTGGCACACCTACTCGCTGCCCGGCACGTACGGCGGCATGGGCCGCGGCATCAACACGGACAAGGATGCCAACGTGTTCGAAGCGTTCTACAGCGCGGCGAACGACGGCGCGCACGCCACCTCGTTCAATCCGGACATCGTGGGCGGCGTCGCCTGCGGCTCCCCGAACGCCGGAGGCGCCCCCTGTCCGAACGGGAAGCTAAACTGGGACGTGAACCACGGCAGCGGGAAGGGCCCGGTCGGCATCGACCTCGACGCCAATGGTAACGCCTGGGTGGGCAACTACGACGGCGCCTCGGCCATCGAGTTCCTCGGGACCACCGGCGCGTTCCAGTACGAGGTGCCGATCGGCAACAACGTGTACTCGTACTCCGACTTCTCCGGGTACGCGCTGCGCAACATCACGCTCGCCTCGGGCCTCGTCACGCAGCAATTCAACGGCTGCGGCAGCGGCCCCGAGTTCACGCAGTGGCAGGAGCTGACCTACGGCGTCACGACCCCGCCGGGCACCGACGTCGAGATCCAGGTCCTCGCGACGAACTCGCTCAATCCGGCGGTCCTCGCCACGGAGACCCCGATCACGGTGTGCAAGTCGGTCCAGGACGGCAACTGCACGGCGGGCGTCTGCACGCCGTGCGGCAACCCCATCAACCTGCACAACTACGACGTGCCCGCGGGCGAGTACCTCCTCGTCGACGTGGTGCTCTTCCCGAAGATCTGCTCGCAGAACGGCGGCGCGTCGTCCCAGGGCAAGCCCACCCTCTGGTCGCTGTCCGTCACGAAGAACTGCGGCTCGAACTGATCTTCAGCGGCGCGCGCAGGCGCCCTCGAAGCCCTGCGCGCACGCCCGTTCGGACAGCTCGGCCGGCGAGGCCCGGGTCAGCTTCAGGCCCTTGCTGCCGACCAGGATGATCGGGTAGTCGGCCAGGGTCGGCGGCGCGTGCGCGGGCGAAGCGGCCCCGCTCGCGAGACCCTCTGCGTTGCTGCAGGCCGGCTGGAAACCCAGCCGGCAGCCCCGCGCCATCAAGCTCTGGGCGAGCGGGGGACTGACCTTCGCCAAGGACAGGGCCAGCTCGTTGCAGGCCCAGCCCGAGCCCCCCTGGCAGTACTCGTTCTCCATGTCCGCGAGGCGGACGCAGGCGCGCGCCTTCCCCTCCTGGCACGCGTTCTCCCAGAAGGGCAGCCACTGGCCCGGGAAGTCGTCGCCCACGGCCTGCACCGAGCTCATCAGCGCGAACACGCAGGCCCAGACGCCCATGTAGGCGACGTTTCGCCGGCGGCCCAGCACGGCCGGGCCGAGGCGCGCCGGGTCGAGCCGGCGCAGGAGCTTCGACTGCGCCGCCCGATCGATCCAGCGGACCGACAGGTTGAGCAGCGGCACCGCGAGGAGCTTGCTGTAGAACGCCGTCCCCAGCGCCTCCAGCGCGATGAAGCTCGCCCCGTAGAGGACGCCGAAGATGATCCGCCCCAGCTCCGTCCGCGGCGAGGTCGACGGGTCGGTGAACAAGAGGAGCATGGCCAGAAAGACGGCGATGGGGATGTACGAGTCGTAGACGAAGTACGTCCCGGTCACGTGGAGGTACGCCACCCCGAAGGCCCAGGCGGTGAGCACCGCCGAGAGCGTCATCGACGTCACGCCGAAGAAGAACTGCACCGGCAGCGCGACCAGGAAGAGGAACAGGTACATGTGCGGCGGCCAGAACTGCGAGAACGAGATCTCGAGCACCCAGCTGGTGCTCGTCCAGTGGCCCAGGATGAGGACCAGCGAGGCCACCGCCAGGGGGAACGAGGACGGGTTGAAGATGTGCGTCCGGCGGCCGTCCTTGCGCCAGCGGACCAGCTCCTTCACCGCGAAGCCCGCGGCCAGCGTCACGAACTGCAGGTAGAACCAGTCGGGCTTGAACCAGAGGAAGAGGTTGGCGCTGAGCACGACCGGGAACGGACCGAAGCCCAGCGTGTAGCTCTCGCGCCGCGACCAGCTCAGCAGGATGTCGAACGCGTAGGCGAACAGAAGCTGCGCGAGGATCAGGTAGGCGAAGCGGTAGACCTCGTCCCAGTAGAGACCCCAGTACAGGTAGATGGACGTGTGGATGCAGGCCTGGATCCAGTGCTGCTTGCGGATCTCGACGTGCAGGAAGAGCCGGCGGCCCTTCACGACCGACACCCAGAGGACGCCGATCCAGGCCACGAGCGCGCCGGCGGCCCCCAGGACGCTCCACAGCAGGACGGGGTTGGCGCGGATCGAAGGGAGCGCCGCGTAGCCCCCGAGCGCGGCCGCGAAGCCCAGCGGCAGGAGCAGCAGGCGGGCCGGAGTCGACTCCGCGCGCTCCGTCATCGCGATCCGCGGCCGTCGCCGCCGGACGCTCCGCGATCGATCGTCAGCTGGATGGGCTCGAAGCCGTTGCCGGAAAGGGTCACGCCGAAGAAGGCGACGTTGGCCTTCGGCCCCACCTGCCAGTCGGCCACCCATCGGTGCGGACCGACCTGGCGGGCCGTGGCGCGCGAGACGTCGTCGTCGTCGTCGTCGTCGGCGTCCTTGTCGTCGCGGTGGGCGCTGCCGGCCTGGATGATCAGCGCGCCGCCGGGCCAGTCGGCCTGCAGGTGGTAGCTCTCGCCGGGCTTCGCCTCGAACGACCAGTAGTGACGCGCCGCCGTGACCTCGAACGGCTTGCCGAGCGGGACCCGCTGCCCGCCGAGGATGGAGAGCTCGTGCTTGCGGCAGGCCGAGAGCGCCAGAGCCGCCAGGGCGGCGAGGGTGAGGGTCCGCCGCGCGCTCAATGGAAGTTCGGCGCCGGGCAATCGTAGTCGAGCTGCAGCCAGCGCAGCGTCGGCGACAGGCCGCTCTCGGTGCAGCTCGGGCCCGAGAGGCGCGCGGTCACGCGGGCATACTGCGTCGCGGGCAGGGCGGCGGAGGCGAGCGAGGCCACGCTCGGGCACGTCGCCGCCGAGGCGCAGGTCCAGCTGCCGAGGATCGGCGCGCCGCCGCCGGTGAACGCGGAGGGATCGTCGGCCACGTCCACCTCGAACGCGATGTCCGTGCCCGCAGGGATCACCGCGCCGTACCCGAGCCCCTGCCATTCGGTCTCGGTGGGCGACGGGCAGCCCGCGAACACCTGCTGGTAGGCGCCCGCGGGCTGCGTGATCTTGCGGAGCGCGTAGCCGGTGAAGTCCGAGTACGAGTACACGTCGCCCGGATCCGTGGGGCCGGCGAGCGGCGTGTCGCCCGCGGCGAAGGGCGGCAGCGGCTGGCCCGTGGCGGCGGTCAGGCCGACCACGCCGGGGTTCGTGCCGCCGCGCTGCGCCACCCACGGGTTGCCGTCCTGATCGAGGTCCACCCCGATCGAGCCCGCGCCGTACGGCACGCCCGAGGCGCCCTGGAACGCCCACAGGCAGGGGCTGTCGCCGTTGGCGCCGCACGCGCTGCCGGACCCGTCGTAGGTGAACGCGATCAGCCCCGGGATGCTGCCGGCGTTGAAGCCGTTGTCGCTCACCGCGAGGTACACGACGCCGTTCACGTCGGCCACGATGCCGCGGCCGTTCCCGGAGGGGAACACGTTGTAGAAGGGGAACGCCTTCCAGTCGGTCTCCATCAGGGCCTGCGCCTGGGCCTGCGGCAGCGCCCCCGCCCCGCCCGGCTGCAGCGCGGCCTGGGCCTGGAAGGCGCGGTAGTCGAAGGCGCAGGCGCCGCTCATCGAGTTGCCCGAGGCGGGCAAGAGGCCGGTCCACACGCGCTGCTCGAGATCCACGGCGATGCCGTAGCCGAGGCACTTGCCGCCGAACTCGGCCACGTCGGGCATCGTCTGCGTCTGCCCGTTGCCGTCGACGTACTGCCACTGGCTCACGATCTTGTCGGTGTCGGTGTCCACGCCCACGCGCGCCGGGCCCGCCTCCTGCGTGCCCCACAGGACGCCCTCGCAGTCGATGGCCGCGCCGTACATCCCGTAGCTCGTGAGCCCGGTGTCGATGACGTTGGTGACGCTGAAGTTCGAGCCGTGCCCGAGGTGCAGCAGGTACGCCGTCTCGGTGTGCGGCTCGGTGAGGCCCACGTACACGTCGCAGAGCTGGCCCGGGCCCTCGAAGCCGCCGCAGTTCTTCGAGATGGCGAGCCCGCGCGGCGCGAAGCGATCCTGCCCGAGGCCGGCGGTCTGCTCGAGCGGCAGGTCGTAGCCGTTCGGTGAGCCCACCGGCACGGTGAACTGCGCGCAGTCGTCGTAGTTCGTGAGGTCGGTGACGTCGGAGGGGTCGTGCGCGAAGCCGTCCTGGCACGGGTGCGCCCACACGTCGGGGGCGTACTGCTGGCCGGCGCCCGGCAACAGCGCCTCGTGCGGCGAGATGGTGGCCACCCCGCCGTCCTTGAGCGGCAGCGCGTAGCCGGAGGTGAACGGCGCCGGGCTGCCGTCGGGCAGGGCCCAGCCCAGGCGGTTCTTGCAGCGGGGCGCGCACTGCTCGGGGTGGTCCACGAAGTTCGCGATGTAGGTGACCGAGCCCTGCACGAACACGCCGTTCGCGTTGCCGCCGGGATCGCCGGGGCCGAGGTACTTGCCGTTGCCGGGCGTGCACGCGTACCAGTCGCACTGGCCGCGGTTCGCGACGAAGACGCCGCCGTTGAGGTCGACGACGGTCCGGGAGGGCGCGTTGTCGTAGAAGGTGCTGGTCACGTCCACCAGGCACGTGGTGGGCTGCCCCGCGTCGCACAGCGGCCGGCCGCCGTTGTCCACCGGCACCACGCTCGGGTAGCGGGCCAGCTCGAGGCCGGTGTCCGTGTCCACGCGCGAGACGAACGAGGTGTCGGCGTTCTGGCCGGAGTTCGCCTGGTAGGCGAAGTGCGACTTGAAGTTGGCCACCGTGCCCAGCACGACGCCGCCGCCGTCCGGCAGCTCGTCGAGCCCCGCTCCCGCGCCCCCGTCGAGCGAGGCCACCGTGACCGGCGTCTGGTGCGGGCCGTACTGCGAGCCGGCGTCGACCTGCCCGGTGCCGCCGCCGCTCGAGCCGCCGCTCGCCGTGCCGCCGCCGCCCGTCGAGGCCGAGCCGCTGGACGCCCCGCTGGTCGAGCCGCCGCTGCCCGACGTCGCGCCGGTGCCGGGCGTGCTTTTGCAGCACGCGGCCACGAGAAGAGCCCCGCCCAGCACGAGCCAGCGACGCATGTGGAGGACCTAGCTGCGCGCGCCCGCGGCGTCGAGCGCCTTGCCGATCTGGGTGACCGCGACGTTCGGATCGAAGGGCTTCTTGAGGATGTCGTCCGCGCCGAGCTTGCGGTAGGTCTCGGCTTCCTTGTCGCTCATGCGCGCGGACATGAGCACCAGGTAGGTCTTCTTCCAGTGCGGGTGCGCCTTCACCAGGCGGCACACGTCCGCGCCGTTGATCTTCGGCATGTAGATGTCGAGCAGGAGCGCGTCCGGGTCGTAGGCGGTCATCTTGCGGAAGACCTCCTCGCCGTCGACCGCGTAGCCCACCTCGTAGCCCGCCTCCTCGAACGCGGACGTCAACGCGTCGAGCAGCGCCGTGGAGTCGTCGACGATGAGAACCGAACGCTTCTTGGACGGGGTGGGCGCGGAAGCCATGGACCCGTCGAGCATAGCACTCTTCCGGGGACGGGCAAGCCGTTCGTCAGCGGGCCGCAGGCGCGCCCTTGGGGGCCCGCGCGTCGAGCCACGCCACCATGTCCGCCATCACCTGCGCCTTCTCCGGCTCGTGCAAGAGGTCGTGGTAGAGCCCCGGGTACAGCTTCAGCGTCTTGTCCTTCGACGAGGCGCGCGCGACGAGCTCGCGGCTGCCCTCGGGGTTCGTGAGGCGGTCCTCCGTGCCGTGCATGTCGAGGAGCGGCACGCGCACGTCTTCCATGTGCGCCTCGATGCGCTCGAAGGCGCGCAGCAGCTCGGCCGCCGTGCGCGCCGGCCCCGGCTTGTGGTCGACCAGCGGGTCCACCTTCATGGCGGCCACGACGGCCGGGTCGCGCGAGAAGTCCTCGTCTTTCAGGTCCAGCACCTTCAAGTGCGGCGCCACCGCGCTCAGGATCTTGGTCGCGCCGATGAGGAAGCGCGAGACGCCCGCGCCCGGCTTCAGCGCCGGCCCGGAGAGCACCAGCCCCGCGAGGTCGGGCTGCCGGGTGATGGTCCAGAGCGCGGCGATGCCGCCGCCCATGCTGTGGCCGAAGAGGAACACCGGCCGGCCGGGCTCGCGCTGCCGCACCAGCTTCATGAACGCGTCCAGGTCGTCGAGGTACTGGTCGAACGAATCCACCCAGACGCGCTCGCCCGGCGATTCGCCGTGGCCGCGCAGGTCGAAGGCGTACACCGCGAAGCCGCGATCGACCAGCGCCTGCGCCAGCGCCGCGTAGCGGCTCGAGTGATCCTTCAGCCCGTGCAGCACCACGAGCACCGCCCGCGCGGGCCCCGCCGGCCGCCAGGCCTGATCGTAGAGCTCCAGGCCCCCTGCCCCGGCGAAGCGGCCCTCCTCGTGCACGAGGGGCTGCGCGGCCGCCGAGGCCGATGCGATCGTGAGTCCCACCGCTGCGAGCGCGCCGCGCATCCGTGCCGCGGACGCTAGCACATGGTACAGGACGGTGGCCATGCCGAGCGTCGATCAGGACTACGTGATGCGCATGATCCAGGAGCTGGCGGCCTTCCTGCGCCGCGTGCGCGACCTGTTGCGCCTCGGCCGGGCGCAGGAGGCGCTCGACGAGATCCAGGCCAGCTGCCAGGCGTTCATCGGGATGGACGCCCGCGTGCTGGCGCTGCTCGACGCGCGCACGCTGCTCGACCAGCTCGGCTCCCCGGAGAAGGCCGGCGCCGCCGCGGCGCTCTTCGCCGCGCAGGGCGACGCCTACGAGTCGCTCGGCGAGCCGGAGCGCGCCCGGGAGGCGCGGCGCCGCGCGCTGGAGCTGTACCTCGAGATGCAGCTCGCCGGCACGCCGCCCGACGCGCCGGGAGTGGCCAGGGCGCGCGAGCTGCTGGCGCTCGAGGCCATGCCCCTCGACGACCGGCAGCGGCGCGCGGCGGCGCTGCTGCGAGCCGTGCCGTAGCGTCAAGCGGCACGGCCGCTTGCTTGTGAGGCGTGCGCCGCCGTGGTATTTCGTGGGTTATTCCACTCTGACAGGGAGAAGCACATGCGCGCGTTCGTCCCGGCCCTCGCCGTCGCCGTCCTCGGCTTCGTGGCCGAAGGTTGCAACGTGACGCCCCAGGAGCAGCCGCCCCCGCCCACGAGCGGCGGCGCGGCAGGCGGCAACAGCGGAGGCTGCACCACGCGCTGCGGGAACAACGGCAGCAGCACCGGCAGCGAGGGGAACGGCGCGAGCTCGAGCTCGACGGGAGGCTCGGGGAGCACGGGCGGGACGACGGGAGCGGCGGCGTCGTCCAGCGGGTCGGGTTCGACCGGCGGCTCAGCCTCGGCCGGCACCACGAGCGGCGGGAGCACGGGAGCACCGGATGGAGGGCCGCTCACGGTGGGGGGGGTCACGTTCGTCTCGGTGAGCTACCCCACGGAAGGCACGAACGGCTCGGCGGCCTTTCTGGGCGTCAACTACAACGCGACGTACACCATCAACCCGGTTGCCACGTTCCTGTTCCGCGTGGAGGATCCGACGGGCAAGATTGGCGTCCCGAAGACGCCCGTGACCTTCTCCATCAACACCGCCACGCAGCAGATTGGCGCCAGCCTCGTCGCGTCCTCCCAGTGCACCGCCGTGGGCTCGAACGGGACCTCTGCGGGTCCTTGTCTGAGCGACGACAACGGCGAGGTCACCATCGTGCTGGCCTCCGGCCACTATTCGGGCGGCGTGACCGTGACCGCCTCCGTGACGCTCTCGGACGGCTCGGTCGCGAGCGCCCAGGGCGTGTCCAACGTGGTGGGAACACAGCCGAGCGTGGCCACGTCGACCCTCATTTGCAGTCCGGTGAACCTCCCCGCCTTCGTGGGCAGCGGCGGCGACCTGCCCTGCGCCAGCCAGGCAAATCAGACGGGGCTGCAGACCACCTGCACCATCAAGCTGGCCGATCGCTTCAACAATCCCATCGGGGTCGTGGTTTCCGTGCAGTTCTTCACGGAGGCCGGCACCTGGGTGAGCGACCAGGTCCAGACCGGTCAGACGATCGGTCAAACGACTTTGCCGCTCAACGAAGCGCAGAACACCTTGAGCACGAGTGGTCTCTTGCCCGAGGAGGTCACCCCACTCGGAGCGTCGGCCGCCAACCCGACTGGCGAGCCTTCCTATACGGGCACGTGCTCCGGCGTGCCCTGGGTCTACTGCCCGCGCGACGGCCTCGTCACCATCGTCGCGGTCTTCACCGGCGAAGAGCCGTTCACCGATCACGCGGGCACTGGCTACTGGGAACCAGGGGATGCCTGGGTCGACATGCCCACGCCCTTCGTCGATTCCAACGACAACTCGGTCTGGGATCCGGGCGAGTTCTGCTTCGGCGGCGCGCAGGGCATTTGCCCGGGACCGAATCACCAGTGGGACGGCGACGATGCGGTCTGGATCGAGACGCGAGTCGTGTTCACCGGTGATCCCCTTGTGTTCGGCAACGGAGGCCCCCAGATCTCGAACTGGTTCAGTCCCGCCTCCACCGGGACCAACTCTTTCACCGTGGCGAAGGGCGCGCCGATCACCGGCCACATCCTCTGGGCCGACATGAACATGAACATGCCTGCGGGAGCCACCACGGACTGCGACACCCTGCAGTCGAGTCAAGCGTGCGACACCCTCTACGGCGTGACGATGTATGGATCCAGTTGCTCGACCGCGCCCACAGTGACCTACCAGGGCCCCAGCGGTGCCGGGGGCGACGCCTTGGGGCTCGACTTCGCGCGGTTCGGCCTACCCGCGAGCGGTAACCCGGACTGCGACGCTGGCTACTACGTCGACGACGCCGGCGCCCAGGTTGCGAATCCATACTGCACGTTCTTGACCTCGATCTCGGACTTCAGCGGTGGCTTCGGCGTGAAGTATCAGGTTTCCGAAAGCTCGACTTGCAACACCTGCACGCCCACCCCTCCAGCCACCTCCTGCACGCCACCGCCCGGGACGGTCTCCGTCGTCAGCACAGCAGCGTCGAACCTCGTCATCGGCCCGTCCCAGGCCCCCGCGATCACCGGCACTGCCCTCTAGTCACCCGAAGGCGCCCGGGCCGTCGCTGCACCCGGGCGCCCTCCTTCACTTCTCCACTGCTTGCCGCTCGACGTCGGCGGTTGCGAGGCCGCGGCCGCCGTGCTGGCGGTGGCGGTGCCGGCGAGGCTCGAAGGCGCGTCCACCGGCTCGCTCTGCCTGCGTCTGGTGGCCGTTCTGGTCCTGCACGAAGAGCAGGTTTCCGCCGTCGTCGTAGCCGTACTGGACGTCGTTCCCCAGCGCGTCGACCTGCTTCGTGAGCCGGTCGCAGGAGTCGTTCACGTAGCCGCTGTTGTCCCC
>DATJNL010000101.1:0-2144 GCA_035508175.1 Myxococcales bacterium
CGTGCCGCACGACACCGGCGTCTACTTCGTCAACGACAACACCAACACCCTGAACCTCCTGCACTAGTTTCTTCGTGGGCGGATGCTGCGCGCCTCCTTCCTTTTCGGGGGGCGCGCAGCGCCGTGCTTCGTGGGGGCGGAGCATGGGCGCCCCTGCGTTGCCGGCTCTGCTGGGGCGAGATTGTGCATGCGCTGCCGGTTGCCGGTAGCGAAGGACTGACGAGCACGTTGAAAAATAAGATGCCTTTACGGCGTGTCACTGGCCTAAATTCGCCACGAAATTGACTTGTCGACTCCTGTCGTTCATCGTCAATCAGCTAGGCCCATCGAGCGTCATCGACTAGCAATGACGGATAGCGATCACCTAACGTCCTTGCCTCAACGGCACGCCGAAAACTCATGTTGTTTCCGCACGTGCCCGACGGCCATGCACTACCGGCAACGGACGCGAGGGATGGGGCCGTGATGCAGCGTTCGCGTAGTTGCTGCCGCTGGATAGCGGTCGCTTCTACGTGATTGGTGCTGCTATGGCGACAGCGATGCGCGAGATGGGGGCGCTTCGGCGCGGCAGCGTTTGCGTAGCTGCTGTCACTCGGAGGACGGAGGCGCCGCGTGCCACGGCGGGGCGAGCCCCGTTGGCGGCAGCGCTGTTGTCATAACGTCCGCCCGTTGGCGGCATCGGTGCTGTATGAGAACTGCGGCGCCGCCAACGGGTGCCGGATCCCGCAACACCGGCGCCGCCAACGGGTGTCGGCGAGCGATACCGGCTACGGGGGGCTGGGAGCGGGCAACGGAGGTCGCGACGCGAAGCGAGCGCCAGCGAGCGGAGCTTGGAGCGATCCGGCGAGCCGCAGGGCCCCGAGCGGAGCGAGAGGGCCTCGCAGGTGAAGCCGGATGAGCGGGCGGAGGCTGCACCAGTCAAGGGGGTCTGGGGGGATTGGTGTGCATCCCCCCAGAGAAAACCCCGACACGCGTAGTGCTCTCTACGTCAATCTAGGGATCGGGCTAGAAGCAGGAATAGAGTCCGATCCATGGATCCCGTGCGCAACCCCTATGCTCCCGGTGCCGGGCAGCGGCCGCCCGAGCTGGCCGGCCGGGACCGGGAAATCCAGCAGTTCGAGGTCGTCCTTGAGCGGGTGGCCCGGGCGCGGCCTGAGCGGAGCATGGTGCTGACCGGGCTGCGCGGGGTGGGCAAGACCGTGATGCTCAATACGTTCCGCTCGATGGCGCTGCAGAAGCTGTGGGGGACGGGGAAGATGGAGGCCCGGCCCGACCAGTCCATCCGCCGTCCCGTGGCCAGCGCGCTGCACATGGCCGTGCGGGAGCTCGCCCCGCGGCACCGCGCGCCGGACCGCATTGATGACTTCCTCGGGGTGCTCAAGGCGTTCGCGCTGCGTGACCCGAAGGCGCCCAAGGGCGCTACCTCGATGAACCTCGGCATCGACGTCCCGGCCGCCCGCGGCCGGGCTGACTCCGGTGACCTGGAGGTTGACCTCACCGAGCTCTTCACCGACGCGGCGTCGGTCGCCGCCGACCTGGGCGTGGGCATCGCGCTCTTCGTCGATGAGATGCAGGACGTCCCGGCGCCCGACGTGTCCGCGCTGTGCGCCGCCTGCCACGAGCTCTCCCAGGTCGGCGGCCCGCTCATCGTGGTCGGGGCGGGCCTGCCGCACCTGCCCTCCGTGCTGTCGGCGAGCAAGAGCTACTCCGAGCGGCTCTTCAAGTACGCGCGCATCGACCGGCTGGACCGGGACGCCGCCGACCAGGCGCTCATCGCCCCGGCCGAGCGGGAGGACGTGATCTTCAAGCGGGAAGCCCTCGACGCGCTGTACGAGGCGGCCGACGGGTACCCGTACTTCATTCAGGCGTACGGCAAGGTCACCTGGGACGCGGCGGCGGCCTCGCCGGTCACCGCGGCCGACGTCGCCGTCGCCGCGCCGGAGGCGGAGGGCGAGCTGGCCGTCGGGTTCTTCGGCAGCCGGTACGAGCGGGCCACGCCCGCTGAGCGGGAGTACATGCGGGCGATGGCGGCGATCGGGGACGAGCCGGTGCCCACCTCGGCGGTGGCCGACGAACTGGGACGCAAGCCATCCAGCCTCTCGCCGTCCCGCGACGGGCTGATCAAGAAGGGCCTTATCTACAGC
>DATJNL010000102.1:0-9067 GCA_035508175.1 Myxococcales bacterium
CGCCATGTGTGGCCAGGATGTCGAAGACATCATGGCCACGGAGCTCGACATCCCGAGGGAGCGGCTCCCGCGGTGCGCCACGGAAGTTCAAATGCCGTCGCCGCTGGCCTTGTGATGCGCCACGTTCGCCCCCTGACCGAGGGAGGGAGGCGAGCGTTACGCCACGAGGAGGCCCAGCCCCTGGGCGCAGGGTCACTGCTGCGCCATCCGGGCTCCATCCCCGCGGCGCGGCGCCCACGAAGGGCGGGCGGGAAGCTCCTGCCTGGCCACGCACGCGAAGCACCCTCGCGATGGAGCTCTCCGCCCGCGCGCAGTCGCCCTGCGATCGCGCGCAGGTTCGAGGAGTTCCACGGAAGGGGGCGTACGCGTGCGCGTTGGACGCGCCTTCCTGCCGGCTGGGCTCGTGATCCTCGCCGCCGGGGCCGCCTCCCCTCGTTCGCGCGGCCCCTGATCTCGCGTGCGCGCTCCCCTGGCGATGCGGAGGCGCCCGTGTGCCCGCTTCATACGGTTCGTGCCGTCGCGCCTCGGGCCCGGCGCGCCGTCGCACGACGCGATGGCCGGGGTGCAAGGTTCCAGGCGCTGCGCGGCCTGGCCCGGAGGGCAGTCGCAGGGCGACGCGTGGGTCGCCGGGGTCGACGTCTGCCCGGAGGAGCGAGCCATGGGCGCGGCTGCCATCGAGACCGGAGGCAAGGGGCGGAAGAAGGCGCTCGACGCGGTGGTGAACGTGGTGCCGTTCATCGATCTCCTGTCCTGCTGCCTTTCGTTCCTGCTCATCACCGCTGCGTGGACGCAGCTCGGCAAGCTCCAGGTCAGCCAGGCCGGCGGGGCCGGCGCGCCGGCGGCCGTCGAGCCGCTGGTGCTGAACGTGGCCATCACCGCGAGAGGCTTCACCCTGTCGGTGGGCCCCGGCGCCGCGACCGTCGAGCTCCCGCGGGACGAGCGCGGGTACGACCTCGCCGGCCTGCTCGCGCGCTTGAAGGTCGTCCACGACCGGTATCCGAAGCAGCAGACGATCACAGTCGCGGCGGAGGACGGCATCGCCTACGACACGCTGGTCCAGACGATCGACACCTGCCTCCGGGCGGGCCTCGGCTCCGTGTCGGTCGAGGCCGCGAGCTGAGCCCCCGGGACCCGCTTTCATCCCGGGGGCCGTGGTTTGCCCGCCTACTCGCAGACGTCGGTCGAGCTACAGCGCTCGCCGATCGGGCAGTCCGCGTCGCACGCGCACGGCGTGACGCACTCGCCGCTCTCGCAGCTCTGGCCGGTCGGGCAGGTGCAGCTGGGCGAGCAGCTCTGCGGCGGACCGGCCTGGCAGTGGCTGTTCGAGCACAGCTCGCCGGTCGCGCAGTCGGCGTCGGAGGCGCAGGGCGGCGCGCACGCGCCCTCGTCGCAGACGAGGTTCGGGCCGCAGTCGATGTCCTGGTAGCACTCCGGGAGGCAGGCGTAGACGGGGTCGCCCACGGCGCTGCACGTGTAGCCGGGTCGCTGGCAGGCCGCGGTGCCGCAGTCGGCGAGGCAGAGCCCGATCGTGGTGCCGGGGTACAGGAAGCACTCGGCGCCGGTGGGGCACTGCGCACTGGCGGTGCAGCCGACGCCGGTGCAATAGCCGCCGGTCCATTGCGTGGGGCTCGCACCGTTGGACAGGTCCAGTGGCGGCGTGCAGGTGCCGTTCGGGCCACAGTCGGCGTCGCTCTGGCAGGTGGAGCCGACGGGAACGCCCGAGAAGTCGGGGCCGCTCGGGCCGGCATCGGGGGTCTGGTGGCAGCCGCACGCGCCGTCGCCGCCGCTGCTCGAGCTGCCGGCGTTGCCAGCGGTGGCCCCCGCCGTCGACCCGGCCGTGGCGCCCGCCGTGTCCCCGGCGCCCGTGGTGGAGCCTCCGGTTGAAATGCTGCTCGAGGTCGAATCGGCTCCGGAGCCCGCGGTGGTGTTCCCGTGGTTCTCGTAGTCGAAGCCGAAACAGAAGCAGCCGCTGCAAGCGCACAGCCCCGCGAGGGCGAGGACGAGCACGTACGATCTGCGCATGAGACCTCCCGAAATGAGATGCGAAGGGCGAGCGAGTCCCGTCCGCGGCGACACCGCGGTCCCTCGCTCGGGCGGAAGCAGTCTGTCGGCGCTCCCTCCGGGCGTCGGGGACTGCATGCACCGGGCCAGAGAGCGGGCGCTCGAACCGTCGAGGGCTCGCCTACTTGACGTTTGCGTCAGGGCCCGGCGGCGCCGCGCCGTGATCGATCTGTCGCGGTCCTGACGGAATCGTCAGTCGCTCGTCGAGTCGCCGGCGCTCACCGGTCCGATCGACACGCCGGTGGCGGTGCCCGAGATCGGCAGCAGGCCCGCGTCGCCGGTGGTGCCGTTGAGCGCCGGCAGGTAGAGGAGCTGGGCGTCGGGCGAGAAGCTGATCGAGAGCGGGCCGCCGGCATCGCCGGGCCAGGCCTCGAGCGTGAGCGTGCCCGTCGGAACCAGCGTCCCCGCGGCCGCCTGATCGCCGGCCGTCGCGATGAAGGCGCTGGTGCCGGTGGCGGTCACGCTGAGGCAGGTGCTGCTGAGCGGCACGGTCATGCCGGCCTGCCAGGGGCAGGCGGCCTGCGTGACCTCGTTCTGCTGGTTGGCGTAGAAGACGACGGCGAGATCCAGGGCGGCGCCGCCGAAGGCGATGTTGTCGCTCTCGATGAGACCTTCCTGCCCGGCGCCGCCGGCCGCCTCCCAGCAGGTCGGGGTGCCGTAGCCCTCGCCCTCGTAAGTGACGGTCACGACGCCGCTCGAGCCCGGGAAGCTGCACGTGCCCGGATCCGGCGCGCCGTCGATGGGGCAGCAGGCTCCGAGCGCCAGGACCATGGTCAGGCAGCCCTTCATCGTTCGCTGTCGAGCGCGCGCATCTGCGCCGGGTCGTAGCGCGTGCCGGCGACGAGCGCGGCCGGCAGCTCGCGCTCGATGCGCCCGAGGTCTTCGTCGTCCAGCGTGACGTCCAGCGCGCCGAGCGCCTCGTCGAGCTGCTTGCGCGTGCGCGCGCCGATGACGGGGACGACGGACGGCTCGCTGGCGAGCACCCAAGCGATGGCGAGCTGGGGCGCGGTGACGCCCTTGTCGCGTGCGATCTCGTGCAGCTTGTCGACGAACTTCCCGTTCTGCTCGGCGTGCTCGCCGCTGAAGCGCGGCAGCCGCGTGCGGATGTCGAAGCCCTTGGCGGCCGGCTTCGAGGCGCTCAGGAGGCCGCGCGAGAGAACGCCGTACACGGTCGCGCCGATCCCGAGCTGGCGGAGGGTCGGGAAGATCTTGGCCTCGGGGCCGCGGCTCACCAGCGAGTACTCGATCTGGAGATCTGCGATGGGGTGCACCGCGTGGGCGCGGCGCACGGTCTCGGCGCCCACCTCCGACAGGCCGACGTGCCGCACGTAGCCGGCCTTCGCGAGCTCGGCGAGGGCGCCCACGGTCTCCTCGATGGGAACGGCCGGATCGAGGCGGGCGGGACGGTACACGTCGACGTGGTCGACGCCCAGCCGGGTGAGCGAGTGCGCGAGGAAGTTCTTCACCGCGGCGGGCCGCGCGTCGAAGCCGGCCCAGGCGCCGTCGGGGCCGCGCAGCGCGCCGAACTTGACCGAGAGGAGCGCGCGCCCGCGATGCCCCTCGAGCGCCTTGCGGAGCAGGAGCTCGTTGTGCCCCATGCCGTAGAAGTCGCCCGTGTCGAGCAGGTTGACGCCGCGATCCAGCGCGGCGTGGATGGTGGCGATGCTCTCGGCCTCGTCGGCGGGGCCGTACGTGCCGGACATGCCCATGCAACCCAGCGCGAGCGGGAAGACTTCGGGACCCTTGGCGCCGAGCGGTCGGCGGGAGCGCGGTTGTGCCATCGTGGCCTCAGTGGCAGAGTGCGCCGGCATCCTAACCACAGTCGGTGCCAGGGAGGAAATCGCCATGATCAGCGGTGCGCACACGATTTTATACAGCAAGAGCCCGGAAGCCGATCGCGCGTTCCTGCGCGACATCCTGAAGCTGTCGCACGTGGACGTGGGCGACGGCTGGCTCATCTTCGGCCTGCCGCCCTCCGAGATCGCGGTGCATCCCGCGGAGGAGAACGGCCGGCACGAGCTGTACCTGCTCTGCGACGACGTGAACGCCTTCACCTCGGCGATGGGCGAGCGCGGGATCCAGAGCGGACCCATCCAGGACCAGGGCTGGGGGCTCCTCACCGAGATCGTCATGCCGGGCGGGGGCAAGCTCGGCGTCTACGAGCCGCGCCACGCGCGTCCCAAGGCGACCAGGAGCGCGACGAAGCCGCGCGTCGCGAGGGCGAAGGCGAAGGCCAAGCCAGCAGCCAAGCGCGCCAAGGCCAGGCGCCCGGCAGCCAAGCGCCGCCCCGTCAAGCGGAAGCGTCGCTAGCCGGGTTCAACGCGATCCGGAAGGCCTTGTCGCCTACTTGTCTCGGAGCCCGCGCCGCGGGCTCTCGGCGAAGCGGTTCTCGGGATCGGTCTGCGGCGTCGCCCGGGGTCGCGGGCCCACGACGCCCTTCGCCATGAGGCTCCGCACGAGGGCGAGCGCCTCCGGCTGCGGCAGGCCACTCGCCCGCACCAGCTCGGGTAGCGTCAAGGCGAGGCCGGCGAGGCGCGAGGCCACGTAGGCCTCGCGCGGGTCGAGCGACACGGCCGTGAGCGTCGGCGCCAGGAGCTCCAGCGGCACGTCGGCGCCCGGATCGCCCTGCGCGGCGGACGATGGCCGCGGAACCTCGGCAGACAGCGGGCGCAGCGCCGCCAGGCACTGGTCCATGGTCTGCGGTCGATCGGACGGCCGCTTCGCGAGCAGCCGGCTCACCAGCGCCTCGAGCGCTGGCGACACCGGCAGGTCCGGCCGCACCTGCTGGAGCAGCGGCGGCTGGGTGGACTGGTGCATCATCAGAACCTCGACCGGGTTCGTCGCGAGGAACGGCGGCCGCCCGGTGACGAGCTCGAAGAGGAGCACGCCGAGCGCGTAGACGTCGGAGCGGGCGTCGACCTCCAGGCCCGCCCCCTGCTCGGGCGACATGTACTCGGGCGTGCCGACGACCCGGCCGAGGCGCGTCAGCCGCAGGTCCTGGGCGCGGACCTTCGAGATCCCGAAGTCGAGCACCTTGACCTGCTCCCCGTGGCCCGCGTCCATGACGAAGACGTTGGCCGGCTTGAGATCCCGGTGGACGACCCCCGCGGCGTGCGCCGCGGCGAGGGCCTGGGCCACCTGCTCGACGAAGCGCAGGGCGCGGGGCAAGGACAGCCGCCGCTCGAGCGCCAGGATCTCGGCGAGCGACCGCCCCCGCAGCTCCTCCATCACGAGGTACGGCCGGCCGTCCTCGAGCCAGCCGAAATCGGTCACCTCGACGACGTGCTCGTGGTGGATGCGGCTGACCGCGATGGCCTCGTTGTGGAAGCGCGCCGCGATCTCCTCGTTCTCGGCGATGTCGAGGCGCAGGACCTTCATGGCCAGGCGCTTGCGCAGGAGCAGGTGCTCCACGGCGTACACCGCGCCCATGCCGCCTTCGCCGAGCTTCTCGAGCACGCGGTACCGATCGAAGTGCGTGCCGATCAAGGGATCGGGCGAGGTCGCCGTCGTCACGGCGTTCCGGCGGCCGTCAGGCGCCACGGCAGGGGGAGGAAGCATCGATTTCTGGTGAAGCAAGGCGTGTACCGCCCGGATTGCGGCCGGCGCGGGCAAGGCCGGGGTGCATGCGTTGCGTGGAGGAGGCAGCGCCTGGCGCACGGCCTGCGTTTGCCGTGCGCTCCCGGGCCCGTGGCTCTAGAATATCGCCTCTTGGACGCCTCCCCGAAGAGCGGGCCCGGCCTTCGCTGGCTGTGGCCCTACGTGACGGCCGAACGAGGCCGGCTCGTGCGTGGGGTCGCGCTCGTCAGCGTCACGAACGTCCTGCAGCTCTCGCTGCCGTGGCTCAGCAAGCGGGCCATCGACGCGATGGGCGGCTCGCACTGGGCCGTCGCGCGCTGGGCGGCGGTCGCGATCGCCGCCGTGGCGATCACCCAGGCCGTGGTGCGGATCTTCTCGCGCATGGCGCTGCTCGACGCCGGCCGGTGGGCGGAGCACGCGGTTCGCCGCGATCTGTTCCGCCACCTCACCGAGCTCACGCCTTCCTTCTACGGCCGCGTGGGCATCGGCGACGTGATGAGCCGCTGCGTGAACGACCTGGGTCAGCTCCGCATGCTCATCGGGCCGGGGCTGCTGATGCTCGTCAACGCCGCGGCGGCGTACGTGGTGGCCCTGCCGGTGATGCTGGGGCTCGACTGGAGGCTGACGCTGGTCGCGCTCGCGCCCTACGGGCCGCTGCTCTGGCTGGTGCGCGGCCAGGCGCAGTCGATCCACCGGCGCATGCGGGTGGTGCAGGACGAGCTCGGCGGATTGTCGAGTCGGGTGCAGGAGAACCTGGTCGGCCAGTCCACCGTGAAAGCGTACGGCCGCGAGCCCCACGAGATCGCCGCCTTCGCGCGCAAGAACGAGTCGTACTACCACGCGAACCTCGATCTCGCGCGGGCACGCGCCGCCTTGAGCGTGATCTTCGTGGCGCTCGCCGGCGCGGGAGCCGTCGTGGTGCTCTTGATGGGAGGGCTCGGCGTCATCCGCGGGCGCTTCACGCTCGGCGGCTACGCCGCGTTCACCGGCTACCTCGCCGAGCTCACCACCCGCACGAGCATGCTGGGGTTCGTTCTGGCCGCCTGGCAGCGCGGCCGCGCGGCGCTCGATCGCGTCCAGGAGCTCGCCCAGGAGCCGCCGGAGCTGACGGATCCGCGGCCGGACGAACACGTGGAGGTGAAGGGCGACCTCGACGTGCGGGATCTCACCGTGACGCTCGGCGGCCGACCGATCGTGCGCGGCGTGACCCTGCACGTGGGCGCGGGCGAGACCTTGGCCATCGTCGGCAAGACCGGCGCGGGGAAGAGCACGCTGCTCTGGGCGCTGGCCCGACTCGTGGAGGTGCCGCCCGGGGAGATCCTCGTCGACGGCCGCGACATCCGCGACCTGCCGCTGCGGGACTTCCGCCGGCAGCTCGGCTTCGTGCCCCAGGAGCCCTACCTGTTCTCGGCGACGCTCGCGGAGAACATCGCCCTGGGCCGCCCCGAGGCGAGTGAGGCGGACATCCGCGCGGCGGCCGAGCAGGCGCGCCTGTCGACCGACCTCGCCTCGCTGCCGGAAGGTTTCGCGACGGAGGTGGGGGAGCGCGGGGTGACGCTTTCCGGAGGGCAGCGCGCGCGCACCGCCGTGGCGCGGGCCCTGCTGATCCGGCCGAAGATATTGCTGCTCGATGACCCGTTCGCGAACGTCGACGGGGACACCGCCGCCGCCATGTGGGAGGAGCTGCGGCGGCTCCTGCCCGGCCGCACCTGCCTGCTCGCGACGCACCGGCTGTCGCTGGCCAAGGTCTGCGGCCGCGTGGCCGTCGTCGAGGAGGGCCGCATCGTCGAGGAGGGGACGCACGAGGAGCTCCTATCCCGCGACGGCGCCTACGCCCGCCTCTGGGAGCGGGAGCGGATCTGGGACGAGATCCAGAGGGCCAGCGCATGAGCGCCGAGGCCGCCGTCCGGGCGCCGGCCCGCGCGACGCGCGCGGGGAGCCTGTACGACGTCCGCCTGCTGCGGCGGCTCTGGCCTTACGTGGGGAGGCAGCGGCGCACGCTCCTCGCGGTGTTGCTCCTGCTGCCCTGCGAGGCGGCGCTGCGCGCGGTGCGGCCGCTGCTCGTGCGCACCGCCATCGACCGTTACCTGGCGCACGGCGACGTGCCCGGGCTGGTGCGGATCTCCGGGTTCTACGCGCTCGCGGTGCTGGGGCTCCTCGCGGTCGTCTACTCGCAGACCTACCTGCTCGCGTCGCTGGGCGCCCGGGCGGTCACCTGGCTCCGCGAGGACGTCTTCCGCCACGTGCAGCGCTTGCCGCTTGCCTACTTCGACCGCGTCCCGCTCGGCAAGGTCATGACGCGGATGACCAACGATCTGGAGTCGATCGGCGACCTGTTCGCGTCCGGCGCGATCGGCAGCCTCGGTAGCGTGGTCACGCTCCTGTTCGTGGGCGGATCGATGCTCGCGCTCAACTGGGTGCTCGCGCTCTGGGCGCTTTGCCTCGTGCCCCTCGCTTTCCTGGCCGCGCAGCTGCTGCGGCGGGGCGCCCGCGAGGCCTTCCGGGAGGTGCGCGCGCGCGTGGCGCGGCTCAACGCCTACCTGCAAGAGAACCTCTCGGGCATGGCCACGGTGCAGGTCTTCGCCCGCGAGGCGCGCAACCGCGCCGAGTTCGACCAGCTGAACGAGAGCTACCGCGACGCGAACATCGATGCCATCCGGTACGACGCCGCGCTCTCGGCGGCGGTCGAGCTCGCGGCCTCGCTCTGCCTCGCCCTGCTCCTCTGGGCGGCGGTGGGGCGGGTCCACGCGCGCGCCGCGACGATGGGGCAGATCCTGGGCATGGCCGAGCTGCTGACTCAGTTCTTCGGCCCGCTGCGCGACCTCACCTCCCAGTACACCGTGGCGCAGCAGGCCACGGCCGGGGCGGAGCGCGCCTTCGGGTTGCTCGACGAGGTGCCGGCGTCGGACGTCCCGCAGGCGCGCGACCTGACCACGCTCGCCCACGAGATCCGCTTCGACGACGTGCGCTTCCAGTACCGGCCGGACGCGCCCGCCCTGCACGGCGCGACGTTCGTGGTGCCGCGCGGCAAGACGGTGGCGCTGGTCGGCGCGACCGGGGCGGGCAAGAGCACGCTCGTGAAGCTCCTCACGCGGCTCTACGAGCTGCCCCGCGAGGGCTCGGGCAGCATCAGGCTCGACGGAATCCCCGTGGGGGATCTCTCGCTCGCCTCGCTGCGACGTCTGGTCCTGCTCGTGCCGCAGGAGCCGCACCTGTTCAGCGGGACGGTGCGGGAGAACATCGCGCTCGGCCTCGCCGGCGCGGTGGACCTCGCCGGCATCGACGGGCTCGTGCAGGCCGCCGTGGATCGCCTCGGCGTCGGCGCGGCCTTCGACCGGCTGCCGCGCGGGCTGGACACGCCGGTGCAGGAGCGCGGCAACAACCTGTCGTCGGGGGAGAAGCAGCTCATCGCGCTCGCCCGCGCCGTCCT
>DATJNL010000103.1:0-3137 GCA_035508175.1 Myxococcales bacterium
GACTGCACGCATGCAATCGCCTCCCCGGCGACCCGAAACACTCGTTGCACGCGCGCAATCGCCTCGCGGCCCCGTGCGGACGTCGACTGCACGCATGCAATCGCCTCCGTGGCGAGGTGAAATACTCGTTGCACGCGTGCAATCGCCTCCCGACCCCGCGGGGGTACCGACTGCACGCGTGCAATCGGCTTCCCGGCGACCCGAAGCACCCTTTGCCTGCGTGCAATCGCCTCCCGGCCCCGCAGGGGCATCGACTGCACGCGCGCAGGGACCTTGCCCGCCTGCCGCGGAGGTCGTTGCGGGCGTGCAGTGGCGTCCGGGCCGGCTGGAGGACGGCGTGGCCCGGGCGCGAAGGCCCTTGCGCCGCGTGAGGAACCCGATCGCCCGCGCGCACTGGCTTCCGGCCCGCCCTCTCGTGTCCACGCCGCGGGTGCGCTGGGCCGTTGCACCGGCGCCGGGCGAGGTCCCGCGGGCCGGCTCGTTCCCATCCCAGGGGTCGCGAAACGAGACTCCCCGGCGCTGGCCCTCACGCCGTGATTTCGCAGCCTTGGCGCGGGCACGGCCGCTGCACTTCGCCCTCCTCGAGCCCCGGCACTGAAGCCGGCGGCGAACGCGGGCCACGCCCGCCGAGGAGACGTCGATGAAACGCCTTTCCGCCGCTGCCGCCGTGCTCGCCTTGCTGGCCCTCGCCTGCGATCACCTCGACGCGCCTCCTCCCGAGACCGGCCCCTCCACGCCGGCGCCCAGCGGCGGCGCCACCAGCCCGGGCGTCTCGGCGCCCTCCGGCTCCACCTGCACCCCTTCGTGTGCCGGCAAGTGTCCCTATGCCGACAACGGCTGCGGTGGCCTCTGTCCCAACGTCCCGTGCGCCGGCTGCTGCGACCCCGCGACCGACCTCTGCCGGCCCGGCACCGCGCCCGGCGAATGCGGCTCCGGCGCCACGTTCTGCAGCTCGTGCACCGACCAGGGCGAGGTCTGCCAGCCGGCCACGGGCGGCGGCGGCGAGTGCAATCTCCTGCCGCCGAGCCTCCCGACGGGGCCGACCGGCTCGACGGGCTCGACCGGGGGCTCGACGGGCGCGACGCCCACCTGCCAGCCGGCCTGCGCGGGTCAATGCGCGGGCGCCCCCGATGGCTGCGGAGGAACCTGTGCCGACAACGACTGCGGCGGCTGCTGCGACACAAACAACCAGTGCCAGGAGAGCGAGACATCGGCCGCCTGCGGGAGCGGCGGCGAGGCATGCGAAGCCTGCGGGGGCTCGCACAGCTGCAACCCGGGCCCCGACGGGACGAGCTTCAGCTGCTGCTCGCTCGGAGAAGGCTGCGGCCCGAGCTGCGGAGACCCGAACCTGAAGGACAGCTGCGGCTGGGTCTGCGGAACGAACTGCCCGTCGGGCTGCTGCGATGGTCAGGGGGACTGCCACCCGGGCACCGCCGATGACGCCTGCGGTCTTCCGGGGGATGCGTGTCTGCAGTGCGACGTGCCTGAACGGACCTGCATCGCCGCCGGAACGGGCGGCGGGACCTGCGGCGTCGCCTGCAGCCAGGAGGGCGCGACCCAGATCATCCCGTGCGACGGAAGCTGCGGCCAGCAGACGCAGACCTGCCAGGGCGGCCAGTGGGTGTCGACCGGCGCCTGCCAGGACGACTGCGGCTCGGGCTGCTGCGGCACCGATCAGAACGGCAACCAGGCGTGCGTTCCGGGCGACGACGCCAATGCCTGCGGAGGCGGCGGCGGCGCGTGCAACCCCTGTCTGACGATGGTGGCGGTCTACGCGGGCTCGAGCGACGCGTCGTCGCTGGCGCAGTGCAACCAGCAGCAGTGCTGTCTGGCGGCCGGGGCCTGGCTCGGCCTCTCCACCCAGACCGGGTACCCCTGCTGCAGCGGCTCCGACAGCTGCGACGCCACGGGCCAGAGCTGCTTCTGCAACTGACCGCGCTACCCTGCCTGGGCCACGGCCGGTCGCTCGTTCTGGACCGGCCGCGCGCCCACGGCCTCGAGCACGCGGTAGAGGCCGTGCTTGGGCAGCCGCATGAAGCCCGCCCACGCCGCCGCCGCCAGCGCGCCGTCGGCCAGCCACTCGTCGATCCAGTGGCCGGCGAAGCGCGGGTCGCGCTGCTTGAAGCCCACGCCCGACTCGATGGCCCAGCGCCGGTTGTAGCGCTCGTGCACGCCCACCGGCCACGAGCAGACGAGCGGCAGGCCGAGCGCCCCGAAGAACGTCATCTCGCTCGGCTTGGTCCACAGGATGTCGGCCTCGGCGAGCAGCGCGTTGAAGCGCGCGAAGTAGTCGCGGTGGTTCTCGGCCTCGAGGATCTCCAGCCCGTGGCCCACCGCGCCCTCGAGCCGCGCGTGCAGGATCGCCTCGCGGAACGCCTCGGCCACCTCGGGGCGGATGCCCGCCACCAGGGCCACGCGCAGCCGCCCCGCCTCGAGGTTCTCGCGCACGCCTGGCAGGAAGAGCCGCGCGAGGCCCGCCTGCGCGCCGGCGCCGCCCACCGTGAACACGAGCAGCGGCGGCCGCTTCTCCTGGTCGCGGGGCAGCGGCCCCAGCTCGTGCTCGACGAGGCCCCGGTGGCCCTCGCGGAACCAGCCTTCGGGGTCGAGGCGCACCAGCCGCGCGGCGAGGTTCTTGCGCAGCGCCGGCAGCTCCGGGCCGCCGAGCAGCTCGCCGGGCAGCGGGAAGCCCGTCAGGTCGATGTGCTCGCGCGGCACGCCGTAGGCCTGGAGCCGGCGGCCCGCGCGCGTGCTCGGCACCAGGTAGCGGACGCCGCTCGCGCGCGGGTCGAACGGGGCCCACACGCGGTTGATGTCGCTGTCGGTGACGACGCAGTAGACGTTCTGGCAGCCGCGGCGGTCGGCGGCGATGGCCGTGGCGTAGAACGTGGTGAGGAGCGGCGCGCCCGTCTCCTTGAGCCGCTCGGCCAGGCCGCGGCCGAGGCCGCGCTTCACCAGCCGCTCGAGCCCCTTGGCGCCGAGCGAGGGCGCCGAGAGATCGCGCTCCGGGTGCAGGTGCGGGATGGCCGTGAAGGCCTCCACCAGCGCGCGCATCGGCCGGCCGATCCAGGGGATCTGCGAGAGCCGCGTGGTCAGCTCATAGAAGCGCCGCGTCCTGCGCCACAGCCCCCGCTCCTCGG
>DATJNL010000104.1:0-44768 GCA_035508175.1 Myxococcales bacterium
CTTGGGGAAGGTGAAGGGCACGTCGATCTTCTGCCCCACTTCCACCCCGCGCAGCTCGGGGACGAAGCCGGCGAGGATGCTGCCCTCGGACACCTCCACCGGCGTGTCGCGGTTGCGCTCGAGCTCGGGGCCGCCGCCCTCCGGCATGTCGAGGTCGTAGTCGATCATCGCCCAGTCGCCCTGCACGGCCACCTTCCGGTCCTCCACCGGCACCAGGGACGACAGCGACTGGCGCAGCCGCTCCAGCTCCTCCTCGAGCTGCGCGTCGGTCACCTCGGCCTTGCGCGCCGGGATGGGCAGCCCCTTGTAGTCCTTGGGCTCGAGCTTCGGCTTGACCTCGATGCGCGCCCGGTAGCGGAAGGTCTGCCCCTGCACCAGCTTGTCGCTCTCGACCACCGGGTCGCCCACCGGCGCGAGCGCGTGCTCGCGCACCGCGTCCGGGTAGCTGCGCCGCACGAGCGTCTCCACCACGTCGCGCTCCACCTCGGCCTTGAAGCTCTGCTCCAGCAGCCGCCGCGGCGCCTTCCCCGGCCGGAACCCCTTCATCTTCACCCGGTGCGACAGCCCGCGGTAGGCCTCTTCGAGCGCCGCATCCACCGCCGCCGGATCCAGCTCCACCGTGAGCCTGCGAACAATCGGCGACACCTCTTCAACTTGCACTTTCATTGCGCTAGTACCTTCTCATGGGTGGTCGGATGCGCGTGCTTCATTGGTAGCCGAGGCCACCGAGATGGGTGCAGCTGCAAGGCGCGACCGAGCGAGCAGCGGAAGCGTACGACGTTGTACGCTGAGCAGCGCAGCGACCGAGCAACGCAGCAGATGCGCCCATGTCGGTGGCCTCGGGCGAGAGTGGCGAAACTGGTAGACGCACCAGACTTAGGATCTGGCGGGGCAACCCATGGGGGTTCGACTCCCCCCTCTCGCATTCCCGGTTCGATCGTCATAGGTGAGCGCCGAAGGAATCGAACCTTCAACCCATGGATCGGGGGTCGATCCGACGATTCTCTACGTGGCCACACGGTGCCCAAGCGGGGCGCCATGACTACACCGGCCCGCGAGCCCAAGTCCAGCCTTTCGCGCCCTGGCGCGCCATTCCCACGGCCCCGGGTCCGTCGTACCGAGGCGCCAGGTGTCCTTGTTCGTTCAGCCCGCGAGGATGTCTTCGATCAACGACGGGCCGGTGGGCCGCCACCCGAGCTGCTCCCGAGTCTGCGCGCTGGAGGCGGAGAGGTCGCGGCCGATCATGGCCGCGAGGAAGCCGAAGTGGGCAGGCGCCTCCTCGGGAGATTTGACCACGACGGGAACCCCGACCCGCTTGCCGACGGCCTCGGCGATGTCCTCGAGCGGCACGCCCTCCTCGGCGACGGCGTGGTAGCGGGCGCCGGGCGAGCCCTTCTCGAGCACCAGCCGGTACAGCTGCGCGGCGGCGAGCCGGTGCACGGCGGGCCAGCGGTTCCGCCCGTCGCCGACGTAGGCCGACACCTTCTTCTCCCGGGCGATCGCCACGAGGAGGGTGACGAGGCCCTGCTTCTCGGGGTCGTGGACCTGGGGGAGCCGCACGACCAGGGTGCGCACGCCGCGCGCCGCCACCGCGTTCACCGCCTCCTCGGTGGCCCCGCGCGGAAAGACCGAGGCAGGGGCGGCCGGGTCGTTCTCGGTCGCGACGTGGCCCGGTGTGCCCGAGCCGCCGGTCCCGGCGGTCACGATGAAGGGGCGGGTCGAGCCGACGAGCGCGGCGCCCATGGCCTCGATGGCGCGGCGGTCTATCTCGCAGCTGGCGACGAAGTTCGTGAAGTCGTGGACGAAGGCACAGTGGATCACCGCGTCGGCCTTCGCGACCCCCTGGCGCAGGCTCTCGAGATCCTGGACGTCGCCCCGGTGCGCCTGCACGCCCGCCGCCGCCAGGGCCTTCTCGTTGGCCGCCGACCGGGCGAGCCCGATGACCTCGTGACCCGCCCGCTTCAGCTCCTCGACGACCTTGGCCCCCACGAACCCTGCGGCACCCGTGACGAAAACGCGCATGCGTCCTCCTTGGTTGGGCGCGACCGCGATGTCAGTCGCTGCCATTGAATCTAATGGCCATGTCAGTCACTGTCAATGGCATGATGTCAGCGACTGACTTATCCTGACGGCATGGCTCGATGGGAACCGGATGCCCGGGGCCGGCTCGTGCGGGCGGCCATGGAGCTGTACCGCGAGCGCGGCTTCGATCGGACGACGGTCGCGGAGATCGCCGCTCGCGCCGGCCTGACCGAGCGCACGTTCTTTCGCCACTTCGCCGACAAGCGCGAGGTGCTCTTCGCCGGAGGCGAGGCCCTGCAGGACCTCGTCGTCGAGGGAATCGCCGCGGCGCCGCCCCGGACCGCCGCGCTCGACGCGGTCGCCGAGGCCCTGCGCTCCGCCGTCCCCCTCTTCGAGGAGCGGCGCGTCTTCGCCCGGCAGCGCCATGCCCTCATCGCGGCCCACCCGGAGCTCCTCGAGCGCGAGGTCATGAAGCTCACCTCGCTGGCCTCGGCGGCTGCCGCGGCGCTGCGCGACCGCGGCGTGGCCCCCACGGCGGCGAGCCTCGCCGCCGAAGCCGGTGTCGCCGTCTTCAAGGCCGGCTTCGAGCGGTGGATAGACGACCCGAAGGAGCGAGACCTGGCCCACCACATGCGGGCCGCGCTCGACGAGCTTCGGTCCGTCGTCCTCGACCAGGCACCGCCCCACGCGCGCTCGAGGAGGTCCTCGCCGAGCCGGGCGCCGAGCAGCCGGCGAACCTCGGCGCGCCGAGGCGCCGGTTTCTAGGCCGGCTGGGAACGGCGGTCCGCGCAACCGGACGCGAGACGACCCTCGTAGAGCTTCCTCCCATCGTCGGTGTGACGCTGAGACGGCCAGGACGCCGAGACGCCGTCGCGCCGCTCGGCCCTGGCCCCTCCGGACTCCACGAGGGTCCGATGGCGCCCTCGACCCGGGATCGCGGAAGCAGTAGATCGATTCCCACGACTGGAGGACCAGATGAAGACGCCCTCATCCATCTACCAGCTCAAGATCACGCTGCTGCACGTGTCGCCGCCGGTCTGGCGCCGGGTCCAGGTGGCCACCGAGACGTCGCTCCCCAAGCTGCACGAGGTCGTTCAACGGGCAATGGGCTGGACCAACACCCACCTGCACGCGTTCAGGATCGGCAACGAGCTGTATGGCCCGCCCGATCCGGAGATGGACACGAGAGACTACCGGCGGATCAAGCTCGAGGACGTCGCCGCCGAACGGGGCAGGTTCATCTACGAGTACGACTTCGGGGACGGCTGGGAGCACGAGCTCCTCGTCGAGAAGGTGCTCGCCCCGGAGCCGGGCACCAAGTACCCCGTCTGCCTCGCCGGCAAGCGGGCAGGTCCACCCGAGGACTGCGGCGGCCCCTACGGGTACGCTGAGCTGCTGCGGATTCTCAGGGACCCCAAGCACGCGGAGCATGAGGAGCGAAAGGAGTGGGTCGGTCCCCACTTCGCGCCGGAGGAATTCGACCTGGCCTTCGTCAACGAGGAGATCCGCAGCCGGAGGAAGCTCGTCGGGTGGGAGTGAAAGCGGGAGACCCGGATTTGAGCGACGGACGCTCTCGGTCTGACGTGCGGGGCCGCCACCCGATCTGCTCCCGATTCTGCGCGTTGGAGGGCGGACAGGTCGCGGCCGATCCGGTAGGGTTCGGATCTCCGAACGTAGCGCAGCAGCTCTGACTCTGGCTGCAATCGCTGCCGAGTCCTCCCGGAAGAAGAGGTTCCAGAGGTCGAAGAAGATCCGCCAGAGGAACCGGACGTCGTCCGGGATCCCATGCCGCTCCCGCTGGTCCCGCTGCCGGACGAGACACCGGTGGTTGAGCCTCCAAGGGGGGCCTTGACAGCGGCGATCAAGTTCTATATTTCAACGACCATTGAAGTGATGAATCAACAAGGACGCCCCGACTCCAAGATGATCCCCAGACGCCCCCAGAGCGACAGCCCCCGAACCGGAGATGGCCACCCACTCGTCGCGCGGCAGAACTACGCCCCGGAGCAGATTCGGCAGGCGGCCGCCAACTTCCGCGCTCTCAGCGACCCTGAGCGGTTGCGTCTCACGGCGTTCCTGGTTTCGGGGGAAGCCTGCGTCACGGATATTGCAGAAGCCATGGGGGCAGGGCTCTCGACGGTGTCCCAGCGCCTGAAGGTGCTCCGCTCCGAGGACGTCATCGTGAGCCGCCGGGCAGGCAAGCACATCTTCTACGCCCTTGCCGACAAGCACGTCACCGATCTCGTTCGCAATGCGTTGAAGCACGCTTCTGAAAAATGAACTGTCGCTGAACAAACCAAGAGGAGAACCCAATGGCTGCCACCCACGATACCCATGAGAATCACGCCCACCAACATGCCGCTGGTTGCGGGCACACCTCGGTCAAGCACGCTGGACATCTGGACTATGTCCACGACGGGCACCTTCATCGGGCCCATGACGCCCATGTAGACGAATGCCGCATCGAGGCAGGAGGTCCCAATCCCGATGCGTGCACTCCAAATCATGCTTGCGGCAAGCACGACGCGGCCCACCGCCACGGAGCTGGCTGTGGCCACGAGGCGATTCCGCACGCCGGTCACATGGACTATTTGATCGCAGGCCACTTGCACCACGCGCACGGGTCGCACTGCGACGATCACGGCCCCCTGACCAACTCCTAGAGCTCGGCGTCACTGCGCATGGGCCGGCTCGCCCATGGAGGAGTCGTGCCCGTGCGCCAAGCCGAGTTGGCCGAGCAGTCCGCGCGGACCTCGGCGGAGGAGCGCGGCGAGCGTCAGAGAGGCCAGCAGCGCCAGGGCAATGACGCTCAGTAGGCTGGGTGTCCTGGCGGAGTGCTCGTGCAGTTGCCAGCTCGGCGTGGCTGGCAAGATCGCGTTCGCGAGCAACCCGAGAACCGTAGCCGTGGCGATGATCGAGCCGGCGAAGACCACGGCCGCGCGACGTCCGTACGTAGAAGCGATCGAGCGCAGGGTGTGAACATTCGCCGATGGCCCCGTCAACAAGAAGGCCATGGCTGCTCCGGGCGAAATGCCCTTGTGCAATAGCACGGCGACCAGCGGAACGGCGCCGGTCGCGCTGAGATGAATGGGCAGTCCGAGCAGCGCCATGGCTGGCACGGTCCATAGCCCCAGTCCGTGAAGAAGGTTCGGCGCGACCACGGGCTCCATGATGGCGGCCGCCAGTATCCCCACGAGCGTCCACGGCGAGGAGCGCTCGATCATGGAGGTTCCGGCAAAGCGCACGAGACGCAAGCCCAAGTGTGGCGGCGGCTCCATGCTCGGCCAAGTCACCTGCTCCACGACGGGCGGCGCTCCCCTCTTGGCCACGGCCGCCGTCAGCAAGCCCACCAGCATCGCAAATGCCGCCCCCAAGACCAGCCTGAGACCGGCGAAGGCGCCCCCCAGGAATACGAGGGAGAGCAACAGACCGGGAATCGCACTGCCCGGCGCAAACGCAAGGAGAGTGGCAGACGCAGCAGGCGGTACGTCGGACCGAACCACCAGCCGATGAAGCGCGGGGCGGTCCGCCGACGAGAGAGCAAGAGGAATGCCCAGGAGGAGCCCGCGCCACGCTCCTCGGAACGGGCGCGAGTCTTTCGCCAGCCAAAGGACATCCGGCGGACGGAGGACCAGGTGAATGGCAGCGGCGATCAACAGCGCGAGCAGGAGTGCTGGGGCACTCTCCAACGACAGCGTCAGAAAGGTTCGCCCAGCTCCGAGCTCGCCCGTCACCTGGTGCACGACGGGATGAAGCTCCGACAAGCCATACAGCAACGCGATGCCAGCCAGGGCTCCGGCCCCCGCCGCGACGGGATGCTCTACCTCGCATTGCTCCCCCAGCGGCAGGGCGTGGTTCACCACGTGGAGCAGCGACCCGGCGACCAGCGCCTGCATCATCGCCAGCCCCTGCCCGGCGAGTGAACCGAAGACCACGGCGCTGAACCACGTTCCGGCCATGGTTGCCACGATGATCAGCCCGAGAAGCCCGAGCGCTGGAGCTACCCCGCGCGTCGGTCGCACCAGCCCCCAGATGGCCAGTCCCACGGGAATCCGGTGAAGGATCACTCCGAGGGCGAGCAGGTTCCCCGACACATGGTCCGGATCGGCATGGCCGCCGACCACCGCTCCGTCGAGGAAATCGTGGAGAATCAGGCCCAAGAGAGCGAGCCCCATGATCACCCGACCCCATCGGGATCCGTTTCCTTGCATCAGGAAGCGTTCCGCCGCGCCGGGAGCCAACAGCCCAACGCCCGCTGAGACGAGGGCCCAGCGGCCGGCAATCAGTACGCTGTGGGGGAGAAAGTCCAGGAAGACCAGCCCACCGATGGTCACCAACACGAAGCCATCGAGAGCAGACATGACTGCACGCTTGCCGGCAGCGAACCGGAACAGCACCGGACCAATGAAGAGGGCTCCAATGCTCGCGAGGAGAGGCGCCGGCATGGCAGGAGCTTAGACCATATTTGCAATCAACATGCGTCTGCAAGTTGAATGCGTCTTCTGGCAGGGGGACAATCTCGAGGTCACTCACTCATGCGGACGTGCCCTTCTGACGAATGGCATCCACCCGTTCGTTGATGCCTCCGACCCTGCGGCGATAGACCCACAGCCGCAGCTTGCCGGGCCGGTTCCGATACTTTGGGCTCGCGTAGTATTCGGAGGGATCGTCATACGTTCCATGGTCGTCGGTGACGGCGCCCATCTGGACGAAGCGCTCCGATTCCAAATCAAGGTCGGTGGGGAGCTCGCCCGACCTCGGCAGCGCCACGGAGAAGCCCGTATTCCAACCGTGACCGCGCAGCTCGGCGACGGCTCCCTTCTGGAATCCGGTGTCGTTGATGTAGGCATCGATCTTTCGCCAGCGACCGTCGACCTGTACCTCCAGCCATGAGTGCGAGATCTCTCTCGGCATGAGCCAGTAGGCCAAGCCCGAGAACAGGCCGCGCTGGATCTCCTTGCGGATCAATGAAAAATGAACCCTCGCTGGAATGTCGGCTGCCTTGGCGAGCGCCAGAAACAGCGTGGTCTTGGTGTTGCACTGCCCCTGCCGGGTCTGCAGCGTGTCGGAGGCCTTGACCAGATCGCCGGCGAGCGGAAATTGAAACTTGATCTCGTCGCGGACAAAGCCGAACAGGCGCGCCAGCTTTTGCGGCGGCGTCGTCGCTCCCGCCGTCAGGCGCTGGGCCGTCTCGCGTACGAGCGGCTGATCGAAGTCGGCCAATCTGGGTCCCTTCGAGGCGAGGGAGACGGGAGGTGCGTTCAAGGTGGCCGTCCCGGCATCGGATGACGCCGGTTCACTGCCATGCCGCGAGATGCGCCAGCGAAGGCGCGGCTTGGCCGATGCCCAGGAGCAGAGACACGCCACCTGTCATACCCATCGCGAAGCGGGCTGCCCAATGCCGTTCGGTCATTCGGTGCAGAGGCCAGCTCGCGAGTGCGGTCATGGCCGCCATGCCCATCACGCAGCCAAGGCCGAACAAGCCCATGTAGGCGAGCTGTGCACGCAGGGAGGGCAGGCTCGCCATCGCAAGGGCCGTGAGCGCCCCGCTCCCGGCAAGTCCGTGCACCATGCCGACGAGGAGCGGCCACCTGGAGACCCTCGAAGCGTGATCGTGATCCGCGGCGGCCTCCGTCAACGAGCACGAGGAACTCCTTCGGGCGACGAAGCACTGGAAGAGGCTCCGTCCCCCGAGAACGACGAGCATCGCCGCGACCGCCAGTTCGAAGATCTCGCCAAGATGAGCGGGAAGCTGGGCACGAAACAGACCGAGGATCAAGCCAACCGCCAGAAGCGACGCCCCGTGCCCAATGCCCCACACGGCGCCGATGATCGCCGCCCCGATGCTTGCGCGGGGCCTCGCCGTCACGAGAGTGGAGACCGCGGCCAAATGGTCGGGCTCGAAGGTGTGCCGAAGTCCCAGGAATAGCCCGAAGCAGAGCGTGACGACGGTCGCGAGCATCAAGACACCGAGGGCGCTTTCCAGGCGACGACCTCACCCGATTCGAATGCGGCTGCCACCGATGTTCCATCCGGACTCCACGCCAGCTTGCTGCCGGACGACGGGCGTCCTCCGGTACCGAGTGCCTTCTTGCCCTTGCCTTTGGCTCCATTCCAAAAGCAGAGGGAGCCGTCTCGTCCGAGGCTGGCGAGCAGATGGCTGCCCGGCTGAAACGCGACATCGGCGATCGCGTCCACGTGTCCCTGCCGGACCTCCGGCCGCGTTCCCGCCGGCCCTCGACCGGAGAAATCCCAGATGCAGACGTCCGCGCCACCCCCGGTCGCGAGATAGCGACTGTCGTCGCTCCAACCGAGCTGCTTGACCTTCAAGGGGTAGCCCGACATTTCCAGATCCTGCCCGGAGGCCGATTTCCAGATGTGGACGGAGCAATCCTGCGAGCCACAAATGATCCACCGGCCGTTGGGGCTCACGCGCATGCAGATCAAAGAGCCCTTCCATCGAAACGTGCGACGCGCCGTTGGCTGGCCGAGCTCCCAGAACTGGATCCCGCCATAGGAGCTCGTCACCAGACGCCCAGACTCCCCGCGCCACGCCAAGCCGCTGATCGTGTTCGGATGGTCAAACGACCCGACCTCGGACCAGTCCGACGCATCCCAAACCTTCAGAAACTTTCCGGAGCCCGTCGCAAGGTGTCCTCCATCCTCCGACCAGGCGAGAAGCTCGACCCAGGCCGCGCCACCGCGAAGCTCTGCCTGCGGCGAGGAATCGCCGGGGACCCAAACGCGCGCACGACCGTCCTGTCCGCCGGACGCGAGCCGCTCGCCCTGCGGCGACCAGTCCACTGCGAGACTGCCCAGCTCGTGCCCTCGATGACGAAGCTGCTCATCACCCTCCGACCCCAGGACGACGATCGGCCCGGCGGCCGACGCGACCGCAAGCCGCTCCCCGCCGGGCGACCAGGCCAGATCGGTGGGGAAATCACCGATGTCCACTACCCACGAGGGCTCGAGCTCTGCGGAGCGAGTGGGTCTCTTCGACGATTCCGCAACGAGTGCCTCTCTCAGGCCAGGCATGCGCGAAACCCCCGATCGAGCGCCGCCGAATCCAGGTTGCGGCCGATGAACACCATCTGATTCGAACGCTCCTCCTTTCCCCACGGGCGCTCCGGTTCCCCGTCGAAGAGCATGTGAACGCCCTGGAAGACGAAACGACGGTCCTGTCCGGCGATGCTGAGAATGCCCTTCATGCGAAAGATGTCGGTTCCCGACTCCAGAAGCAGCTTCGAGAGCCAGCGGTTCAACTTCTCCTGATGCAGGTCCCCCTCCAGCACGATGCTCACGGACGTCACGGAGTTGTCGTGCTCATGACCGGGGTTGTACTGGTGCGTCGAGGTCGGTCGAACGTCCGCGCGACCGCGTCGCAGCCGCATGGAGAACTCCGCCGGCAGGTGCTGGGTAAAGAGCACGAAGACCCCGGGCTCGCTCACCTGCACCGTCACGCGCTTCTCGCCCTTCGGAGCGAGGCTGATTCGATGAAGCGATTCGGGCCGCAGCTCGCCGCCGGTCGTCGGCTGCGCTCGCGTTTCGGAGATGAGCCGGGTGGCGCGATCGAGCGCCGTCGCCATCGCCTGCTCCGATTCATCCGGCAACCTGAGCAGCAGGACGTCCATGGAGGGATCCGGGCTGCCATCCTGAAGCGTCAGGAGATGTTCGCCCGCGTCGAGGAGGTAGATGCCCGACCATTCGAAGGGGTACTCCGGCTCCAGGAACGCCGGGCGCGTGTCCAGCGCCCGGCCGAGGTCGAAACCACCGACGTCGAGGACCCTGTCGAGCGCGATGGCGGTGTTCTGGGTCCGGTGGATGCGGGCCATCGCGTTCATCGAGCGAATGCGACGTTCGAGAAGATCGAGCTCCTCCGCCGTCACCAGGTCCGTCTTGTTGAGCAGGATGACGTCCGCAAAGGCGATCTGCTCCTGGCACTCTTTGCTCTCGCCGAGATGGAGGGCCACGTGCTTGGAGTCCACCAGCGTCACGATGCCATCCAGCCTGAGCTGGTCTTTCATCTCCTCGTCCACGAAGAACGTCTGCGCGACCGGGGCGGGGTCTGCGAGGCCGGTGGTCTCGATGAGGATCGCGTCGAGCTTGTCCCGTCGGCGCATCAAGTTTCCCAGGATGCGGATCAAGTCTCCCCGCACCGTGCAGCAGATGCAGCCGTTGTTCATCTCGAAGATCTCTTCGTCCGCGCCGATCACGAGGGCGTTGTCGATGCCGACCTCGCCAAATTCGTTCTCGATGACGGCGATCTTCTTGCCGTGGTTTTCGGTGAGGATGCGATTGAGCAGGGTCGTCTTCCCGGCACCCAGAAAGCCGGTCAGAACGGTGACTGGGACGCGACGTGGCAACTCTCGGGCATCGGCTTGACCAGCGGGCATGGGTTCTCCTTTACGAGAAACGGTGGCAGCTCGTCCGACGGCCGGAAGCGAGCTGTGGGATCAGATGTCGTGGGCGAATCTCGGCGATGGGCAGCGGTACTCGAAGCTGAACGCGCTCCCGATCCCTACCCATTGCGAGCGCAAAGAATGTCTCGACGCAGGATCGGTCCGCGTCACAGCGGTGGAGTTCGACGACCGAGACGTCACGACCGTCGATCTCGAACGCTTGATGGAGCCACTTCTTGATCGTGCGAATCTGCTGAGCCTGATGTGGGTTCGACGTGCTCGCTGAATCAAACATCGTCCTCTCCTCGACCTGCGGCGCGCGCTAGTATATGCAAGTAACTTGCGTTTGCAACAACCTTGCATAAGTTTGACAAAAACGGGTGTTGCATCCCGGAGCGTGCTAGGGTTTCTCTTCTGCCTCAGGAGCAGCGATGGCCCGACGGAAGCAAGCAGGGGACAGAACGGCTGACACGGTCCAGCAGTTGTTGGTTGCCGCTGGGTTGAAGCTCACTCGTCAGCGGCGCGACATTCTGCGGCTCCTCCTGGAGAAGCACGGTCCCTTCAGCGCGCCAGAGCTCCTGCAGGCACTTGGACCCGGTGGATGCGACCCGGTGACGGTCTATCGAATCCTCGAAAGCTTCGAGGCAGCCCGTCTCGTCCGCCGTTGTGATTTCGGAGACGGCACCGCTCGGTTTGAAGCGGCGCTCGGCGCTCGGCACCACCACCACCTCGTTTGCACCGGCTGCCAGGAGGTGGAGGACCTCGATTTGGAAGAGTGCCCCACGAAGGCGCTCGAGCGCTCCGCCCGGGCCAGGGGCTACTCCCAGATCGAGCATTCGCTGGAACTGTTCGGACTGTGCCCTCGCTGCCGCACCTCAGAGAAGGCGCCATCGTCGCTACGAGCGTAAGGGTTGAAAATGATCCGAGATTGGATTGGTTCGATCGCATCGTGGTTCTTGCCGGTGGCCGCGTGCAGCACCTGCCCTGCCTGCCTGTCGGTGTACGCGGGGTTGTTCTCCTGCCTGGGAGGAGGTTTTGCGCTCACCGAGAGGACTCACGGCATCGTTCTCGGAATCGCCCTCTTCGTCGCGGTGACGATGTCGGTGATCGCGGCGCTGCGGCACCGGCGCTGGGCACCGCCGATACTCACCGGGCTGGGCTCGGTCCTGCTACTGGTGTCCCACCTCTATTTCGACCACTTGATTCTGGAGGTTGCGGGTACGGCCTCGCTCATCGCAGGAAACGTCTGGGGCGTCAGGCTGCGTCGGCATGTTCATGGCAACAGCGTGTGCACGAGCGGGTGCAGCCACGAACATTTCGGTCGCGAGAGCTTGACGGAAGGTAGCTGACACCGCGAATCGCACGGCAGTGATCGAGATCCCTCGAGTGGCCGAGCGCGCTCCCACGAGCGAATTCGCTTCTGCTTGACCTCGACGCGGGCGGATTTGAGCGACGGACTCGCGGCCCAGCGCTCGGGGCCGAGCAAGCCCCAATCAAACCAAGGAATTAGTGAGCGCCGAAGGAATCGAACCTTCAACCTATGGATTAAGAGTCCTTCCGAAAACTTCTCAGGCACGAACAGCGACTCACAACCGGGCGCAATGCCTACTCCGGTCCCCTCGCCCGAGTCCAGCGCTTCGCAGGGGCAAACGTCGTTTCGCAGCCCAAGTGCTACCCCGTTGCTACCCGGTGCCCCGGTCCTCCGCTCGCTCCCTGGCGGCGCCGACAACCTGCTGAACGTCAAGCAGGTGGCCGCCAAGCTCGGGATCTGCACGCGGAAGGTTTACCAGCTGTGCGAGCGCGGCGAGCTGCCGCACATCCGGATCTCGAACGCGCTCCGCTTTGAGCCGGGAGACGTGGCGGCGTTCATTGCGGCCCGGCGGAAGTAACCGGATCCTGCGCACGAGGTTGGAAGGCCCCGGGGTGGGTAGTCCGGTTCCGGTGTTCGTGTTCGCCTCCGATCCCGTCGACACAAATTTTGCTCGAATTCCGAAAAAGGCTTCTCCGAAATCGGTTTTTTGCACGGCTCGGATGGCGGTTGCCTATTGATTTCGATTTCTTGGAGACAAACACGCAGCTCTCCGTAAGTGGCCATGGCGCGTCTGACGCTTGAGAATTTCCCGCGGCTCGATCTGGGGGACCTTGCCGGCAAACCAGGTCGTTGGGGCCGCTGCGATTTTCTCGGCGAAGTGCGCGGCCACACCCTCGTCCTCTTCGAGCAGAATTGGAACGTTGCTCGAGTGGAATCCCCGACAACGGGTGCCTGGATAGAAATCCGTCTCACGCGGACATCTTGTCACTTCGGAAATTCCCGCCTGTGGTTTGTCTGCCCCGGTTGTAGCCGGCGGCGCCGAGCCCTCTTCTTCGTATGGGCGCGCTTCGCCTGCCGGCGGTGCCACGGGCTCGCCTACAAGACACAGCAGAAAGGCCGCAGAGGGAGAATGCTTCTCAAGGTGGAGCGAATCTTGAACCGGCTGGGAAGCGGCATCGGGTGGGGACTACCGCGGAAGCCCAAGGGCATGCACCGGCAGACCTACGAACGGCTTCAGCAGGAGGCGTCAGAGGCGCGGCGTGCCTCGCTCTACACGGTCGGGGGTAGGCTCAAGCGGGATCTCTGTTAGCGGGCCCGGTGGGTACGTCCGCCTACTTGGTAGAAACTCCGGCCGCGAGGGCCCGCCGAATCGTTGGGCTGTCGATCGCCGCGCTGTAGATTGGATCGCCGGGTGCCGGCTGTCCGTGCTCTGCCAACCGGCGAGCCAGATCCTCAAACTCTGCGCAGGTGTTGTATCCCTGCCGAAGGAATGACGCCAGCTTGGTATACAGGTGGCCGCCCGGCTTCCCATTGGGAGGCCCTCCACACACGAAGTCTACGGCTTGAGAGGCGGTAACAATCCGAGCAAGCGCGCTGTCGAAGCGCTCGCTCGCGCGAGACTCTTCGCGCTCCCGCTCTGCTCTTGTCTTCCGCGCCACTGCGGCTCACCTCGCCAATCACGATTGTACCAGAGAACCTGTGGTTGATCGCCCGGAGGCCTCCAAGGTTCTGGCGCCACGCCTCCGCGCTGGCGACTCAGCGAACGAAAAGATCGTGAATCCCGACGCCGAAGCCGTCGCATAGGCGCGCCAGGCTCGTGAGGGTCGCATTGACCTCGCCGCTCTCAAGGCGCTGGTACTGCCGAAGGATCATGTCTGCCCGGTGGGCCGCTTCCTCTTGCGTCCACCCCCGGCCGGTGCGCTGAGCTCGAACACCCGACGCGAGCTGTCTCAACAGCCGGCGGTACGCCTGGCTCTCGTACTGCGGCAGCCTGGCGCGCTTTCTCGTCCGCGGCGGCGCCCTTCTGGGCATTCGCCACTCGTAGATTGCTTACGCCTTGCCTGCCACGTCAGTAGTGACGCAAGATGGAATGGCGCCGCTGACATCCGAGCACGGAGAGGCAATGAGACAGCTAGCACCGGCGGTCCTGATCAGTGTGTTCGCGGCCTGCGTGCATGCGCGCACCGCCGAGGCGATTCGTTCGGACTGCCGGTCCTGGATCGGCTACGGGGATCAAGCCGCCTACCAGCGCTGCGTCGACGCAAGCGGCCCCGTGCAAGAGCAAGTCGCACGAAATGAACCCGGCAGTTCGGTCGGGGAGCCGGCCATTGCCGCTGCGGAGGCAGAAATGGCCTCCGAAGCAGCACACCAAGAAGGGCTGTCGGCGGCGCTTGAAGGCCTGGCGCCGAACGAGATGCCCGGCGCGGAGGCTGCTTTCAACCTCGGATACTCGACCGGAGTGGGGGACGGTCAGACCGCCCGAGATTGCGAGATTGCGACGGATCAGGCTCTCGGGTGCGAGTCGGTGCTCCCGCTGCTGCTCCAGCTTTGGTCGGAAGGGGGGGAGTCTGGTCCGGCGCCCAATCTACAACCATGCCAAGAGCCGCAATGTTCTTCGGCCTACCCCGGCCCCCATTTCTTCGAGAACCGCATCCGCATTCAACGGATGGGCGTTGGATCTTGGGTCTCAGCCTACCAACTCGGCTACATACAAGCCTTCAAGAGCCGAGTGGGGAACACCGAAGTTATGGCGCTGGCACTCAAGAAGGGCTGTCTCGCGCACGCGATGCTCGACTTCAAGCAGCGCTCCGGAGGACTCTCTCGAGAATGGTCGCGACGCGTCATTGAAGAATGCGAACGAAACGCGCAGAAAGGCGTCGCCGCCTACCTGCGAGAATTATCTAGGGGCCCGGCTCGGTAGGGTAGCTGAACAAGTCGCCGCCACCCTGCGAGGCGCACGGGCGCGGCTGCGCGCAACCCCGCGATCTGCGATTCGATAAGGTCGGGCGACGCGCCGGCTAACTAGCGGGTTTGACGTGGAAGTCTTCTGCGCATGAAGATCCGCGGTCTGCCGTAGAGTGGCCCCTCGACATCCGCAAGATCGTGTTCGATGTCAGGGGAATTGCCCAGCTTGCTCGTCCACTTCTGACGGTCAGGAACTTGTCGAGCTGCGTGGCGTGGCTCGGTTCCATCGGCATAGATTGCGATCTTTTCAAAGCCCGCCTCGAACGAGCCATCCGCGCAGACCGAGTAGCCTTTTGTCCTGTATGCAGCGATGAATGACTCGACCTTCGCCTTGCCCGAAACGCCGTGGGGCCAGAACGCTTCCTTACCCACTCCCGGCCACCACTTTCGCTTCGTGTCTCCCGCAGCCCAGGCGATGCAGTTGTACTGTGGGGTCGGCTCGCTAGTCCTCTTCGCATTCGACGCTCGCAGATTGGGAAACTCGGCGTCGAGGTTCGGAATCTCCTTGTCCAGTACAGGATCCATTCCCTGCTTCGCTTGCCTAGAAGGTGCCGGAGTTCTCCGCAGCCCACTTCAGCCAGTCTTTTGCCATCGCTGCGAGATCACCCGCATGGTCAGCAGGAACAGGATCCGCCCCCGTGATCTCCGACAGTGCCGTATGCCAGTGATTAGGCCTGACTTGAAACTGGACAAGGATAAGCGGAAGTACAGCCCGGCCCAATGCAACGATCTCACGGTAGGCGGGGTGAGCGATGATCTTGGCTATCGAAGGCTCAGATCTCGTGTCCAACTCCCACCATGCGCACAGTCGATAGAACTCTCTCTCGGCGTTCGACGAGGCCATCCACTCTTCGGACCGTTTGACCTCCTCCTTGCGATCGTCGACCCACTCTTCCTCGTAGTAAATCGCGGCGGCGGCGTCGCGGCTCATGTCGTATCCCTTCTCTTGAGCAACAGGAAACGTCGTCCCTTCATGCCGTTCTCGATCAACTGAGACTTCTCGCTGGCGCGGTCCAGGGCTGCCCGGAGCTTGGAGACATCCTCGTCGTCCAGCGCGATAAAAAAGGAGCGTTTGCCTCCCCCGTCCAGATGATCGAGTTGAAGGGTATGGACTACTACTCCGGCTCGTAGACGCCCTAACTCGTCGTTGCCAAAAACAGGGCGAAGGTCGGTTAGGACTCGAGCGGAGAGAAACACGTGCTGATGGGCCACCATCACGGTTTGTGCCTTCGCCGTAATGACGATGGCCTCCGCTTCAAGAACGCGCTTCAGGAACGCGGTAAAGCTTCCCCAGCTCGTCTTTGGGACAAAATCACCGCCTCGGCGGCGAGCGTCGTCGCGTAGATCCTTGAGCAGCGTGCCGAGCGATTGAGATTGTCGCGCTCTAGCGCTTGAAAGACTGGTCAGCAGATCTATGATCGGTCGAACCACTGGGAGCTCAACGCGCGAGCGCTGTGCCGCCTTCCTGGCAAGGTCCTCCGCGTACAAGTGAGGCTGGGCATCCTCGATCGCCTGGCCAAGACGCCGTAGGCGCAAGGCATCGAGGTTGGCCAGGGAGCGCCAAGCCAGCTGGTATCGCTCTGGGAGCTTGAAAGCCACGATCGGGGTCAGCCTAGCACGCGGCGCGGGTTCAAGGTGACCCTCCCTCTAACGCAGACGCGTCGATCGACAGTCCTTCGATTTCGTCGCAACGTGCCAAACAGACCCTAGGCCACAAGGCTGACATCGCATCTGCCGCCCATTTCCTTGCGGAACTTGTACACGGCAGCGACTGGACGACCACTGACCAAACGGTCATTCTCGGGCGGCAGATTCGGGAGAAGGAAGAGGCACAATGAATCGCGGTTACGACAGGGATGGCCCGCGCGGGTCGCTAGCTCAACTGGTTGATTCCATTGCCCAACTGGAGCGCGGCAAGAGAGTAGGGCGCCTTCCAGCGTCTCGCTTGGGCTTGGTGGCGGCGGTTGAGAGAGCGAAAGCGGATCTTGCGGCCGGTGGAGAGCGCGCAGAGCTGATCCTCGGCGCGCTGAGAAGGTCGCCAGCGAAGCCCGCGAGCGGCCTTTCAGATTACGCCGCATGGCTTGCTGCCGAGGTCAAGACCGCGCAGGCTCTCCTTCGACAGGTGGGGCTCTCAGCCGTAGAAGCGGAGAGGGAATTTCAGGAGGAACTGGGCGATCCGCGGGTCGCGGCAGCGCTGGCGAAGAGGTGGCGGGCCTTGGAGAAACTTGCGGGGCAGGTGGCGCGAATTGGCGCTGGCGCCAGTTTGCCTCCGGAGGCCTTCAGAAGTGCCCTGAGGCAGATTGCGGCCGACTGGAATGCTGCTATCGGGCACACCAAATTGATTCAACGCCTCTGTGAGTTTTGCGGGAGCCCTGTGGTGCTTCGGCACCTCAGGTCGCGCGCCTGCTCCGATGCGCATCGATCGAGGCTCAAGGATCTCAGGCGCGCTGAGGGGCGAAAGGCTCGGCGAGCAACCCTCGCGGAAAGGCCGGCAGCAAGGTCGCGATCAAGAGGCAAGACACGACGGAGCCGCTGAGACTCATTACGGTTCCGTATAGCAGGGGGGAAATCCACCGCTGACTGAACGCGCGCGGGCGAGCATTCTCGCGCTCGTGAAAGCAAAACGCAGACAGGTTCGGATACCGGCTGCTATCGCGCGCCGCCTTTCCGTCGTTGCGTCGGTAGACCCAAGAACGTTGGTCGCTGTCGCTTGTGGCGCACCCGTGATCGGCCTCGCGCGCGAGCGAGCGGCACGCGCACTCGCGGCGGCCGGTCTCCTCACCCCCAAAGACGGCAACGCCGCGGTAGCCGCCGCGGCGGAGCCAACAACAGCCGGAGTCGTCTGTGCCGACCCCAACCGATCGACAGAATAGCACGCTCCAGGGCGCACCGCAGCCGGAACCCGGAGCGGACCCGCCTTTCCGGATCGCCCTCTACCGGCACAACCGGGACAATCTTCCGGAGGTCGTAGAGGTAACGTTTGCGGAGCTGGCCAAGAGTCTCAGTGTGCACCGCCGCACGCCCTGCGTGCCGTGCCCGGGCGGAAAGTGCCAAGAAAAGAACGGCTCCGCCTTCTCGCCAGTCGAGATTGAGGGCTCGCGTCGTGGCGAGAACGTCCGCGCGCTCACGGCTGGCGTCTTTGACCTCGATCACCTGACGCCGGAGCTCTGGGAGGTGTCGGCTGCGCTCTTGGAACGAGACCCTTCGAAGCCGAACGAAGATTGGATCGCTTCCGCTCGCCGCCGCTCTCCATGCTGCGGAAGCTTCCGGGCGTGCGCGCCAGGCCACGAGGGGGCTCAAGCCCCTAGGTTGGGTCCTAATCCGGAAGCCAGAAGAGGTCCCGTCGGAGGGGATCCGAACTGATCCGAACTCATCCGAACTAGTTTTCAAGAACCAGGGATCCGAACCGAACCCCCCCCCTTTAGGGGGGTTCGGATCCAGTCCGGCTCTGGTGGGGGTGAGGGGCGGAGCGCGCGCGAGTTCGGATCCCAACCGAGGAAAGAGGGGGCGCTGATGGCCGCTGACGCGTCAACCCCTGCCGGATTCGCGACCGTTGCGCTGCTCCTCGAACGGCTCGTTTGCGAGCTGCAAGGACTCCGGGCCGACGTTGCAACCGCCAGGCGCGCAGAAGCTTCGGCAGCGGTAGCAGAGCCCGAGGGCTTGTGGACCGCCGCCGATGTCGCAGGATACCTCCGTTGCTCGCGCTCAAAGGTCTACCAAGCAGCCGAGGCGGGGAACCTTCCGAGCCTGCACGTTGGGGGCCAACTGCGCTTTGAGCCCGAGCAGGTCAGGGCTTGGGCGCGCAACGCCGCTGCGCCTGACAACCGCGTGGTGCCCATGCGACGGCGCGACGGATGAGTGGCTTGACTTGTTGTTTACCGGAGACTACCATGTATTACATGCCTGGTGAGCCGATCATGTCTCTGCGAATCCCGCGGAAAGTCATGGACGCGGCGCAGCGCGCAGCCGACGCCGAGGAGCGAACGCGGTCAAGCTGGTGTCTGCGCGCCATCCGCGAGAAGTTGATCGCCGAAGGCTTCCTCGCGGCGCCGCGCAAGGGCGCGAAGTCTTCGAGGAAAGCGGGTCGATAGGTGGCGACCGTCTACCAGAAGCGGGGCACCTGGTACGCTGGTTTTCGAGGCGCGACCGGGCGCCGTGTCTGTCGAGCGACCAAGGCTCAGAGCAAGACCGAGGCGAGGAAGATCGCGGCAGACTTGGAGCGGCAGGCCGAACGCCAACGGTTCGGGCTCGAAGCGCTCCCGACGGACAACGGCCGCACGCTCGCTGATCTATGCCGCTGGTGGCTTGCGGGATGGTGCCCGGCGGCAAGCGTCGCCTCCGAGACGTGCCGACTCACGAAACACATCATTGACGAACCAATCGGCGCGCTTCCGTTGCGGCAAGCGACGACGGCCGCGCTTGACGAACACTTCCGCCGACTGCACGCGGACGGCCTCTCGGGCGCGAGTTGCAATCACCTTCGGGCTATCCTCCGCACGGTCGTTGGCCGCGCTCGCAAGCAGGGTGAATGGAGTGGCGAGAACACCGTGGCCATGACGACGCCCCTTGCGACCGAGCGCCACGTACCCGAGACGCTTGCGCCTGCCGAAGTCGAGCGTCTGTTGCCGTACATAAACGCGGACTGGCGCGGCTACCTCGCTGCCGCTGCGCTTCTCGGCATGCGTCCGGGCGAACCGGGGTTGCTCCGCAAGGCAGACGTGAACACCGAGGCCAGGACCCTGACCGTCCACGCCAGCAAGACCGGGCTCTCAGACGTGCTGCCGATCCCGGTCACCCTCTGGCCCTACGTCGAGGCCGGGTTGAAGAGCAAAGGTGCCTACCTGTTCGGCAACGCTGACGGCTCCCAGCGGCACCCGACCACGGAAGCCCTGCGGGCACTCAGAAGCGCCATGAGACGCGCTGGGCTGGTCGAGGGCTACGACCATACCTGCCGGCGCTGCAAGGCGGAGAAGGCAAAGGAACCGCACGTCGAGCGCCACCCCGACAAGGCGCCGAGGTTCTGTCCGATCCACTGCGGCGCATCCGCCTGCCCGTCGCCAAGGGGCTGCACGGTCCACAAGAAAGCGAAGCTCTGGCCTGTGGCCATCCCGCGCAACGTGACGGTCTACGGACTGCGCCACAGCATGGCGACGGCGCTGCTCCGCTCAGGAGCCGGGCTGCACACCGCCCAGCGGGTGCTGAGGCACGCGAGCCCCAACACGACGGCGAAGCACTACGCACACCTTGTCGCTGAGGATCTCAGGGGAGCGCTTGACGGCCTGACACCGGGTGTCCCGGTGTCGAGCGAGTCCGCGGAGAAGGCCGTTGCCGTAGCTTGCGAAATTGGCTCGGATGCTACCCGGTTGCTACCCGACGGCAGGCGCCCCGCTGCGGAGTCTGCCGGGGTAGACGGAAACAAGTGTCGTAACAGCGAGTTACAAAGTGAGCGCCGAAGGAATCGAACCTTCAACCTATGGATTAAGAGTCCATTGCTCTGCCAGTTGAGCTAGGCGCCCTGACGAAGCCGGCAGGATGTAGCGAAAAGGGCGCGGCGCGTCAACGGCGGTGATGGCGGGGACGCGGGCAGCGGCTCCTTCGTCGAGCGCCGCGCGGGGGAGGGGGGGTGGAGGGACTGTAAGGCCCCGGGGTCAGAATCGGATCACGGAGGGCCTCGAGCCGGCAGCCCGATCTCGTCGGTGGGCATTACTGGTTTGCAGGCGGATGCAATCGAGACGCAGACTTTGCCGGCCGACGCGCACGCGGGACGCCGTGCGAACGCGCTCGGCGTGGCACGGCCCATGCTCTCGACTCGGGGCATGCACGAGCTGCCGCTGGCGAGGCGCGCCGACCTCGAGAAGCTGTTCGGCGCCAGAGTGACTTTCCTGCCGGCCGAACGGCGTCTCTACGGCCACGACGTGGGCGCCTTGCCGCGGCGCGTCCGACCCTTCGTGGGCGACGCCTTGCCGGACGCCGTGGTCCAGCCCGAAACCGAAGGCGAGCTCGTCGAGCTGCTGCGCTGGTCGGCCGCGCGGGGGGTGCCGCTGACGCCGCGGGCCAAGGCGACCTCCGGCTACGGCGGCGTCATGCCGGTGCGGCACGGCGTGGTGGTGGACCTGCGCCGCCTGCAGCGCGTGCTCGGCATCGACGCGGAGGCCCGGACCGTCACGGTGCAGCCGGCCGTGGTGTGGGAGCGTCTCGATCAGGCGCTGGCGCCCCACGGGCTCACCTTGCGCCTCTACCCGAGCTCGTATCCTTCCTCCACCGTGGGCGGCTGGCTCGCCCAGGGCGGCGCCGGGTACGGCTCGTATCGCTTCGGCACCTTCGCGGAGAACGTGGTCTCGGCGCGGCTGGTGCTGCCTTCGGGCGAGGTGCGCGTGCTCGAAGGGGAGGCGCTCGCGCTCGTCTCGGGAGCCGAGGGCATCACCGGTTTCATCTCCGAGGTCACGCTGCGCTTGATGGAGCGGCAGGAGCTCGCGGTCTCCGCGGTGGCTTGCCCCGACGCGGCCGCGCTCGCGGCGTTCCTCGAGGGCGTGGTGGCCGAGAAGCTGCCGGTCTGGTCGCTGGGCTTCGCCGACCGGCCGCGGGTCGAGCTCGAGAACCGCTGCCCGCCCCGCGAACACCCGCGCGAGGACGCCGTGCCGTCGCCCGTCACGAACCTGGTCCTGCTGGCGACGCCTGCCTCCGAGGCCGGCGACCTGGCGGCCCGGCTCGAGCCCATCCTCGCGCGCGCGGGCGCGGCGCGGCTGGACGACGCCCTCGCGCGCCGCCGCTGGGACGAGCGCTTCGCCATCATGCGCATCAAGCGGCTCGGGCCGTCGCTGGTGCCGGCCGAGGTGGTGGTGCCGCTCGCCGGCCTGCGCGAGACGCTCGAGGAGCTGTCGGCCAAGATCCAGCAGCCGCTCGCCCTCGAGGGCATCGCCCTCGAGCGGGGCCGGGGCGGCGCGCCGGAGGTGGTGCTCCTCGGCTTCATCCCCCAGGACGAGCGGACGCTCGGCTACGATCTGGTCTTCGGCCTCGCGCTCAGCGTGATCGAGATCGCGGAGAGGCACGGCGGCCGCGCCTACTCCACCGGCCTCTACTTCCGCCACAAGGCCCGGGCCGTGCTCGGCGCGGCGGCCGTCGATCTGGAGCGCTTCAAGCGCGAGGTGGACCCGCCGGGCCTGTTGAACCCCGGCAAGGTGCTCGGGGCCGGCGTCGTGTCGACGGGCATCCGCGCGGCCGAGCTCGTGGAGCCGGCGGTGCGCTTCGCCGCCAACCGCGTCCGCGCCGCGCCCGGGGAGCGGCAGCGGGGCGAGCGTCGCGGCATCCCCGCGGACGTGGTCGAGTACGCCTACGCCTGCTCCCAGTGCGGCTACTGCGTGGACGAGTGCGACCAGTTCTACGGCCGGGGCTGGGAGAGCCAGTCGCCGCGCGGCAAGTGGTTCTTCCTGCGCGAGTACGTCGAGGGGCGCGAGGAGATGAGCCAGGCGATGGTGGACTTGTTTCTCGCGTGCACCACCTGCGAGCTCTGCAGCTTCCGCTGCCCCGAGGCGCTGCCCATCGAGCCCTCCTGGATGAAGCTGCGCGGCCGCCTCGTGCAGGACGAGGGGCACATGACCTTCCCGCCCTTCGAGATCATGAAGTCCGCCTTGCGCGCCCAGGGCGACATCTGGGCGGGCTACCGGCGCGACCGGGCCGCCTGGTTCCCCGAGGATCTGAAGGCCGCGCACGGCCCGGAGCACAGGAGCCGCAACGTGTACTTCGCCGGCTGCACCGCGAGCTACGTGGAGCGCGACATCGGCATCGGCAGCGTGCGGCTGCTCGACGCCGCGGGCGTCGACTTCACCTACCTGGGCGAGAAGGAGAGCTGCTGCGCCACGCCCATGCTGGTCGCGGGGCAGTGGGACGTCTTCGCCGAGACGCTCGCGAAGAACGTCGCGGCGGTGAAGGAGGCCGGCGCCGACACGGTGATCACCTCGTGCCCGGCCTGCGACATGATGTGGCGGAAGGTGTACCCCGAGTGGGCGAAGAAGCTCGGCGTGGAGTTCGGGATCCAGACCCGGCACTACTCGGAGCTCGTGGCCGAGAAGATCCAGGCCGGCACGTTCGCGTTCCCCGCCACCGACGGCGAAAAGCACCACGAGCGCGACGTCGTCACCTGGCACGACAGCTGCCACATCGGCCGCGCCTCGGGCGTGTACGAGCCCCCGCGCCAGCTCCTGCAGGCGATGCCCGACGTCGAGCTGCGCGAGATGGAGCACAACCGCGAGCGCGCGCACTGCTGCGGCTCGGTGCTCACCTTGCTGCAGGCGCCCGAGGTGGCCGCCGACATCGGCAAGAGCCGGCTCGACGAGGCGGTGGCGGTGGGCGCGGAGAAGGTCGTGGCGCTGTGCCCCTGCTGCGAGTTCCAGCTCCGCGTGAGCGCCGACGCCCGCCACGTGGACATGGAGGTCGTGGACCTGTCGCGCTTCGCCGCCGAGCGGCTCGGCTACGAGCTGCCGGATCCCCACCCGGAGGTGCGCGCGCAGTGGGCCGTCTTCGAGCGGATGATCGCCCTGCTGACGCCACAGGGCTTCGCCGGCCTGCTCGCCTGCATGTGGCCCGAGCTCGTGGCCGCCATGCCCTGGGGCCTCGGCCGGCTCATGCGCTTCTTCGGCAAGGTGCCCGGCGTGCTGCGCGGCATGAAGCCGCTCTTCGGCCCGCTCTTCGCGCTGCTCCTGCCGCGGATGATGCCGAAGCTCCTGCCGGTGATGCTCGACCGGTTGCGCGCGCAGATCCCCATGCCTGCCTACATGGCCGAGCAGATGCCGGCGATGATGCCAGGGGTGATGGACGCGCTCATGCCCCACATGCTGCCGCAGGTCGTCCCGCTCGTGAGCGATCCGCTGATCGCCTACCTGCGCGGGCGTGCGACCGTCCCGGCGGCTTGAGGACTCGGGGCGGCCGACTGGGCCGCCAGCCACGCCGCGGCCTCCACGTACCTCTCCGCAGGTGCATACCGGTGGCCGCCGGGGAACTCGATCCAGCGCACCTTCCAGCCCAGGCCCTCGAGCGCGGCGCGGTCCGCCTGCATCTCGCGGTAGCGGAAGTCCGCTGGGCTCGCGAGGAACACGGCGAGCTTGGCTCTCGGGTAGTGGGCGCGGTCGAGCGGATCGTTGCCGGGCCAGTGGTAGGGCATCATGCCGGTGTTGGCCACCAGGCCGCGGAAGATCTCGGGGTGGTCGCCCACGATGTCGTGGGCGTGCATGGCGCCGCCGGAGAAGCCCGTCGCGTAGATGCGCGCCGGATCCACCGGGTAGTCGTGCTCGGCGAGGCGAAGCGTCTCGAGTTGCAGCGCCGCGTCGCGGTCCGACCACGGACCGTTGCGGAAGTTGTTCGAGGCGACGAGGATCCACTGGAAGCGGTCGCAGGCGCGCTTCCACGCGGGGAGCAGCGCCAACCCGTTGCCGCCGGGGTCGAAGCCGAACACCAGGGGGTGCGGCCGCGACCGATCGAGCCCGGTGGGCACGTAGACCTCGCACGACAGTCCGTCCGGCAGTCGGATCGAGCGGGTGGGCAGCAGGGCGGCGGCCGGGGCCGGCCTGGTCCCGGCGAGCTCCCCGAGAATCACCTTCGCCGTGATCGCGAGCGAGCTCGCGCAGGCGATCGCGACCAGCTTGTCCCTGCCCGTCAGGGCCATTCAGCGGGCCGTGACCGACCCCGCGCCGGGCAGCTCGATCCAGAGCGTGCCGCCGGTGGCCGCTTCCCAGAACCAGCCGCTGCCCGCGCTCTGCAGCTCGGCGCGGCTGCCGAGCTGCGCGAGGGCCCCCGCCTCGCTCGATACGGAGCTGGGCGCGGGGGTCCCGATCACTTCGAAGAGGACGCCCTCGGTGAAGACGGCGCCCGGCGTGAAGGTGAGCGAGAGCGTGCCCCCGGTGGATTGCTGCCCGAGCGTGCTGCCGTCGTACACGGGGAAGGACGTGGCCGAGGGGCCCGGCGCCACGCGCGCCCACAGGACGCCCGCGTCGTTCGCGAAGGAGTCGATCGCGGAGCCGGCCGGCACGGGCGCCAGGGTGTCGATCGTGTCGCGCAGCATCGGCACGATGCCGCCCTGCGCCAGGAACAGCGGCAAGGTGTCGAGGTCCGCGGCCACGGTCACCTGGGCGCCCGCCGCGCCGCCCTGCTGCGCCTGGCCGTCCCACCAGCCGACCCAGACGCCGGGCGGCAACAGCACCGTCCGCGAGGTCTGGCCCGCGGCCACGATCGGGGCCACCAGCAGGTCGTCGCCGAACAGGTACTCGTCGTCCGGATCTTCTGCGAGCGCGGGGTAGGCGAGGCCGAAGGGCCGCGTGATGGGCCGGCCGGTCTCCGCCATCGCCTGCGCGTAGCTCCAGACGTAGGGGAAGAGGCGCAGGTGCAGGCTCGCGTACCGCTGGTAGTCGGTGAGCGACTGGGCGGTCCGGCCGTTGGCGGCGTACTCCCAGGGCATCTGGCTCGAGGCGTCGCCCACCTCCATCGCCGTGGCCACGGCGTTGGCCTCGGTCCAGCGGATCCAGGTCTCGTTGTCCGCGGGCGCGTGCTTGTAGCCGCCCGTGTCCGACGCGTAGAACGGGAAGCCCGAGGCCGAGAGCCCGATCCCCTTGATGAGCGCGGCGGGCAACCCGCCCACGGCGAGCGTGCCGTCGGGCAGCGGGTCGCCCTGCGCATCGAAGGTCGCGTCGAGATCGCCGGGCCAGATGATGCCGCCGCGGACCTGATCGCCCCAGCGGCCCGTGCGGCACAGGAGGAACCCGCCGGCGGCCGGCAGCAGATCGCGGTGAATCCGGTGGTAGAGCATCGTGTAGCCGTAATGCATCGTCAGCTCGTCGCTGCCGTCGGCGAACAGCCAGGGCTCGGCCTGGCCGTACAGGCCGACCACCACGTCCTCGGCGTAGTCGAGCTTGAAGCCCTCGACGCCGAAGCCGCCGTCGCCGAGCGGCGCGGTGTACGCCTGGAGGTTCTGGGCCCACCAGGCGTAGGCCGCGGGGTTGGTGAGGTCGAGGGGCGCGCCCCAGGCGTTGAGCAGGATGCCGGAGGTGGGCGGAAAGTAGCCGTTGGCCTGCGCGTAGGCGAGCTGCGCCGGGGCCGGGTCGGAGTTGCTGGCGCTGGCCGTGTACGGCGCCTGCCAGATGCCGTAGCGCAGCCCGGCGTCGTGCAGCGCCTGCAGCATGGCCGGCGGGTCGGGGAACTTCGCCGGATTGAAGTCGAAGGTCTCGACGCCAGTGGCGTAAGGACGATCGAACCAGATCCCGCTGGCGGCGAGGTGCAGCGTGCGGATCTGCGAGATGTCGGCGATGAGCTGCGCTTGGTTCGCGATCTCGTCGCGCCACAGGAGCGGCCCGTACGCCCACGGCGCGGGCAGCCCCGGGTAGCCGGTCACGTCGTAGTAGTGCTTCAGGACGTCGAGCGGCTGCGCCTCGGAGAACAGGTGGAACAGGAGCCCGGACCCGCTGTCCTGCGCGGTGCCGTAGGTCACCTGCACCAGCGTGGGGCTGGCGCGCGCCACGTCGAACACCCCCGGCCGCTGGCTCTGCACGAAGAGGCCCCAGCCTCGGGTCCCGACGATCAGCGGGACCGGCACGTGATCCTCGTCGTCGCCGTTCTCGAGATCCCCCACCTCCATCTGCATCGGCCGCAACGTCCCGCGGTGGTTCACCGCGTCGCCCCACTCGCCGAGGCCGTAGAAGCTCTCGGTCGGGTCCGCGTCGGGGGCGACCCGGAAATAGGCGATCGACTGGCCGGTCACGGTGGCGGTCAGCGAGGCGGAGAACGCGCCGGGCGCTTCCGCCTTGAAGTCCAGCGTGGCGCTGCCGCCGTCGAGGTCCAACCCCACGACCATCTCGGTCGAGGTCGACGACTCGAGCCGCAGCACGCTGCCCTGGCGCCACTGCAGGCCCTGCGGCGCCGGCGGCGGGTCGTCCACCGCGAGCCAGTACGGGTCGTAGCTGTCGCCGTCCGTCCCCAGGGCGTCGACCGTGCCCACCTGGAACGCGGTGGGCTGGAACGTGAGCAGGGTTTGCGAACCGCGCGCGAACGTGAGGGGACCCCCGTCCGGCAGGAGCTGCAGGGTCGCGTCGCCGGACGTCAGCGTGTCCCGCGGCGGCTGGGCGGCGCCCGAGCAGCTGGCGACGAAGAGAGCGCCGACGACCGCGCCGCAGGACCTCAAGGAGAACCTCCGGAGGCAAGAGGTTACTACGGTGAAGCGGTGCCGGACAGGCGGCGGTCACGCGCTGCCGAGCAGCAGCGCGTCCGCGAGCACGAGCGCCACGCCCGCGCCGGCCCGGCGGCTGGGGCGCTCGCCGAGGAAGGTCCAGCCGAAGACCGCCGCGAAGCCGATGGAGCTGTTGCGCAGGGTCATCACCCAGCCGGCGCCGTGGTCGCGCAGCACGTAGAGGGCGATCACGAACGAGGCGGTCATGGCGACCGAGCCGGCGGCGAGCAGGCCGGGGTTCGCGCGGGCGCTGCGCCACAATGTGCGCCTCACCTCGGGCGTGGCCCAGAGCACCAGGGGGAGGGCGGTGGACATGGAGATCACGAACATCTGCAAGGGCGCTGCGCCACCGCCCACGGCGCGCTTGTAGACGAGCTGGAACGCGGCGATGCAGAGGCCGCAGGCGAGCGCCCACAGGTAACCCTGGCGGCTGGTCGTGCCCCGGCCCTCCCCCTCCGGCGCCAGGAGTGCGAGACCCACGAGCAGCGCCAGGACGGCGCCGGCGGCGCGCCAGCCCACGCTCTCGCCGAGCAGCCAGTGGGAAGCGGGCCACACGAGGAGCATCGAGCCGCCGCGGGAGATCGTGTAGACGGGGCCGAGCGGGCCGATCTCGAGCGCGCGTGCGAGCGTCACGAAGTATGCCGCCTCGCCGAAGCCGGCGGCGAAGCCCCAGGGCGCGGCCCTGGCCCACCCCGGGCCGGAGAGCGCCAGGGCTGCGGGGACCGAGAGGACCACGCTTCCGGCCAGGAACAGGGTCGTCGCCTCGCGGGCGCGGCCGTGGCGGCGGGCGAGCAGGTTCCAGGCCGCGTGCAGCGCGGCGCTCGCGAGGACGAGCAGGGCGACCACCGGTCGACCCTATGCCAGAGGCGTCGTTCTTCCAATCGGCGGGCTTGGGGCTAGAATGGTCGGTGGAATGCCCCGGCAGAAGAGCTTCCGGTTCGTGGCCGTGCTCGTGGCCGCCTTCGCGGGCGGAGCGGCGGTGGAGGGCGTGTTCCGGGCCGCGCCTGCCGTGGCGACCACGGTGTACCGCCAGCTCGACATCTTCGGGCTGGTCCTGAGCGACGTCCTGAACATGTACATCGAGCCCGTCGACGAGCGGAAGCTCGTGTACGGCGCGATCCGCGGCATGCTGGGGACGCTCGATCCCCACAGCATGTTCATGGACCCCGCGCAGTATGACCAGATGAAGGCGGACACCACGGGCGAGTACGGCGGCGTGGGCCTCGACGTGACGATGCGCGACGGCGCGCTGGTCGTGATCTCGCCGATCGACGACACGCCGGGCGCGCGCGCCGGCATCGAGCCGGGCGACGAGATCCTCGCCATCGACGGGACGGCCACGCGCGATCTCACGCTGACGCAGGCGATCCAGAAGCTGCAGGGCCCGCCGGGTTCGCGCGTCGAGATCCTGCTGATGCGCAAGGGCTTCGCCCAGCCGCGGCGCATCCCCATCGTGCGCGAGCACATCACCAACCGCCCGGTCTCGGCGCGGCTGCTCGCGCAGAACATCGGCTACGTGCGCATCACGAGCTTCCAGGACCGCACCGACAGCTACCTCAAGGAAGCCCTCTCGAAGCTGCACGCGCAGGCGGGCGGCTCGCTCGCCGGCCTCGTGCTCGACCTGCGCAACAACCCGGGCGGCCTGCTCGACCAGGCCATCCGCGTGTCCGACCGGTTCCTCACGAACGGCCTCATCGTCTCCACCGAGGGGCGCAACCACGAACACGTCGAGAAGGAGTGGGCGCACCCGCGCGACACCGAGCCGAACTACCCGATGATCGTGCTCGTCAACGGCGGCTCGGCCTCGGCGTCGGAGATCGTCGCGGGCGCGCTGCAGGACCACGGCCGCGCGGTGCTCATGGGCACGCAGACCTTCGGCAAGGGCTCGGTGCAGACCGTCATCGATCTGCCCGACGGCAGCGGCCTCAAGCTCACGGTCGCGAAGTACTACACGCCCAAGCACCGCTCCATCCAGGAAGAAGGGATCACGCCGGACGTGGTGGTGCACCAGGTGGCGGAGGGCAACGTGCAGGAGCCCGCCATCCCGCGCGAGCGCGACCTCAGGAACCACCTGCGGCACGAGGGTCCGGACGACGACGTGGCCGCGGCCACCGTGGTGAACCCGACGAGCGGCAGCGGCACGGGCGACTTCCAGCTGCGCACCGCCGTCGACTACCTCAAGACGTGGCGCATCTTCCGCGCCGAGGCCTCGCACCCGAAGGGGACATGAAGCGACTCGTCGTGGGTTTCCTGCTGGCGGCGGCAGCTCCCGCGCTCGCCAAGCCCAGCGCCGCGGCCATCGCCGTGGGGCCGGCCGGCAGCGCCGACGTGGACGCTTTGCAGGCGGCGGCCACGCTGGCCCTGCTGCGCGACGGCCGGCTCGCGGGGGTGGACCCGGCCGAGCGTCTCGACACCCGCGGCCAGGCCGCGCGGGCGGCCGCCTACCGGCAGGGCGTCGCGAAGATGAAGGCCGCGCGGTCGTCCTACGACAACCTCGATCTGGCTGCGGCCATCGACGGCTTCGGCGAGGCGGCGCAAGCGTACGCTTCGGCGGGCGGGCACCGCGCGTTCGAGGCCTACGTGCAGGCGCTCGTCTGGCAGGCGGCGTGCCGGTGGGTGAATGGCGATCACGATGCAGCTCGACAGGAGCTGGTGCACGTCTTCTCCGAGGCCCCGGGCGCGGTGCTCGACAAGAGCGCCTTCCCGCCGGACCTCATGGAAGAAGCCGATCGCGACCGCACCGAGGCCGAGGCCAACGGCACCGTCGACCTGCGCGTAGCCTCCCAGCCCGTGGGCCTCGTCTCGGTCGACGGCCAGCTGCAAGGCGCGTCGCCCCTCGTGGTGAAGGTGCCTCCGGGCCGCCACTTCGTGACCGTGTCCGCGCCCGGCTGGGAGCTGGCGGCGCAGCGAGCGGCCGGCAGCGTCGACCTGCGCCTCTCCCCGGTCGGCGAGCGCGGCTGGCTCGAGCAGGAGCGGCGGGCCCTCGCCCAGGATCTCGAGAACGTCGACCGCGCCGCCCCGATCAAGCAGGTGATGGAGCGGCTGGGCGTCTCTCAGCTCCTGGTGCTGTCGCTGGAAGAGACCGGCGGAGAACGCAGCCTCGTCGCCGCCCGCTTCGCCGCGGATGGACACGTGCTCGCGTTCGCGCGGGAGCCCGTGGCGGCAGGGGCGCCGCTCGCCGAGGCCGCGGACAAGGTTCTCGCGGCGGCGCTGGCGCGCGATCTGCCGCGCGGCGCCGGCGGCAAGCCGGTCACCGACACCGGCATCGAGGGAGGCGGCTTCCACCTGGCGCTCGACCAGCACGGCATCGCGCTGATCGTGGGCGGCGTGGGGCTGGCGTCGGTCATCGCCGGCACGATCTTCGGCATCGTGGAGCTGCACGACCGGTCGGGCTACTCGGCCACGCCGCAGGACGAGGTGGGGCAGAGCCAGTTCTGGAGCAACGTCGGCAACCGGAACGCGGTCGTCTCGGACGTCCTCGACATCGTGGGCGCGGTGGGCCTCGGGGCGGGCGTGGCCATCTGGTTCTGGCCCAAGGGCTCCGCGAGCGCGCCGACCGAGAAGACCGACGTGTTCTCGCTGGTGCCGCTGCCCGGCGGCGCCGCGTTCTCCGCGGCCGGGCGCTTCTAGGGACCGATGACCCTCTACGGCTTCTGGCGCAGCTCTGCCACCTGGCGCGTCCGCATCGCGCTCGCCCACAAGGGGCTGCGCTTCGACTACGTGCCCGTGAACCTCGGCACGGGCGAGCACCACCGCCCGGAGTTTCACGCGAAGAACCCGATGGGCAGCGTCCCGGTGCTGGAGCTGGACGTCGGCGGCCGCCCGCGGCGCCTCGCCGAGTCGCTCGCCATTCTCGAGCTGCTCGAGGAGCTGCACCCCGAGCCTCCGCTCCTGCCGAAGGACTCCTTCCTGCGCGCCCGCGCCCGCCAGATCGCCCTCGTCGCCGCCTCGGGCATCCAGCCGCTGCAGAACACCTCGGTGCGGCTCTACGTGGAGCAGACGATGCACGCGGACGCCGCCGCCTGGATCCGCCACTGGAACGTCCGCGGCCTCGACGCGCTGGAGAAGCTGGTCGGGGAGACCGCGGGTCGCTTCGCGGTCGGCGATGCGCCCTCCTTCGCCGACGCTTGCCTGGTGCCCCAGCTCTACTTCGCCAGCCAGCGCGCCGGCGTCGACCTCGCTCCCTACCCGACGCTGCGCGCCATCGACGCCGCCTGCGCGCGGCTCCCGGCGTTCGCCGCGGCCCACGCGAAGAACCAGCCCGACACGCCCGCGGACGTCCGGTCGGTCTGAGCCTCCGGTCACCGCGTCGTCCAGGACCGCTCGGCCACCACCTCCGAGACCAGCGTCTCCAGCCCACGCATGTCGAAGTTGGGCGGATCGATCGTGGGTCCGAGGCGGACGATCACCAGCCGCTGCGACGGAAGGATCACGAGCCTCTGGCCGAAGGCTCCGGATCCATAGAACGCCTCCTCGGGCATCCCGGCCTCCACGCGATAGCGGGCATCCGCTGCATGGCCCCGGTCCAGCCAGAAGCCGGCGCCGTAGTCGCTGTCGAGCGTCGGCGTGGTGGAGAAGCGCACCCAGCCCTCGGGCAGCAGGCGACGGCCGCCCACGCGTCCGTCATCCAGGTAGAGCTGACCGAAGCGCGCCCAGTCCCTGGCCGAGGCGAAGATCCGGCTGGCACCGATCGGCGACCCTGCCGCGTCGAACTCCATCGTCACGTTCCGCATGCCCAGCGGTTCGAAGAGCTCGTGCTCGGCGAAGGCTCGCACGTCCGCGGCCCTGCCTCCGACGGCGTCGCGAAGGATGGCGCAGAGGATCAACGTGTTGCCGCTCGTGTACCGCCAGCGGGTTCCCGGAGCGGCGGCGAGGGGAGCCGCGGCGGCGAAGGCGGCCATGTCGGGCTCGAGAAAGAACATGCGCGACACCGGGTCGAAGCCCGAATCGTCCTCGTCGAGATCGAGTCCGCTCGTCATGCGCAGGAGCTCCTCGATGGTGATGGCGTGCCGCGGGTCCGCGGGCGAGCTCCAGGCGACGACCGGCGCGGGGGCCTTCAGGTCGAGGCGCCCCTCCCGCACCAGGATCCCGATGAGCGCGCTCACGATGGACTTGCTCATCGAGTAGGCGATGAGCGGCGTGTCCGGGCCAACCCCGGAGGCGTAGCGTTCGGCGACGACCCGGCCGTCGTGCCAGATCACCACGGCGCGCACGTGCCGGGGCCGTCGCGGGTTCGGCTCGGCGAAGGCGTGGTCCAGCGCGCGGCGCAGGCCCTCGGTGGGGGCGGCGACGGCAGGTCCCTCCGACGGAGCGATCGACGTCACGGGCGTGGGGCCCGGCGGCGGGTCGTGGAGGCTGCAGCCCAGGCCGTCGCGGAAGGTCGCCGTGCTCTCGAACCGCCCTGCCCAGGTGACGGCGACGCGGCGCCGCGTCCGATCGACTTCGATGTGCAGGCGCTTCTTCAGACGACCCAGGCCGCTCTGCGGGTCGAGCTCCTCGGCCGCCACGCGGCCGGGATCGAGACCGCTCACGAACACGTCGGAGCAGAGCGTCTGTGCGTAGTCGGCCGTGCCGATGCGAAGGACGCGCCCGACCGCGCGGACCGGGCGCCAGAGCGCCGCGACGACGAGGGAAGCCGCGCAGGCGGCGAGTGGCAGCTTGCGGCGCAAGGTCATGGCGTTCTCTCATGGCGCGGCGCCCCACGGAAGGCGGTGAGGCATCGGCGGGCGTGAATGCCCTGGCCCTGCGCCTCCGTGGCTCCTATGCTCTGCTGGACCCCTCGGGTCGGGAGCTCCCACATGGCCACGCCGCGTCCACCTTCGGTCACCAAGGTCGCCGGGCCCGGTTACGAGATTCACGTCGTCGGCGCCGCGAAGACCCCCTTGCGCGACGCCTACCACGCGCTCATGCGCTGGCCCTGGTGGGTCACCGTCGCCGTGATCGTCTCAGCCTACCTCGCGCTCAACGTGCTCTTCGCCAGCCTCTACCTCGCCGTGGGCGGCGTCGCGAACATGCGCCCCGGTTCGTTCGGCGACGCCTTCTACTTCGCGACGCAGGGCTTCGGGGCCGTCGGTAGCGGCGCCTACCCGACGGGGACGGCGGCGCACGCGCTGAGCGTGACCGAGTCGATCGCGGTCCTGCTCCTCACCGCGGTCTCGACGGGCCTGCTGTTCGCCAAGTTCTCGCAGACCAACGCGCGCATCGTCTTCACCCGCCAGGTCGTCATCACGCCGATGGACGGCGTCCCCACGCTCATGTTTCGCCTCGGCAACGAGCGCAGCAACCGCATCATCGAGGCGCAGATCCGCGCCGTTCTCATGCGCACCGAGCAGACCGCCGAGGGCGCGCGCATGTACCGGATGCACGACCTGCAGCTCAGCCGCGACCGCTCGCCCGCGCTCTCCCGTTCGTGGACCGCACTCCACCCCATCACGCCCGGCAGCCCGCTGTACGGGCAGACGCCGGAATCGCTCGTGGCAAGCGAGACCGAGCTGATGGTCACGGTGGTCGGCACCGACGACACCTCGCTCACGCCGGTCCACGCGCAGAAGCACTACCTGCACACCGACGTCCAGTGGGGCGCTCGCCACGTCGACATCCTCACGGAGGAGCCGAACGGCGATCTCACCCTCGACCTGCGCCGCTTTCACGACGTGACGCCCACGGCGCCCACCCCGGCGTTTCCGTACCCCAGGCCCGCGCCCGTCGCCGCGGTCGCCGAGGCGCCGCCGGAGGCGGAGGCGAAGACCGGCTGAAGGTGGCCAGCGCCGGCGACATCGAGAGGCAGCTCATCGAGATGGGCGTTCGCCGCGGTGGGGTGCTCCTCGTCCACACCTCGTACCGCGCGGTCCGGCCGGTGGACGGCGGTCCCCTGGGCCTCATCGAGGTCTTGCGGCGCACCCTCGGCCCCGCCGGCACGCTGGTCATGCCCACCATCACCGACGGCGAGACCGTGTTCGATCCACGATCCACGCCCAGCTCACAGATGGGCATCACGGCGGAGCTCTTCTGGCGCCAGCCCGGCGTCGTGCGGAGCGGTCACCCGGGTGGGTCGTTCGCCGCCTGCGGGCCGCTCGCGGAGCGTCTCTGCGCACCCCAGCCGCTCGAGCCCCCGCATGGCCTCGAGAGCCCGCCTGGCCGCGTCTACGAGCTCTCGGGCCAGGTGCTGCTCCTCGGCGTCGAGCACAGCGAGAGCACCCTGCTGCACGTCGCGGAGAGCCTCGCGAAGGTGCCCTACTTCGTGGAGCACCCTTGCCTGGTCGAGGTCGACGGCGCGGCGCAGCAGCGGATGGTCCGCGAGACTGATCACTGCTGCCGCGGCTTCACGCGCATGGATGCCTGGCTGGCGGAGCGGGGCCTGCAACGGGAGGGCCGCGTGGGGAATGCCCGCGCGAAGCTCGTCGCGGCGCGGGACGAGGTCGACGTGGCCGTCGGCCAGCTCGCGCGAGATCCGCTGGTGTTTCTCTGCGCTCCCGACGCCGGCTGCGACGAGTGCGCGGCGGCGCGAGCGAGTCTCCCCCCGAGCCAGCGGCCGCTATTGCGACACTAGGTTCAGCGTGACCGTGTAACTGCTGGCGCTGCCGGTGCTGTCCTCGACGCTCCCGATCAGCTGGATGGTGCCGAGGTTCCCTTCCTGGGTCAGCTCGGCCGTGACTCCACCGATGACCGTGTAGCTCCCGCAGGCCTGGGACGTGGGCAGCGAGGCGAACGTGCTCGTGGATGTCGCGAGCGTGAGCGTGAGGTTGCAGTCCAGCACGGGCCCTGCGAAGCCCTGGATCGTCACCGACGTCCCCGACTGGACGATGGTTTCGGTGCCGCTCAGGCTCTGGCTCTGCGACGTCAGGTTGTTCAGGAGCGTCGAGTTGCTCTGGACGGTGTAGGTCCCCGGCCACGCGAGCGTGAAGGAGCCGCCGGTCGAGGAGCCGCCGCTCCCGCCGCCCGTGGTCCCGCCGCCGGTCGTGCCGCCAGCGGCGAGGCACGCCTGGCTCAGCGCCGGCGCCTGCCCCGGCTGTCCGCTCGGGTCTTTGGCCTCGCACGCCTGGGCGTCGCTGTCGTAAGTGACGAAGCCGGGATCGAGGGTCCCCTTCTCCGCATCGGTGATCCACTGACACTGGAACGCGGGGAGGCCGTCGAGGCAGCTGGCATAGGCACTCAGCGCATTCTGATCGGCCGCCGTGCAGGCCTTCAGATTGTTCTCGCAGGTTTGCAGATCCTGCGCCGTGAACGCGAAGCCCGCGTCTCCGAACAGGCCGCAGCTCGACAGCTGCGACTCCTGGTTCTGAGCCACGTTCTCCAGCTGGTGGCAGACGTCCTGGCTACAGGCGGCGACTGCTCCGATGGCGGCAACCCCCACGAGGATCGATCGCATGAACCCTCCTGGCGCGAATCATCGCGGACGAGCAGGCTGAGGGCAAGCGGCGGCGCGGACGCGTCAGATCACCGCGTCCGCCTCGATCTCGACCAGCATCGCGGGATCGATGAGCGCCTTCACCTCGACCATCGTGGTCGCCGGCCGGTCCTCGCCGAAGAACTCGGCGTGGGCGCGCCCGATCTCCGCCCAGCGCGCGATGTCGGTGACGAAGAGCCGCGTCCGCACCACGTGGGCCCGCCGCGCGCCGAGCTGGCCCAGGGCGCGCTCGATGAGCTCGAGGCACCGGCGCGCTTGCGCGTACGCGTCTCCGGGCGCGTGCACGCCGTCGCCCGCTTCGTTCACGGCCGCGGTGCCGGTCACGTAGATCTGGTTGCCCGCCTTGAGCGCGCGGCAGTAGCCCACCTGCCGCTCCCACGGGGCCTTCGAGAAGACTCGCTCGACGTCCATCGTCGCCTCCGGTTGCCTCAGTAGCAGGCGAGGGTCGTGAGGCAGGAGCCGGCGTAGCAGCGGCCTCCGCCCGTGCAGGCGGCGCAGTCGGCATCCTGAAGGCAGTCGACGCAGTAGCCGACGCTCGAATTGCAGACGGGGTGCCACGTCGGGCAGTCGGCGCCGCTCTGGCACTGCTTGCGGCACGTCGGCGGGACCACGCCGAGCACGTCGCCCGTGCCGAAGTCGATCCCGCCGTCGGGCTCGAGCGCGCAGGCGAAGCCGGCGGCGCAATCCGCGTCGCGCGCGCACTGGCCGCAGACCCCGCTCGAGGCGCAGCCCGCGTCGCAAGCGCTCCCCGCGACCCGGCAATCGGGGACGCAGCTGTTCCGGCTGAGGTCGCAGACGCGCCCCGCGCCGCACTGTGCGATCGCCGTGCACTCCACGCACGTCTCGAAGGCCGTGTAGGAGGCGCCGGCCACGGCGCAGTGGAGCCCACCGTCGCAGTCGGAGTCCTTGGCGCAGTCGGCGCAGCGGCCCTCGGGGTCTACGATCGGGCAGCCGCAGCCGCCGTCGAAGCACCCTGCGCCCCAGATGCACTGGCCCTCTTCGTATCCCCTGCAGGCCGGGCCCGCGTCCGGCAAGGGGCAGTCGCAGCGGTCGAAGCCGGCGCAGCGGCAGCCGGGAGCGCAGGCGATCGGTCCGCAGCCGAGCGTTTCGCACCCGCCGTCGACGCAGGTCAGTCCGTAGCAGCTCTCCCCGCAGTCGGCGTCCGAGGCGCAGGCGCTCGCCGGTCCGGCGTCGCCGGGGAAGCACATGCCGCCTGGCGCGCAGGCCAGGCCGCAGGCGCAATCCGCGTCGGAGGCGCACGTCGTCGTCCTCCCGTGAACGCACGCCGTGCCGGTGGCGTTGCACGACGTGGAGGCCGCGCAGGCGCCGCCGTCGACGCCGCCATCGCAGTCGACGGTCCAGAAGTAGCCGTTCGCGCAATGGGAGCTGGACGCGCAGCCCGTGCCTCCGCTCGAGCCGCCCGCCGCGCCGCCGGTCGAGCTCCCCGCCGCGCCGCCGGTCGACGTGCCTGGCGAGGCACCGGTGGAGCCGCCCACCGCGTCGCCGGAGCTCGAAGTCGGACCGCCCGGCGCCCGAGGGCATCCGGCGATGGCCAGGATGAGCACCAGGCCGCCGAAGGCCGAGGGCTTGGCTCGCGCGGTCACGAGGAGAGGATACCACCGCGGGTACGAGAGGGCGCCGGGCGGGGCCCCGGGCTTCTGCCAGGGCGGCGAGCGGTACCGGTGCTACGATGATCGCCGACGGGATTGCTCGTTCTGCTGCTCGCCCTCGGCGACCGGCCCGCCCGGCTCGAACCCGTGTGCTACGTCGACGGAGTCGCCGTGACCGAGGCGCAGTTCGACGCCTTCGAGGCCCGGCTCGTGGCGCAGCCAGGGTCGGCGGAGCGCGCCCCGCGCGCCGGCTCGGCCCGCTACGTGGCCCACGACGCCAGCGGCATCCCTTACTTCGTGAGCCGCGGCTCCGGCTCCCGCTCGATCGAGGGTCAATACAGCGTGCAGTTCCATGCGGTCAGTAAGCGCGAGTTCGACGCTTTCCTCGCCACCCTTCGGGGGCGGGACGAGGAGATCGAGGCCGAGACGCCCAGGGGAGGAGAGACCACCTTCACGGCCTACGACGACCACGGCGTCGGCTACGGCGTGCAGCTCGGGACGAACGAACCATCGAAGATCTTCCGCAACGGCCGGTCGCGCGCGGCGGCTCGCAGCGGGACGGGCAGGCCTGCAGGCCCCTGAGGAAGGCCGACTGCGGCCTCACCGCCCAGGCGGCACGAGCGTCACGTCGCGGGGCTTCGATTCGGCCGCAAACGTTCCGAGGCAGCGGTCTGCCGCCATCACGCGAAAGCGATGGCCCACGGTGGTCAGCTCGTCGACGAAGGCACCGGGCGCCAGCTCTCCCCGCGGGCTCGGCAGTCCCTTGAAATCGATCCAGTCGAGGCGAACGGGGGCGTCGGTCTCGTTGCGGACTCGCACCAGCGTCCGCTCCCGCCCGGCGGGCGATGCCTCGAGCGGGCCGCACGGTTCGAGCGCCGTGTCGGGCCGCTCGGGCGGCGGGCCCCAGACGCCCTCCATGAGCGCGAAGCCCTGCGGGTCGTCAGCCTGGAGCTGCTCGGCGTCATGCGGTCCCCAGTCGTTGTAGCCGAAGTAGGCCTCGGTCGATTCCGCGAAATACTCCTCCGGGTTCTCGAGCGCGTACGCGCGTCCGGGATGCCCGTTCTGATCCGAGTGAAGGTAGCCCGGCAGCGCCTGGGCGTGTCGGAACGTGGACAGCAGCCGGCCGTCCCCTTCGTCGACGCCGAGGTACCGCACGCCATGCGCCAGCTCGTGCACCACCACCATCGGCTGGGCCGTGGCGAACTGGCCCCGCGCGTGGCGCAGGCTCGTGACGACGATGCGCCGGTCGGCCGGGTCGTAGTGGGTGCGGCCGTCCCCCGGATCCGCCCAGTCGACTTGCCACGAGATCTGGTCGAGCGCCGCGCGGTGCGCGTGGAGCAGCTCGCGCGCCTCGAACAGCTTGGGCGAGAGGAGGTCGACGAAGCCCTCGAGCTCGTCGGGGTGGGCGAGCACCTCCTTGGAGATCCGCACGTCGAAGCCGGCGATCCGTCTGTGGACGAAGCGCGAGTCCTCGCGCCGCCGCAGGTCGGCGAGCACCGACGCGGCCCGCTGCGCGTCCACGAAGCCCGACGAGTCGATCGCGAGGTCGGCGTCCGTGCGCGCGGCGGTGATCCCGAGGCAGCGCTCGTGGTCCAGGGCCACGAACAGGTGGCCCACGAAGGTGGTCTGTCCACCCTCGCCCCCGGGCGGCAGGTGCAGTTTGGGCACGAGCCGGCTGTCGAAGCCCACCCACGCGACGTCGATCGGCCGGTCGGAGGCGTTCCAGAAGCGGAGCTGGCGCCGGGGGCCGCCGGGAGGTGACGCGAGCCGGGCGAGGTCGCTGCACGACGGCGCAGGCAATGCCGCCGCGCCGAGCAGAGCCAGCGTTCCGGCGAGGAGCATGGGGCCCGGCCGGCTAGCTCTGCCGCACCAGGTCGATCAGCTTCATGTCCTGCGCCGCGGGGCGCGCCCGATCGGTCGCCCACACGCGCAGCGCCTTGATCTTCTCCTCGTACATCCGGTACAGCGGCACGGTCTCGTGTAGGGTGCGCCAGAGGTCGTCGGCGTTGAGCTCCCGGCCTTGCGAGAACGCGTAGTGGAGCGCGCCCACCACGAGTTGCTCGAGCTCCGCCCCGGACAGCTTCTCGCCGCGCTTGGCGATCGCGGCCAGCGGCAACGGCTCGGGGTCGCGACCGCGGCGGCGCAGGTGGATGGCCAGGATCTCGGCGCGGGCCTTCTCGCCCGGCAGGTCCACGAAGAACGTCTCGTCGAAGCGGCCCTTGCGCAGCAACTCGGGGGGCAGGTGGGTCACGTCGTTGGCGGTGGCCACCACGAAGACCGAGCCGGACCGCTCGCCCAGCCAGGTGAGGAACCAGCCGAACAGCCGCGCCAGCCCGGTGTCGTTGCCGGCCTCGACGCCCGCGAAGGCCTTTTCCAGCTCGTCGATCCAGAGCACCACCGGCGCCATCGCCTCGGCGGAAGCGATCGATTGTCGCAGCGCCGTGTCGGCGGAGCCGCGCTCGGCGAGCAGGCCGGCCAGGTCAAGGCGGCAGAGCGGCATGCGCCACTCGGCGGCGATGGCCTTCGCCGACAGCGACTTGCCGCAGCCCTGCACGCCGAGCAGCAAGAGGCCCTTCGGCGGGGGGAGGCCAAACTTCTGGGCCTCGGCCGACAGCGACTTGCGCCGATCGACCAGCCATTGCTTCAGGTAGTCGAGCCCGCCCACCAGACCGAGTCCCGCGACCTCGTCGGCCCCGAGCTCGATGCAGTCGAGCGCCGAGTTGCGCCGCAGGAGCCGCCGCTTCTCGGCCAGGATCGTGGCCGTCAGATCGGCCTTGTCGAGGAGCGCCATCCGGAAGACGCGGCGGGCCTCTTCGAGGCCGAGCCCGCGCGCCGCGGCCACCGAAGCCGCTGCCTTCTCGCCCAGGTCCACCTTGACGGACTTCGCGGTCTCCTCGAGGAGCGCGGTCAGCTCGCCCGCGTCCGGCGGCGACATGTGCAGGGTGGCCGCCTCGCGGTTGAGCTCCTCCGGCACCTCGCCGAGCGGACCGATCGCCAGGATCTGCTGACGCTGGGCGGGCCCTTCGGCCACCGCCTCGCAGAGCATGCGGCGCTCGACCGCGGTGAGCGTGGAGAGGTTCAAGCCCAGCAGCGCCAGGAGCCCGGGGCGGTCCGATCCCCGCAGCGCCTTCAAGGCGTCGACCAGCGTGGGACCCGCCGCGGGCGGCGCCATCCCGCGGCTCACCGACCAGGTGAACACAGGCAGGCCGACCTGCTTGGCCGCCTCCTCGGCCGCGCGCAGGCCGCGCCGCTCTTCGAACGAATCGAGGACCGTGAAGCCGTAGCCCGCCCCCAGGAGCTTGGCCAGTGCCGCCGTCGTGTCTGCGAACGCCATTTGCGAGCCTCGATGTCCGGCGTCGGGGCGCCGGCGCCATTTTCCCCTACAGTGGCCGGTACTGCCCGAACGCGCCCCTGTCAAGCACGGGGGCCGCTCTTCAGCCCGCTTCGTGGTACCCTGACGGTATTTCCGGGCCGCCCGCAGGGGGCCCTGCGCCGAGGTCGGGCGAGACGAGGTGGCGGTGTCGCGGTCCGCCGCTGGGCACATCCTGGGAGGAGCGCTGGCGCTGGCCTTCGCTGCGCCGGCTGCGGCCGCGCCCACCGAGGTCTACTTCTCCCCGCACGGAGGCTGCACCGAGGCGGTGGTGCGGGAGGTCCAGGCCGCGCGGAGCAGCGTGTACGTGCAGGCCTACAGCTTCACCTCTGCCCCCATCGCGCGGGCGCTCGCCGAGGCCGAGGCGCGCGGCGTGGACGTCGAGGTGATCCTCGACAAGAGCAACCGAAGCGCCCGCTACTCCGGCGCGGACTATCTCCTCCACCACGGCATCCCCACGCGCATCGACGCCGCCCACGCCATCGCGCACAGCAAGGTGATGATCATCGATGGCCGGGTGGTGCTCACCGGCTCGTTCAACTTCACGAAGGCGGCCGAGGAGCACAACGCCGAGAACCTGCTCGTGCTGCGCGATCCCGCCCTGGCCGCGCGGTACTTGCAGAACTGGAAGCTCCACGCGCTGCACTCGCCGCTCTACCAGGGCCGCGGGAACGAACCGGAGGCGAACGGGCGGTACCGGCTCGACCTCTTGCCCGTCAGCGAGGCGCGCTAGGTGCTCTCCGTGCGCGACCACGCCGGCCTCGCTGCAGCGGAGCTGGAGCGGCTGCGCGGGCAGCTCGCCGTGTTCTCGATGCTCGAGGACGTCGTGCGCTGGGGCTACGCGACGACGCCGCCGCGCGAGGTGGCGGAGGTCGTGGTCCAGAACGAGTACAGCCACGACGTCGTGGTGGCGTGGGAGGACGGCCGCTACCTCGTCTTCGACACCACCTGACTCGGCGGGCTCAACGCGGTCTCCGTGTGGGGCCACCGACCGACCGCAGACGAGCTGCTCGACGATCGCCTCGCCCGCGGCTGGAAGCCCACGCCCAGTGGTACCGTGGACGGCGAGAAGATCCTCGGCCATGCGGCGTGCCGGGTGATGGGGCGGTCGCCGGCCTAGGGACACCTCTCGAAGGAGAAGCGCATGAGATGGATCGCGATGCTCGCCTTGATGGCCGGTTGCAGCAGCGCTGGCCCCGGTTCGGGTAGCAGCGGCGGCTCGACGACCGGAGGCTCGACGACCGGCGGCGGATCGACCGGTGGCCCCATCCCCGACGGCGGACTCTGCCAGGGACCCTCCGCCGCTCCGAATGGCCCCCAGTGCGGGCCGGGAGAGTTCTGCCTCTTCTATACCGAGGGTGCGGGCAACTGCATACCCCAGTATGGCGTGGGCGACAGGCCGTGCTCGGGGGACTCCGTCCAGGGCAACGCCTGCCAGACGGGGCTCTACTGCGACTTCACCGACGGCAGCTGCGAGCGGGTGGGCGCCGACGGAGGGCCCTGCGGCGTCCAGCCAGGAGGCTGGCCCAGCTCCTGCGAGACCGGGTGGACATGCACCCCCGCCGGCGCCGGGGTCGACGCCGGCTGGCCCCACTTCAATGGCTTCTGCCAGCCGGCCGACGGCGGTTGAAGCATCGCAGTGCCGCGCGCCGGGGCAGGGTCCGGGATCGCTCAGGCGCGGGCAGCGGGCGAAGGCGCGCCGGCTCGGAGTCGCGAAGCCACCGCGAGGCCGAGGTCTCCCGTACGAAGCGGGGGCGCCGTCGCGGCGACGGGCGTGGCGGGGCGCTCCCGGAAGGCCTGCATGTCGTACGGCACCCAGAAACCCAGCACGTCGAAGGGGCCCTGCCGCAGCTGGAACGCCGCGCCCCCGTTGGGGAACAGCCGGCTCGGGGGCACGAAGCGCTCCTCGATCGCGAGCGTTTGGTCCAGCTGGAAGGCACGCTCCCGATCTCCGAACGCGAACGTGAGCCGATTCGAATCCAGCTCCATCGTGCCGATGCGTCGGAAGGCGGCGGTGATCACGCCCACGAGTCCGGCCAGGGCGACGGCGCCTGCCAGCGCGGCCAGCCAGCCCTCGCCGGGCTTGGAAGACATCCCTGCTCCGACCGATCCGATGACGACGAGCGCGAGCCCGCCGAGGGAAGCGCGGTTGAAAGGCGAGCCGTAGAGGGGCGTGCGGACCGACCCGGCCGCAAGGGCCGCGGCGCGCCGGGCTCGCGCGCGCCGGTTGAAGAACACCGCCGCCACCGCCATCAGGGCGAACATGCCGAGCATGCCGGCGACGATCAGCAGCTCGATGGGATCCTCTTTCATTTCAATCTCCTGGGTATGGCGACGCGCCCCCGCGCCCTGCCCGAGGGCCGCGTTCATCTACCAGAGCATCGCCCCACCGTTCCGCCAATCGCTTTCACGAACCCGCCAGCCCGCCCGGGCTCACTTTTCTGGTAGATTTGGGCGCGTGCGGGCGGCGGGGACGATCGAGCGCTTTCTCCATGCGCCGGCCGGCGCCTGGGTCGCCGGCCGCTGTTTTCTCGTGTGGAACTTCAGCGCCCGGCTCGGCGGCAGCGCCGTGTGGGGAACGCCCACCGAGGACGACGTCGCGCGCATCTTCGATCTTGCCGACGCCTACCGGCAGCGGGCGCCCGGCTGCGACGTCGTCACCGACGTGAGCGGCGTCGAGACCGTCGACGCCACCGCCTACCAGGCCTTCGCGGAAGCCATGACCCGCCGGGCCCCGGATTTCGCCGCCGGCGTGCGTCGCCACGCGCTCGTCCGCTCCGGGGGGCTCATGGGCGGGCTCGCCGAAGGCTTCTTCCCGCTCGCTGGCCTGCGCCACCTGTGGCGCATCTTTTCGGACGCGGCCGAGGCGTTCGCCTGGGTGGGGGGGCCCGAGGGTCCGCAGGCGATGGCCGAGGTGGTGCGCCTCGTCGAGCAGGCGCGCGGACAAACGCCGGCGCTTCGCTCCCTGCGCGACTACCTGCGCACGCACCTGCGCGAGGCTCGCCTCGCCTCTGCCGCCGTCGCCCTCGGCACGTCCGAAAGGACCCTGCATCGAACCCTGCGGGTCGCCGGGACCTGCTTCCGCGACGAGCTCGCCGCCGCGCGCGTGGAGGCCGCCCGCGAGCTCCTCGCGAAGACCGATCTCAAGATCGAGGAGATCGCCCGCCGGGCCGGCTGCGCCTCGCACGCCCACCTCACGAACCTCTTCAAGCGCAAGACCGGTCGGAGCCCCGCGGCGTACCGCGCGCGCTCGTCCAGGTAGGTCGTCATCGAGGCCTGCTTCCCGACCGCCGCGGTGCTAGGGTCCCGCCCATGGCGCACGGCCCCGAGGGACACGTCCTGCACTGGGCGCGGCTCTACGACCTCGGGACCGCCCTCACCGGACGGCGACTGCGCCCCATCCAGCGCCGGCTCCTCGAACGGGCTGCCATCGTCCCCGGGGAGAGCGTGCTCGACGTGGGCTGCGGCCCCGGCCGGCTGACCCTGGAGGCGGCCCGCGTCGCCGGCCCGTCGGCGCGCATCGTGGGCATCGACCCCTCGCCCGAGATGATCGCGCTCGCGAAGCGGAAGTCCGAGCAGCAGCACAGCACGGCGACGTTCGAGGTCGCTCCCATGCAAGCGATCCCCGCGGCCGACGGGTCCTTCGACGTGGCCCTCGCCTGCCTGGTCCTGCACCACGTGCCACCGGAGCTGCTCGGCCGGGGCCTCGCCGAGGTGCGGCGCGTGCTGAAGCCCGACGGCCGCTTCGTCGCCGTGGACTTCGGCGCCTCGGCGAAGCACGGCCTGGCGCACTACCTCGCGGTGCTCGGGCGGCGGCGCGGCTTCGCGAACGCGGACCACCTGCGCTCGCTCCTCGAGGCCGCCGGCTTCGAAGGCGCGCGGGCCGAGAGGGTGCCGCCGGCGCACTGCCTGCTGTGGGGCCGCAAGCCTCGCGGCTGACCCTGGCGCAGGCGAACGAGCGGCGTCTGCGCAGCGCGCGCCCGGCTGCGTCTCTTCTACGTGCCGTCGGGGCGCGCCAGACGCGCCAGGTAGGCCTCGGGCAGCCCGGCCGCGCGCGCGCCGCGGAGCAGCGCTTCCACGAAGCGCTGGCTGATCGGTCCGTCGACCGAGGCGCGCGCGGGGTTCGTGGTGAAGGCGGTGGCCTCCACGAGCTCGCCGTCTACGCGGAGCCGCACGGCGCGCTCCACGCACATGCCCGTCACGGCCCCTTCCTTGTGCTCCACGATCGGCCAGTCCGCGCCGGGAATCTCGAAGAGCCGGCCGAACACGCTACTCCCCGGCCGGTCGGTGAGGCCGGCGACGCGGCCGCCCCACCAGCGCGAGGGAAAGTCGTAGACGAGGTCCACGTCGAGGGCCTCGGCCACTCGCCCCGCGGGCAGCTGGAACGAATCGTAGCCGTGCTGCCCCCGCCACTCCTCGAAGGCCGCGCGATCGAGCACGGTCGAATAGGCGAAGTAGCGGCGGGCGGGCGTGTCC
>DATJNL010000105.1:0-5855 GCA_035508175.1 Myxococcales bacterium
TGCACGCGTCGTGGAGGCGTTTGCGCGCGTGCTCGAAGCCTTCGCGCACGTCGTGGAAGACTTTGCACGCGTCGTGGAGGCGTTCGCCCGCGCGCTCGAAGCCTTCTCGCACGTCGTGGAAGCCTTCGCACGCGTCGTGGAAGCCTTCGCACGCGCGCAAGGGGCGATCGCGCCCCTTCTGGAAGCGTCCGCGCGGATGTGAGAAGCCCTGGCATTCCTTGTGGAATCGCCGTCGGGGCGCCAAGGCCCCCTTCGCCCGCGTTTGGAACTAGACTCCGGCCTCGATGCACTCGCGCCGCCTCTCTGCCGCCGCGCTGGACCTCTTGCTGCTCGCCCTCCCCTGGGCGGCGCTGGTGGGGCTGCTGGCCGTGCCGCCACACACTTCCGGCGGCGGCGACGGCGGCGCGATGGGGAGCCTCGGCTACTTCATCGTGGCGGGCGGCGCCTGCGCGGCGGCGTGCGTCCTCATGCTCCTGTTGCAGGAAGGGCTCTTCCTCGCGCGCGGGCGAACCTTCGGCCTGGCCTGGGTGGGGCTCGCGGCGTCGGGGGGCTCGCGCCCGCTCGCGCTGCTGCGCTGGCTGGTGCTCGGGTTGCCGGTCGCGGCGGTATTGCTGTGGAACGCGCCGCCCGACGGCTGGCAGTGGCTCCGCCTCGGCCTGCTGGCGCTCCCCGCGGCGGGCCTGCTGGGGCAGGTGGGCTGCTTCCTGGCCCCGGGCGCGCGCACGCTCACCGACCGCATCGCCGGCCTTCGCTGGCAAAGGGACGAGGCCCTTGCGCCCGCCGACCCGGTGCGCGGCTCCCGCGCGGCCGACGTCGCGCTCCTCGGGCTCGTCGCGGCGCCGCTCGCGGTGCCCGTGCTGTTCGCGGCGACCGAAACCTCGCAGGGCCTGCGGATGCTGGTGGGACCCGCGCTGGCGGTGGGGGGAGTGCTGGCCGCGCTGCTCTTCGCGCAGTCCGCCCTGCGACGGCGCGGCGGCACGCTGGGCGCGCGCGTGTTCCGGCGCTGAGCCGCCTCGAACAGCCGCTCAGCGGCCGAGGCCCAGCCGCTTGCGCAGCTTGGCGAGGCGGCTGCGCTCCATCGAGAGGGCCTCGGCGGCGCGGCTCACGTTGCCGCCGGCGCTCTCCAGCGCGTCCTCCACGAGCTGGCGCTCGAAGGCGCGGATCGCGTCGTCGTAGCCCTTCGGTCCCCCGGCCGCGGCCTCGCGCGAGCCGCCGCGGATGTGCGGGGAGAGCAGCTCGGTGCCGATGAGGTCCTTCTCCTCGCCGAGGATCACGAGGCGCTGGACCTCGTTCTCGAGCTCGCGCACGTTGCCGGGCCAGGCGTAGCGCTCGAGCGTGCGCATCGCGTCCTGGGTGAAGCCGAGGATGTTCTTGCCGAAGCGCTCGGAATAGAGATCCACGAAGTGGTGCACGAGCAGCACCACGTCGCCGAGCCGCTCGCGCAGGGGCGGCAGGCGCACCTGGACGACCACGAGGCGGAAGTACACGTCCTCGCGGAAGGCGCCCCGGGCCACCTCGGCGCGCAGTTCCTTGTGCGTGGCCGAGACCACGCGCACGTCCACCTTCTCGGGGCGGCTCGCGCCCACCGGGACGACCTCGCCCTCCTGCAGGGCGCGCAGCAGGCTCGACTGCACCGCGGGCGACAGGTCGGCGACCTCGTCGAGGAAGAGCGTGCCGCCGTCGGCCTCCTGGAAGACGCCGCGGCGGTCGCGGTCGGCGCCGGTGAAGGCGCCCTTGCGGTGGCCGAAGAGGGTGGACTGCAGGAGGCTCTCGGTGAGGCCCGCGCAGTTCTGCACCACGAACGGCCCGGCGGCGCGGGGGCCGCCGAAGTGCAGCGAGCGCGCCACCAGCTCCTTGCCGGTCCCGGTCTCGCCCTGCAGGTGCACCGGCACGTCGGTCTTGCGGATGCGCTGCACCTCCGCGAGCATCTGCCGCAGCGCCGCGCTCTCGCCCACGATGCCCTCGAAGCCGCGGAAGCCCTCGACGCGCTCGCGCAGGAAGGAGTTCTCGCGCCGCAGCCGCTGGTTCGCGCGGCCCAGCTCCACCTCGAGCCGCTCGTTCTCCACGGCCAGCAGGTACGCGTCGATGGCCGAGTGGACGCTGTGGAGCAGGAAGCGCGGGAAGATGCGCCACTCCTCGGGCCGCCCGGGCTTGCGCACGTAGTAGAGGATCTTGCCCAGGTTGATGAAGTCGGCGAGCTCCGTCACCTCCAGCGAGTCGGCGATGACGATGCGCAGCAGGTGCGCGCCGGGGTAGAGCTCGTTCACGCGCTGCAGCAGCTCGAGGCCCGTCGCGTCGGGCAGCCGCTGGTCGGTGATCAGCACGGCCACCTCGGTGGAGCGCAGGATCGCGAGGGCCTCGTCGACGGTGGCGCAGGCGAAGAGGCGGTACTCGTCGCCGAGGATCTCCTTCAGGCGCTCGCGGTTCTGCTCCGAGCCGTCGACGATGAGGACCGAATAGCGGAAGGCGCGCAGGAAGGCCTGGAACTGGTCGGCCGCGGCCGGCTCCATCCAGGTGAGGAAGAGGCCGAGGCTGGTGGCGATCCGCCCGTCGAGATCGCGGTCGCCCGTGTCCACCCACATGACCTGGGCCTGCATCGCGAGCGGCAGGGCCACGTCGGGGAGCTTGAGCCGCAGCGCCACGCGGGCGCCCTCGGCGATCGAGCGGCGCTGGTCCGCGTCCGGATGGAACTGGACCTGAAGCCCCTGCTTGCTGAAGTTGACGGTGTGCGCCGTCTGCTCGCCATCGCCCAGCGCCAGCCAGCAGGGCAGGCGAACCCGGTTTCGCTCGGGCCGGAGCTCGGGGATGTCGCTCATGTGAAGGCGGGCCTCAGGTGGGAGAGAAAAACATCACACCACAATTTCTCTTCCAGTTCCAAGTACTTGCTTCGAATCGCCCGCGGCGGGCCGTGACGCCGGTCACAGCCAGCCAACCAGGCCCGACCCGGTTCTTCAAGGAGATCGAGGGGATACTGCGCGGCCGCATCATTGCATCCAGCCCCTTGCATGACCGGGACCACGGAAGTGCCCGAAGCCAATCGCCGCCGTTACCCGCGCTACCCGAGCTACCTGGGCGTGCGCTTCCTCGCTGGACCGGAGGAGGGCTACGGCTGCACGCTGAACGTGGCGCCGGGCGGCCTGCTGCTCCGGACGCACCGCGCGCTGGGGGTGGGAACCGTGGTCGAGGGCAAGCTGCAGCTGGAGTCCGGCCAGAAGGTCAGCTTCGTGGGGCAGGTGCGCTGGACGGGCCCGGTTCCGGGCGGGGAGTCGACCGCCATCAAGGCCGGCATCCAGTTCATGGTGATGCCCGAGGCGGAGTACTACCAGATGCTCACCCAGCAGGCGGCGAAGGCCGCGGCGGGTGGAGAATCCGCGGGGGCCGTGCCGAGTCCGAAGCGATCGCTCGTGACCTGAGCGCCGTCGCGGCCAGCCCAGTGGACAGGGGCGGCCTACCCCGGCGCGGCCGGGCCCCGGAGGGCCCGCGGCAACTCCGAAGCGCCGAGGCCCAGGAGGGCGAGGCTGTCGTCGAGCAGGGCGCGGGCCAGCGCGGGGTCGCGCGCCTGGGCGCTCGCCGCAGCCTCATGGCGCCGCGAGTCCAGGTAGGTGCCGCTGCGCGAGGCGAGCTCGGGGTCGGTGAGCATGTAGGCCGCGACGGCGCCGGAGCGCGCGGGGCTCGAGCCACCCGGCATGAGCGGCACGAGCCACTGCAGCGCCGCAAACGACACGCGCTCGAGCAGGCCGTGATCGCGGGACAGACCGGTCCCGCCCATCAGGCCCGGGTCCAGGGCCAGGGCAACGAGCTCCGCGGGCTTCAGCCTCCGCGCCAGCTCGAAGGCGGACACGATGTTGGCGAGCTTCGAGTTGGCGTAGCGGTCCTTGCCGGCCTGGTCCTGGGCGGTGCCCGGAACGGTGTCGCCGCGCGCGGCCGCCGCCACGCCCAGCCACTGCGCGCCCCTGAAACCGAAGGCCCCCTTCACCTGCGCGAGGTCGTGCGTGCCCGATCCGATGAAGAGGACGCGCCCGCCGGCCAGCTCGTCCCACAGCAGGCACAGCAGAAGCAGGTGAGCCAGGTGGTTCACCGCGAAGGTCTCCTCGAAGCCGTCGGGCGTGCGCCGCGTCGCCGCCACCTGCTGAAGGCCGGCGTTGCAATCCAGGCCGTCGAGAGGGGCGCCCGCGAGCGCCTGCTTCACGCGCGCCGCGCCGGCGCGGACGTCGGCGAACGACCCGAGGGAGAGCTCGACCGGCGCGGCCTCCGGCGACCCGAGCGCCCGCAGCTCGGCCGCCACCGACTCGGCCAGGGGCATCTTGCGCGCGCCCACCAGCACGCGCACGCCCTGCCCGGCCAGCGCCTTGGCCGTGCTCAGCCCCAGCCCGGAAGTCGCCCCCGTGATCAGCACGGTCTTCATGTCGACACGCAATCCAGGTTTCCGGGGCGGCTACTCGCCGCCATCGGGGATGGGTGGGGCGCGGGCGATGTCTTCGCGCTTGATGCTGCCGGCGTCGAACTTCTTCGCCGAGGCCTCCATCTTCTCGAAGGTCTCGTCGAAGTCGGCGGTGGGCGACTTCTTGAAGCGCAAGGGGTTCAGGCGCGCCACCACGAACGTCTTGAGGTAGGGGCTCTCCATCCCGCGCTCCTTGAGGGCCTTCACGATCTCGGCCACCCGATCGTCCAGGGCGAGCAGGCGCTTCGCCTGCGCCTCGCGCTCGTGCAGCGCCTGCTTCAGGGGACGGTCGAGGAACTCGCTGCAGGTGCGCCGCAGGATGGGGTGGTAGGCGCTCCCGGAGAAGCGGGGCCGCTGCTCGTAGCACACGCCGAGAACGAGGAGCGGGGCCTCCTCGAACTGGAAGGCGTACTGGGCCTCGGTGACGCCGCCGAGGTCGGCGAGGCCGCGCGCCATGCGCAGCACCTCCGACGACTTCTCGCGAAGGTTGTGCGCCTTCTCGGTGTTGAGCGCGAGGATCTGGTACTCGAGCTCCTTGTCGGGCACGAGGAGCGCGACGATCGAGCGCGCGCCGAGCTTGCGCATGGCGCCCAGCCGGTGGTGGCCGTTGGGCGTGAAGTACTTCGGCTCCCCGCCCTCGGTGCCGCGCACGACCACGATGGGATCGAGGAACGAGCCCACCTTCTCCACGGCCGTGGCCAGCCGGGCCACGTGCGTCTCCGAGAGGTCGCGCTGGTAGGGCGTGGGGGAGACGCGCTCGATGGGCAGCGCACAGAGCAGGAGCCAGCGGCCGCCGTAGGGCTCCCGGTAGCGGCCGATGACGCGGCCGCCGTCGGCTTCGACGTCGCGCGCGAGCTGCTCGATCTCGGCCGGGGGCGCCTCGGTCGTGACGTCGGGGGCGCCGAGGCCGAAGCTGCCGGCCTTGCGCCGCGGGGTGCGCTTGCGGGCGGTCTTCTTGCCGGGGGCATCCTTGGCGGCTGGCATGGCCCCTTCTGGTAGTGCCCGGCTTGCGCGGCGTCAAGGCTGGGCTGGCGCGATGTGTTACGCTACCAACTCTTCCAGGAAAGGCACCGCTTGGCCCGCACCCGCTACCAGAACCCGTACGTCGAGATCCCGCTGTCCCACCTCTTCGCCGGCGCGCTGCGCGCGGTGCTCCGCGAGGGCTACGGCGCCGCGCAGCTCCGCGCCGACGTGCTCGCCGGGCTCGTCGTCGGCCTGGTCGCGTTGCCGCTCTCGATGGCGCTGGCCATCGCGGTGGGCGTGCCGCCGCAGCACGGGCTCTACACGGCGATCGTGGGCGGCATGCTGGTGGCGGCCCTCGGCGGCTCGCGCGTGCAGGTCACCGGGCCCACCGCGGCCTTCATCGTGATCCTGGCGCCGATCTTCGAGCGCTTCGGGCTGGCGGGGCTGTTCG
>DATJNL010000106.1:0-10440 GCA_035508175.1 Myxococcales bacterium
GGAGAAAATGTCCTCGCGAAGAAACAGCTTGAAACCAATCCGCTTGCAGGCCCCCCGAAGGGGTTCGATGGCTTCGATCAGCGCATTGACAAACCGGGCCCTCATTTCGATGGACCGTTCATCCGACCCGAATCCGATATCAAGCCCGTCGTAAAGGAGTACGACAGCCCCGCTGCCGCTTGAAAGCAATTCGGCATCGAGGCATCGAATAGCTTCCTCCGCGAAAGTTCCAGCGCCCTCCTGTATAAGCGCGGTAGTCAGAGCGTCCTGCACCTGTCTCGGGCTCTTAGCGTCTGCGAGCCCGTTGATCAGCCGCCTTTCGTCTGCGTGAAAGTGCGTTGCGAGTGGGTCCGCGAGGGCAGGACGCTTTTGAAGTATCCGGTTGACCGCATAGAGCAGCCAGAAGGCACCGTGAAGTTGTCGCTGGTCTACTCTTGCAGTCCTGTTTCTCTCAATCTCACGCATCGCACTGACTGACAGCACTGCGTCTCGCGGGCCATGGCCCGCGATGAAGGAGAGATCCGGAATAGCCGTCTGTCCTACGTCAGAAAGTAGGTACTCCCACATCCACGTTTTGCCTGCGCCCTTCGCGCCGACGACGTACCAGGCCGAACGATCGATGATTGCCTTGAAATCCGTAGGCTGGATGAATTTCTCAACGATCACTCTCGCATCGGTGCTCTCGGCAAACGCAATCGTTCTTAGGTTTGCATGCTTTTCGAGTTCAGCGAGGACCTGCTTTGCGCTGATCGTTGTTCCCGTCGTCGGGCTCCCGACCTTGGTCAGGGGATCGAGGCCCTTCATTAGCGCCTGATAGGTACCGGCGGAACGCTGGACGAAATCTGATCTTAGATAGTCAGACATGGCAATGCCCCGCCGATACTCAATTCCTTCGCGGACGACTGGGATCCGATCCGAGATTTCATCTCCGACCTCGGCCGTTTCGGGAAGACCAAGAACAATCTTTGCATAGAGGTCTTCGACCTCTGGTAGGAACCACTCTTCTAGCCTTGCTCGACCGTCAGGTCCGTCGGGGACCATGCCGGGGACGAGAAGGGCCTCGGGGCGCCCACCCCGTTGCAGCTTGGCCGCCTTCAGACCCTTGAGGAATACCCCGAGTCCTTCCAGTGACTGGATCGATACTGGGAGGAAGCACACGACGACATCTGCAAGATGGAACACCGCGGACGCAGAGAGGCCGCTTAGCCCTGTTCGGCAATCTAGGAATATAGCCTGCGGCTGGAGTTCGTCCTTTACCCGACGGAGCAAAACGTCCAGTGGGCTTGGTGCCTCGGAAATATGCCAAAGCGGTACCCCCAGATCCTCCAGCCTCTCAAGGTACCTTTCCGAAAGGCGTCCTGCGGGGAGAACGCGGATCGACGCCCCGAGATCAAGGCCGCTCTTCACAACGTGGGGTGCGAGTCGGAGCGCCTCTGGAAGGCCTTCCGGATCGGCCGTAGCAATCGCTCGCAGAAGCGCCAGGACACCCCGGTCCTCCTCGGGCGGCGGACAATCCAGCACCTGATGCAGGCCTGGGGCCTCCAGATCGAGATCGATGGCCACGACCTGGACCTGACGAGCAGATAGGAGCGCGGCTGCGTGTGCCAGTGCGGTGGTGCGCCCTGCTCCCCCCCGGAATCCGTAGAAGGCAACGACCGGGCACGGGGCGGGCTCATCCGGCTCAGGCGTGGTGCCTGTGCCGTACTTGCTTACGACGCCGGCGAACGACGCGGCGGAGAACATCCCGCCCACGCTTCTCAAGGACTCGGGCGCCTTATCCTCTCGACGCCTCCTAGGAGCGGCCACGTTTTCCTCCTGTCCTCTTCCGTGGAGGCAGAATCTTCATTCCAGTGAGGAGGACGTCGAGGAGTTCTGCAGCGCGTTGCACTTCCTCTTCAGCCTCGTCTCGGGAAAGCCTTTCGGCGCCGTAGCGAAGTGAGTATGGCCGATTTGGAGACGCCATACGCTTCCAACAGCCGTCATCTGACCATCCCGTTCCATAGAGACCAACGAATCCTTCGATTCGCAGACTTGCGCAAAGGGCCCGCAGATCATGCCCCTGCTTGCCGCGGAAAAGCGCCTGGTAAACCTTGGGATCCCGCTGTTCCAGTGTCCGAGCGCTCGCGACTCCACCTCGGAAGAGGAGTCGTGCCTTTAGCGCACATTCCAACGCGACGTGCGCAAGGTAGGCCGCACTGGCCAGAAGCTGAGCCGCTTCGGGAATGGCGCGTCCCTGAGGGCGTTCGAGAACGCGCCTTGCGCCTGATAGGTGGCCGCGCCCGGCCAACCGGAACGTCCCTAACGTCTCATGCTGTTGACTCGTCCCCAGTTTGGTTCTCATTCTCGACCAAGACGGCTTTCGCTCGCCGAGTTATCACCTTACCCCAACGCTGGACCCATTCAACGAGCGACGCTCGAACCGGCGCGGTATCGCCATTCCGCGTGCCAGGGGATTCCGTCCGTCTAGCCTATGAGGAACGGGGCCGTGAAGTCGCCTGCGCGGGGGCTGAGATCAGGGTCGGCCGCGGTCCGCACATCGCCTCATTTTGCCTCGCGGATGACCGCGTTGCCACCTTGGTGCCCAGGGGCGGAATCGAACCACCGACACTAGGGTTTTCAGGGGCGATTCCAAGACGCCCACGGCCCCAACTTCGCATGGTTTTCCCGAGCACTAAACCACGCGGGTAGTAAATGGGTAGTAGAAACCCTCGGTCCAAGGTTCATCCGTGCCGATGGGCGGGCGCAAGTCTCACGTCGAGACGGGCTTCCAATGCGTCCGCGATCCTCTGAAGGAAGTCCAAGCGAGGCACGCCCCGACCGCTCTCTATCCTGGCGATGGCCGGTTGCTTGGTCCCCACCTTGGCCGCAAGATCGGCCTGGCTGAGGTGGCGGGACTCTCGGAGCTTCCTGACCTGGCGAGCCAGCTGGAGCTTGGCCAGCTTTGCGAGAACCCCTGCCGCCAACTCGCGGTCTCTCGCCATGCGCCGACGGATGTGATCCCCGGCATCTGCTCCGACGTGGGGTACCCTGGTACGGTTGGCCATCTGCTTTCTCTTATCGGCCCCCGCCCCTTCAGGATAACCTGAACGTTATCTCGGTGCCAGTTGTCGAGCCTTGCCCAAGGCGCTCGATCCGAAAAGACGGCCCGGAGGCGGGTACTAAATGAACTTTCGGTGCCCAGGGGCGGAATCGAACCACCGACACGAGGATTTTCAGTCCTCTGCTCTACCGACTGAGCTACCTGGGCGAAGGTGAAGCGGCCGGAAGGTATGCCGCGGGCGCGGGCTGGGCGTCAAGTGCGAAGGGCCGAACGGGTTGCCCTCGGCGCTGGCAATGGCTAGCTTGTGCCGCTTCTCCCCGCGAGCGAAAGGCCTTCGCCATGGCGCAGCCGCAGAGCTCCATCCTGGACACGGTCGAATCGGAGAGTCGCCTCTTCCCGCCCCCCGCGCACTTCGCGGAGCGGGCGCGCATCGGCAACCTCGAGGAGTACCGCGCCCTCCATCGCCGCTCCCTGGACGACCCCGAGGGCTTCTGGCGCGAGCAGGCCACGGCGCTCACCTGGAGCAAGCCCTTCGACCGCGTGCTCGAGTGGCAGGCCCCGCACGCGCAGTGGTTCGTGGGCGGCCAGCTCAACGCCTCGGTGAACTGCCTCGACCGGCACGTGGCCGCGGGCCACGGGGGCAAGGTGGCGCTGATCTGGGAGGGCGAGCCCTTCGGCCTGCAGAAGCCGGGCGAGGAGCGCGTCTTCACCTACGCCGAGCTGCTGGCCGAGGTGTGCCGCTTCGCCAACGCGCTGCGCGCCATGAAGGTCCGCACCGGCGACCGCGTGGGCATCTACCTGCCGCTCGTGCCCGAGGCCGTCATCGCCATGCTGGCCTGCGCGCGGCTCGGCGCCACCCACAGCGTGGTCTTCGGCGGCTTCTCGGCGGAGGCGCTGCGCGACCGCATGGCCGACGCGGGCGCCAAGGTGATCGTCACCTCCGACGGCGGCTACCGGCGCGGCGCGGTGGTGCCGCTGAAGAAGAACGTCGACGCCGCGGTCACGGGCCTCGCGCACGTGCAGCAGGTGATCGTGGTGCGGCGCACCGGCGAGAACGTGCCCATGAAGCCGGGGCGCGACATCTACTGGGACGAGGCCGTGCGCGGGCAGCCGGCCACCTGCGAGCCCACGCCGCTCGACTCGGAGCACGCGCTGTTCATCCTGTACACGAGCGGCACCACCGGAAAGCCGAAGGGCGTGGTGCACGCCACCGCCGGCTACCTCTTGCAGACCGCGCTCAGCATGCGCTGGGTGTTCGACCTCAAGGACGAAGACGTCTACTGGTGCACCGCCGACGTGGGCTGGATCACCGGCCACAGCTACGTGACCTACGGCCCGCTCGCGGAGCGCGCCACCATCCTGCTCTACGAGGGCGCCCCCAACTGGCCCGAGCCGGACCGCATCTGGGACATCATCGAGCGCCGCCGCGTGTCGATCCTCTACACCGCGCCCACCGCCATCCGCTCGTTCATCAAGGCGGGCGACGAGCACCCCGAGAAGCACGACCTCTCGTCGCTGCGGCTGCTCGGCACGGTGGGCGAGCCGATCAACCCGGAAGCGTGGATGTGGTACCACCGCGTCATCGGCAAGGAGCGCTGCCCCATCGTCGACACCTGGTGGCAAACCGAAACGGGCGCCATCGCGGTGGCGCCGCTCCCCGGGGCCACGCCCACGAAGCCCGGCTCGGCCACCTTCCCGTTGCCCGGCATGTCGCTCGCCGTGGTGGACGCGGAGGGCAAGCCGGTGCCCAAGGGCAACGGCGGCAGCCTCGTGATCGACCGCCCCTGGCCCGCCATGCTGCGCACCGTGCACAACGATCCGAAGCGCTACGCCCAGCAGTACTGGAGCCAGTTCCCCGGCAAGTACTTCACCGGCGACGGCGCCCGCTTCGACGCGGACGGCTACCTGTGGGTCATGGGGCGCATCGACGACGTGATCAACGTCTCGGGCCACCGGCTCGGCACGGCGGAGATCGAGAGCGCGCTCGTCACCCACCCTTCGGTGGCCGAGGCCGCGGTGGTGGGCCGCCCGGACGACATGAAGGGCACCGCGGTGGCCGCCTTCGTCACGCTGAAGGCCGGCCGCAAGGTGACGAACACGCTCAAGGACGAGCTGCGCAACCACGTGGTGAAGCACATCGGCGCGCTGGCGCGGCCCGACGACATCCGCTTCGCCGACGCGCTCCCCAAGACGCGCAGCGGCAAGATCATGCGGCGCCTCTTGCGCGACGTGGCCGCGGGCCGGCAGGCGGGCGACACCACCACGCTCGAGGACCTCGCGGTGCTCGCCGCACTGCAGAAAGAGGAAGACTAGCTGAAGCGCCTCGCCGTGGCCGTGGCCCTGCTCGCGCCCGCGGCGGCGCGGGCCGACGACTCGCACTACCAGAACCTCCTGGCGGGCGAGCGCGGCACCGGTCTGGGCGGCGCCTTCACCGCCATCGCCGACGACCCCTCGGGCAACTACTACAACCCGGCCGGCCTCGTGGACACCAAGGGGTCGATCGTCTCGGCGAGCTTCGCGCTCTACGGCGTGCAGACCGGCGCCATCGCGCAGGCCTTCTCCTCGGGCACCTCCGGCTTCGACGGCCTCGTGAGCAACTTCGGCTCGGTGTTCCAGCAGGTCGTCACCGTGCCGGGCATGGCGGGCTCGGTGAACGGCTTCGGCCCGAAAGACTCGGAGGGGCGCTACCGCCACGCCTTCGCCCTCTCGGTGATGGTGCTCGACGACGAGGCGACGTCCTTCGGCCAGACCTCCATCGGCCCCAGCAGCCTGAGCGACCTCACGCAGAACGAGACCGACGAATCCACCTGGCTGGCGGCGGGCTACGCATATCGTATCGACCGGCACTTCTCGGTGGGCCTCTCGGCGAACGCGGTCTACCGGTCGCTGCGGTTGCAGTCGCGCACCATCGAGGGCAGCGGCGTCACGGGCCAGACGGCGTCGACGTTCACGCTGGACGAATCGCTCACGGCGTTGCAGGTGCTCGGCATCTTTGCGGAGGCCGGCGTGCTCTGGCGCCCCACCGCCCGCTGGTCGTTCGGGCTCGCGCTCGCCACGCCCAGCCTCACGGTCTACGGCTCCGGCCAGTCCAACCAGGTGGCGGCCGCGAGCGCCTCGGGCCTCACCGACGTGCCGCAGACCAGCCTCCCGGCCGACACCGAGCTCCCGGTGCACGGGCGCGTCGGCGCCGCGGTGCACGTGGGCCCGTCCACCACGCTCGCGGCCGACCTGTCGGTGTGGGGGCCCGCCAGCTACGACCTGATCGGCAACGCGGCGCAGGCGATCTCGCTGCAGTCGCCCAACCTCGTGACCCAGGTGACGCGCCGGCCGGTCGTCAACGCGGACGTGGGCGCCGAGGGCTCGCTCGGGAAGCGCTGGGCGCTGCGCGGCGGCCTCTTCACCAACTTCTCGTCGGCCCCGCCGCTCGACAGCGGCCTGGAGCCGCAGCTCGAAGCGGTGAACACCTACGGCGCCACGTTCAGCGCCACCTTGCCCTCGAGCAAGGAGACCGAGACCACCATCGGCGCGGTCTACAGCTACGGGCAGGGGCAGGCGAAGCTCCCCACCGCGCCCACGCCCACCATCACGCCCGCGACGATCTCGAACTTCGCGATCTTCGTGGGCGGGTCGTACGAGTTCTGATTCCTAGGCGAGCGGCAGCTGCGTCGGGAGCGCCTTGGCCTCGTGCAGCGCCTCGAGGCCGCGCCGCCGCACGTCGGCCTGGAACTGCCACGCCTGGGCCTGGCTCGCCGACCAGCCGCTCACGTCGAGCCGTACGGCCGCCTGGCCCGCCTCGCCGATCGACACGTCCGGGGGGCCGGCCTCGAGCAGGATCGCCGGGCTCGCCGCCGCCACGGCCGTGAGCGTCTGGATGGCCACGTCGAGGTCGGCGCCGTAGCCCACCCAGAACTTCACCGTGGACACGATGCGCGGGTCCAGGATGGAGTGGTTGTAGAGCACCTCGGTCGACAGCACGTCGTTCGGGATGACGAGCCGCCGGTTGTCGCCCGTGCGGATGAACGTGTACATGAGCGTGATGTCCTCCACCACGCCGTAGTCGTTGCGCAGCGTCACGCCGTCGCCCACGCGGAAGGGCTGGCTGAAGGCGAGCGTCACCCCGGCGATGGCGTTGCCGAGCGTGCCCTTGGCGGCCATGCCCACCACGAGCCCCGCGATGCCCGCGGAGGCGAGCAGCCCGGCCGAGAGCGCGCGCAGCCACGCGAAGTGCGCGAGCACGATGGCGATGGCGATGAGGTAGATGGCGGCGCGCGCGAGCCGGCGCAGCACCCCCAGGCGCGTGAGGAACGACTCGTAGTTCTCGCTGGCGCCGAGCTGGGTCTTGCGGTGGGCCAGCGTGCGGTCGATCGTGACGATGAGCAGCCGATCGACGGCGATGGCGATCACCACGGTCAGGCTGACCGAGATGATGCTGCTCAGCGGGATGTCGTGCCAGAGCTTCGCCATCTACCGGCCCGCGGTGAGCTGCCGGGCGCGCGGCGGGTGCAGGTACGACTGCATCAGGAAGCTCGCGAGCTGCGAGGCGTGCACGCGCCAGCGCTGGCCGTTCACCACCACGGCGGCCACCGCGATGCGCGGCGCGAGCGCGGGCGCGAAGCCCACGAACCACGAGAAGTCGCGGTAGGGCTCGTGCGTGGCGATGCTGCCGGTCTTGCCCGCCGCGTCGAGGGCGCGCGCGGCGCGGCTCCGGAAAGCCTTGTGCGCCGTCCCCTCGCGCACCGTGAGCGACATCATCTCGGCGAGCTCGCGGGCCATGTCCTTGGGGAGCAGCCGCTCGGCGGCGTCCGGGGCGCCTTCGCGGTCCACCAGCCGCGGCGGCACGAGCACGCCGTCGTTGCCGATGGCCCCGGCCAGCGCCGCGCCGTGCAGCGGCGTGAGCTTCACGTCGCCGAAGCCCGCGGCCGTCTGTGCGAACTCGAAGCGATCCTCGGGCACGAGCGCCGTCGAAACGGGCAGCGGCAGCAGCGTGGGCAGCGGGTGGTTGAAGAGGAGCCGGTCCGCCCAGGTGCGCAGCCACACCGGGTCGAGGTCGCGGTCGGCGAGCTTCGCGATGGCCACGTTCGCCGAGCGGGCGATGGCCTCGGCGAGCGACACGCAGCGGCGGTCGCGCAGGTCGTCGTCCTGGAGCAGCTTCTCTTTGAGGCGGTGCTTGCCGCCGTGGTAGCAGACCTCCTCCTCGGGCGTGACGCCGCGCTCCAGCAGCGCCGAGGCGGTGACCAGCTTGAAGACCGACGCCGCGGGGAACGCGTCGCCGTCGAGGCCCTGCGACGCCGGGTCCTCGGCGCTCTCGCGCGCCCAGGCCAGGATGCGGCCGGTCGCAGGGTCGAGGGCCACGAGCTGGGCCAGCGGGGGCCGGTACGTGTCGAGCAGGCGGCCGGCGCTCTGCTGCAGCGCGGGGTCGAGGGTGAGCCGCTCGCTCGTGCCGTCGGGCAGGCGCGCCACGTAGCGGCCCTCGCTCGCCGAGTAGCGGGCCGCCCCGAGGAGCTCCTCCAGCGTGGCGCTGGCGGGTGGGGCGGCCGGCGCCGCGGGGCGGACCGGGGGCGCGGGTGGGTCCGCCGCGGCGACCGGGCCCGTCGGCGCCGGCGCGGGGGGCGGCGGATCGATGCGGGCGGCGAGCGCCACGCCGGCGATCGATCCCAGCAAGAGAACCGTGAGGGGAGACCGCATGGGCTGCCTTGCAGGGTATCCGTCCCGTGCCGGACCGGCAACTTTCCGGATCGGCCCGCTTGCCAAGCCCCCGGCGCCCGCGATACTACCGCCCGAAATCGCTGTTCCGTCCCGCGAGGAATCGGACGGCCGCTGCGGCCCACGCGGGCCATTTGGGAGTCACTCGATGAAAGCGTCTTGCCAGCACCTCTTCACCGTCGCCGTGGCCGCGTTCTTCGCGAGCGCCATGGTCGCCTGCTCCAGCGGCTCGGGCCAGGACGGCGGCACCGCCACGGCCAGCGCCGGCAGCACGAGCGGCGGCCAGGGCAGCGCCGGGACCACGACCGGCGGCAACACCGGCGGGGTGAATGGCACGAGCACCGGTAGCAGCACCGGCGGCGCCTGCAGCGCTTCGGGCGTCGCGTGCGGCAGCGGCGGAGCGGTCTGCTGCACCGGCCTCGTCTGCTCGACTAACGGGACGTGCCAGCCCTGCGGCACCGTCACAGAGCCTTGCTGCGCCGGCCAAACGTGCGACACCGGCCTCACCTGTTTGCAGAGTGGCGGCTCCGCGAACACCTGCGACGTTGTCTCGGGCACCGGCGGCACGGGCGGCACCGGCGGCTGCACGCTGAGCCAGGAGAACGGCCCCTGCCTCACGCTCATCGATTGCAACCCTCCCAACGTGTGCGTGCCGGCCAACGACGGCGGCGGCTACTGCACCCCGCTCGGCAGCAGCATCCCTTCGCCGGCCTGCATCCCCAATGGCGGCATCTGCCCGTCGGCGACGAACGCCAAGGAGCCCTGCTGCGGCGGGAGCTGCGTCAGCGGGACCTGCGTTGCGCGCACGGCCTGCGCGCTTCAAGACGGGACCTGCACGGCGGACGGCGATTGCTGCAACGACCTGCACTGCGCACAGAGCGACGCGGGCGTGGATGCAGGCAAGTCCTGCCAGCCGACCTGCGGGGCAAACTTCGCGCCTTGCGGCAGCAATTCGGATTGCTGCGTCCAGCAGGGCCTGATCTGCGTGAGCGGCAACTGCGGCTATGCCTCGAACTCGAGCACGGCAACCACCTGCGTCGGCACCGCCTGCGCGAGCAACGAGTGCCTTCTGGGCTCAGCGTGCACGGTCACGAACAGCGTCGATCCCTGCGCGCCTGCAGGTCTGGTCTGCGACGCGAACTTCAACGTCTGCCGCGCGCCTGGCGAGGGCGATGCCTGCCAGCTCGGTGGCCCGGCCTGCCAGCCTCTCGCGGACAGCACGGTGACCGACCTTCAGTGCCTCTCGTACCCGGGAATTCCCGGGACGCTTTGTCTGCAGCCGTGCGGCCCGAGCGATCCCTTCAGCGGAACCGCCGATTGCATCAACTCGGTGACCACTTGCAAGGCTGTGACCGGCGGCGCCGTATGCTTCTTCAATGAGGGCAACGGCAACTGCGGCACCGGAACCTCGCTCTTCGGGACCTGCAAGTCGGAGATCGCCGGCGACAGCTACTGCGCCCCGGACACGTTCAACGGTGCGACGGCCGGGATCTGTCTGCAAGGGACGCTCGACGGCGGAGAGCCGGGGGCGCCTTGCTACGGGAACTCGAACCGCCAGATCGGCGGCTTCTGCAACCCGGGTTCGCTCTGTCTGGGGGGAGTCTGCGCGCCCAATTGCAACGCCGGCACGAGCAGCACCCCGGCGTGTGCCCAGCCGGACGCGGGGCTACCGGAGGCTTGCCTCCCGAGCTTCGGTG
>DATJNL010000107.1:0-4552 GCA_035508175.1 Myxococcales bacterium
TCCCGGTGGGAAGCCATCGACTCCCTCCGGGCGGCCCGCCAGGCCCGCCGGGAGTGGCGGGTCTCCCGGCGGGAAGCCATCGACTCCCTCCGGGCGGCCCGCCAGGCTCGCCGGGCGTGGCGGGGTTCCCGCCGGGAAGCCATCGACTCCCTCCGGGCGGCCCGCCAGGCCCGTCGGGGGTGGCGGGGTTCCCGCCGGGAAGCCATCGACTCTCTCCGGGCGGCCCGCCAGGCCCGCCGGGAGTGGCGGGGTTCCCGACGAGCGCACCGCCCCGCCCGTCGAGCTTGGCGGCTTCCCCGGAAGGCGCGCCGGCTCGGAGCGCTGGCGGGCCCTGATCTCGAAGGGTTGCCGGTGGAAGCGCCTCGCGCGCTCGAGCTTGCACCGGTCGCTGCACCGCTGTCGGCGAAGGGGCTGCCGCCCGACGTACCCGCCAGCCCACCCGCCCGGGTGGGGCACGCGGCGAGGAAATAGGCGCAGGCCGGGGCACCGAGGCGAGCCGTGGATCCCCTGCCGGCCGGCAGGAGAGCACGAAGGACGCGGCGGAACGCCGGGCGCGCCGCGACCGCTTCGCGTCACTTCATGCCGAGCGCGCTCTTGGCCGCCGCGTTCTGCGGGTCGCGGAGCAAGGCCTCCTGGTAGGCGCCCTTCGCCTTCGCGTCGTCGTTCTGCGCCTTGTAGAGGTCGCCGAGCGCGAGCAGCGCGTCGGTTCCCTTCTTGTCCATGTCGGCGGCCTTGCGGTAGCTCGCGACGGCCTTCTCGACGCTGTCCTTCTTGTAGTCGACGAAGCCCTCGTAGTAGTAGGCGCGCGCGAGGGTGGGGTCGAGCTTCTCGGCCTTGCCGATGTCCTGGGCGGCCCGCTCGTCCTCGCCGAGGTTGAAGCGCGCGAAGCCTTCGTCGGCCCACGCGGCCGCGTCCTTCGGGTCCTGCTTGAGGAGCGCCTCCAGCAGCGGCAGCTCCTCCTTCCACTCGCCGCGCTGGCCGTAGAGCTGGGCGAGCGCCCGCACGAGGTCGCGGTTGTCGGGCGCGGCGCGGCGCGCGGCCTCGAGCGCCTTGCCCGCCTCCACCACGTCGCCCTGCTCCAGCTTCAGATCGGCGAGCGATCGGTAGGCGTCGATGGACTTGGGCTCGAGCTTGATGGCCAGGCGCAGCTCGGCCTCGGCCTTCTGGCCGTAGCGCTGCTTCAAGAGGACCTGGCCGAGGAGCAGGTGCGCGGCCGCGCTCTTCGGGTCGTCGGCGACGGTCTTCTCGAGGAGGTCGCGCGCGTCGTCGAGCTTTCCTTTCTCGAAGGCCTTGCGCGCCTTGTCGATCCGCGAGGCGTCGGCCGCGGCCGAGGACGGCGACGCCGGCCCCGACTTCGAGCCGCCGTGGTGGTGCCGCAGGAACCAGCCGCCGCCGGCCACGAGGAGCGCCACGGCCCCGAGCCCGGCGAAGAGGGGCAGGCGCGAGCGCCTGGGCCCGGTCCACTCGGGCTGGCTCACGGCCGGCGCAGGGGCCGGGGGCGTCGGGCGCGCGGGGCGGACGGGTTCGGGCGCCGCGCGGGCGACGGGCAACGGCGCCGCGCCGAGCGAGGCGAGCGGGAGGCCGCCGGGCGTGGGGTCGAGGTTGCGCAGCTCGGAGAGCTTGCGCCGGTTCGGCTCGTCCGGCGGGAAGAGCCGCTCCATGTACTCGGAGAGCTCGGGCGCGCCGATCGACTGGCCGGCGTCGCTCAAGAACTGCTCGAGGACGCCCTTGACGGCGTCGGCGGTGGGCGGCCGGCCGGCGGGGTCCTTGCGCAGCAGGCGGAGGCAGAGCTCGTCGAGCAGCGGCGGCACGGCGGAGTCCACGGCGCTGGGCGCGGAGACCTTCGCGACCGCGATGGCGGTGACGAGCGTGCGCACGTCGTTCGCCTGGAAGGGCAGCTTGCCCGCCAGGATCTCGTAGAGCATCACGCCGCAGGCGAAGAGGTCGGCGCGGCGATCCATCGGCTGCGCCGTCACCATCTCGGGGCTCATGTAATAGTACTTGCCGCGCAGCACGCCCGGCTCGCTCGCCTGCGAGAGGGACTGCACCTTGGCGATGCCGAAGTCGAGGACCTTCACCCGGCCGTCGTAGGTGATGAAGACGTTCGCGGGGTTGAAGTCGCGGTGAATCACGCCCAGGACCTGGCCGTTGTCGTCGCGCGCCTCGTGCGCGTAGTGGAGGCCGGCGCAGGCGTCGGCGAGGACGCGCACGGTGATGCCGAGCGGCACCAGCTCGCCGCGCGCGGCGCTGGCCTCGAGCACCTCGGCGAGGGTGCGCCCGTCGAGGAACTCCATGGCCATGAAGTAGTCCTGGCCCGATTGCCCGAGGTCGAAGACCTGCACCACGTTCGGATGCTCGAGGCGACTCGCGATGCGCGCCTCGTTCAGGAACATCTGCACGACCTGCGGCTCGCGCGTGAGGTGGGGCAGCAGCCGCTTGATGGCGACGGTCTTGCGGAAGCCGGCGAGCCCCTCGCGGCGGCCCAGGAACAGCTCCGCCATCCCGCCGGTGGCGATGCGGGCGATCAACCGGTATTCGCCGACGCGTTCCTGGTCCATCGCAGCCAGGCTAGCGGGTTCTCGCTCCCGTGGCGAGAACGGTCATTTGCCCGCCGCGCCCAGCCGCGCCAGCGCCGAGCTCGCTTCCGAGTAGTCCGGCCGCGCCTTCAACGCCTTCTGGTAGGCCTTGATCGCGTTCGCCTTGTCGCCCTGCGCCTCGTCGATCATGCCCAGGGAGTACGACGCGTCCGCGAGGGAGGGGTCGAGCGCGACGGCCTTCTTCAACGCCTGGACGGCGGCGGGGGTGCGGCCGGCCTTGTAGAGCGCGACGCCGTAGTAGTAGTTGCCGAGCGCGTGCGAGGGCGCGTAGGCGAGCGCGCGCTCCAGCGTCTTCAGGCTGCGCGGGTTCTCGTCGTTGCGGTAGTAGCAGAAGCCCAGCTCGACGAGCGCGTCCACCGGCGGCGGGATGGTCTTCACCGCGGCCTCGAGGATGGGGATGGCGCCGGCGAAGTCGCCCTCGCGCGAACGGATCATCCCGAGCCGCGCCGCGGCCTCGGAGCGCGGGAACTTCTTGGAGACCCGCTGGTAGAGCTTCTGCGCGCCGTCGAGGTCGCCCTTGGCGAGCAGCAGATCGCCCTCGTGCAGGAGCGGCTGCGGCGAGTCCGGCGCGAGCGCGGCGGCCTTCTCGTACTCCGCCTGCGCCTCCTCCGAGACGTGCTTCTGCGCGAAGGCATCGGCGAGGTCGAGGTGCGCCTCGGAGCTGTCGGGCTCGAGCGCGACGCGCGCCTGGTACGCCGCGACCGCGCCGTCGGGGTCGTGGGCCGTGAGGAGCGCCTCGCCGAGCGCGCGGAAGCCGGCGGGATCCTTCGGCCGCAGCTCGGTGGTCTTCCTGAGCGCGGCGATGGCCTCGTGCAGCCGGTGGAGCTGGAGGTAGGCGTCGGCGAGCTTCGCGTAGATGTCGGGATCGTCGGGCCGCTGCTTGCGGGCCTTGTTCAGGAAGACGAGCGCCTGGTCGGGCACGCCTTCCTTCAGGTAGACCGCCGCGATCTCCATCATCGACTGAGGCGAGTAGGGGTTGATCTTGAGCGCGGCGCGGAAGCTCTTCATCGCCTCGTCGTTCTGGCCGCGCTTGTAGAGCGCGAGGCCGAGGTTGAAGTGCGCGTCGACGTACTTGGGGTCGAGGCGGGTGGCCTCGCGGAACTCCGCGAGCGGGCGATCGCCGCCCTCGTTCTTGAGCTCGAGCGCCACCGCCAGGTTGTTGTGCGGCTGCGGCTGGTCGGGGTCGGCCTTCACGGCGCGCTCGTAGGCGGCGATGGCCTCGTCGATCTTGCCCTCGCGGTACAGCAGGACCCCCAGGTTGTAGTTGGCGTCTGGATCATCGGGCGCCTGGGCCAGCACCTTCTGCAGCTCGTCGATGGCCGGTCCGGGCGGCCCCTTCTCCGCGAGCAGCTTGGCGAGGTCGATGCGGGCGGGGAGCTGCTTCGGGTCCTTCGCGAGGATCCGGTTGTAGAGGGTGAGCGCCTCGTCGGTCTGCCCGGACTTCTGCAGCGCTTCGGCCAGGTGGAACGACAGCTCGGGGTCGTCGGGCTTCAGCGCGAGCGCCTTGCGGAACTGCTCGATGGCGCCCTTCGCGTCGTCGAGGGCGCGGCGCACGATGCCGAGCTCGGCGCGGGCGGCTTCGTTCTTGCCGTCGAGCGCGAGCGACTTCTCGTACGCGGAGGCGGCCTCCCCGAGCACGCCCACCTTGGCGAGCGCGCGGCCGAGCGAGAGGTACAGCTCGGGCCGGTTGGGATCGATCTGGATCGCGACGCGGAACTCGAGCGCGGCTTCGTAGGCGTGGCCCGTGTCGAAGAGCGCGAGGCCCTTCTCGTAATGCTCCTGGGCGGTGCCGCTGGGCGCGGGCGCTCCCGCGGGCTGGTCGTCCGCCGCGGCCGGCGCCGTTCCGCCCGACGGATCCGCGGGCGGGGCACTGTCCGGCTCCTGCGCGGCGGCCAGCGAGGCGGCCAGGAGCCACAGCATCGGCAGGCCGCGCATCACTCGACCCAGGGCGACCC
>DATJNL010000108.1:0-21306 GCA_035508175.1 Myxococcales bacterium
GGGGTCGGGGTCAGGGTCGGGGTCAGGGTCGGGGTCGGGGTCGGGGTCGGGGTCGGGGTCGGGGTCGGGGTCGGGGTCGAGTTCGGGGTCGGGGAGCGCTGGATCCACGACCGGTGGCGGATCAACGGGCGGCAGCACGACGGGGCCTCCCGTGTGCGCGAGCGGCTGCGGATGGCCCGCGACCTGCGCGGGTGGAGCCTGCGCTTGTCCCGGCAGCTACCAGTACGTCGATGGCAGCCATTGCGCCTATTGTGACGGCTTCGCCTGTGAGGATCCGTCCGCCAACCAGGTCCTGGTCGACACGAGCATCTTCTACCAGGCGCTGTCGGGCGGCGGTTGCCTCGCGCAGCTGCAGCTCGACGGGGGCGCCTACCCGATCGTCGGCGGCATCTGGGACACCGACACCGACGACAACGGCGGCGGCCCCACGCCCGTCGACGCGATTTTCCCCGGCGGCTGCGACGACATGGGCCTCGGCCCTTTCGGCGGCGTCGGCGACGGCGGTCTGAACTTCACCGCGCCCGGCGGCGCGCTGACGGTCGCCCAGGCGGTCGCGTCGCAGGGCAGCGGCATGAACGTCTACGGGGTCGTGACCGCGCTCTACGGCTGGGCGCTGAGCCCGGCCAAGAGCGGCCTCGTCTACCTGCAGGATCCCGTCGCGAGCGGCAGCCCGCCCCAGAAGAGCGGCATCGCCGTCTACGTGAAGGACACCTATGTCGCCACGATCGGCAGCGCGATCCCCGCGCGCGGCGAGGTCGTGGAGTTCACCGCCGTCGACTACAAGCCCTTCGACGGTCAGGACGAGCTCGCCATCACCTCGGGAAGCACGCTCGTCGCGCTCGGCAACGCACCCTTGCCGCCGCCGGTGAGCCTCCCCTCCTCGGCGCTCGGCGCCGGCGGCGGCGCCGCGAGCCTCCCCTACAAGGGCATGCGCGTCGTCGCCCAGAGTGCGAGCTGCCAGGTCGTGGACGCCTGCCCGCTCGACCTCCAGTTCGTCTACCCGGACGGCGGCTGAACCGCCGGCGCCGTTGCCAGACCGGGCGCTTTGTGCTCTCGATCCGCCCGATGCGAACGCGCCCCCTGCTCCTGGTCCTCCTGGTCGCCTGCAACTCGGCGCCCTACACGCACCTGTACCAGGCGTCGCCGATCGCGCCGAGCTACACGGTGGCCGACGTCGCGGCGATGAATCACATGGGCGCAACCGTGGTCGACGACGGCGTGAACTTCGCCGTCTACTCCGAGCACGCCACGAAGATGCAGGTGCTCCTCTTCGACGATCCCGTCAACCAGCAGCTCCCTACGCGGCAGTTCGACCTCACGCCAGTGGCCCCGGGCGCCAACGTGTGGAACGTCTTCGTCTCCGGGGTTGGCCTGCACCAGGCCTATGGCTACATCGCCTGGGGCCCCAACTGGCCCTACGTCTCCACGTGGCAGGCAGGCGCCATCGACGGCTTCCAGGCGGACGTCGACGCGAACGGCAACCGCTTCGACCCCAACAAGCTGTTGCTCGACCCGTGGGCCAAGATGATGACGGCCAACTTCGACTGGTCCATCGCCAACGCGCCGAGCGGCCCCGATCGCACGCAGTCGACCTACCAGGCTGCCGGCAAGTCGCTCACCGTGCAGAGCCAGTACCAGTGGAGCGACGCCGAGGCCCAGTGGATAGCCGCGCGGCAGAACCCCAACATGCCGGGGCATCGCCTCCAGGATCTCATCGTCTACGAGATGCATCCCAAGGGCTTCACCGCCGACGCCTCGTCGGGCGTGATCCATCCGGGTACCTTTCGCGGCATCGGCGAGAACGCCGACTACCTGAAGGACCTCGGCATCACCGCCCTCGAGCTGCTTCCCTCGGAGGCCAAGTCGACCGACGGAGGCTACTGGGGCTACGACACCATCGGCTTCTTCATCCCGGAGCTCACGTACACGGCCCTGCTGAACCCGAGCTCCATTTCCTCGAGCATCCTTCAGAACCCGGAGGCGCCGATCGACGAGTTCAAGTGGATGGTCGACCAGCTCCACCAGCGCGGCATCGAGGTCTTCCTCGACGTGGTCTTCAACCACACCGGCGAGGGTGGTCTCTGGCAGGACGAGATCCAGCTCGACGACGTGGTCCCGGACGGCGATCCGGCCCTCTACAACTACGACCCGAAGGAAGTCGCGAACATCCTGGAGTGGCGCGGCCTCGACAACCAGGCCTGGTACGCGCTCGATCCCACGAACCAGTTCTACTGGGACAACTCCGGCGTGGGGCAGGACACGCGACCGAACCACACCCCCATGGCGCGGCTGATCATGGATTCGCTCAACTACTGGGTCAGCGAGATGCACGTCGACGGCTTTCGCTTCGACGAGGCGGCGATCCTGGGGCAGAGCGATCAGATTCCTTACACCTGGGCCAACCCGCCCAACCCCTCGACCACGATCCTGCAGACGATCGCGGACGACCCCCTCTTCCACCAGCAGAACATCCGCATCGTCGCCGAGCCCTGGTCCGGCGGCGGCGACTGGAACGGCTACTACCCCGCCTCGACGACGCTGCCGGGCTACGGCTGGGGCGAATGGAACGGCCCGTTCCGCGACTGGTGGCGCTCCGCGATGAACGTGCCCGGCTGGAACGTGGGGAGCACCATCTGGAGCCCGATCACGCCCGCCAGCGGCGCCACCGCGGGCTTCTTCCTCGACGGCTCCTACGACTTCTTCGAGTGGAACGGCCGGCTGCCGGGCGCCTCGTTCAACTTCGTGACCATCCACGACGGCTTCACCATGTACGACCTGTTCTCGTACGACACGAAGGTGAACGGCTGCGGCCCACTGAACCCCGCCTGCTGCACCGGCGCCCTCAACTACTACTGCTCGAACCCCGACGGCGCCGACAACAACATCTCCTTCAACTGGAACAGCGAGGACCAGAAGCGGCAGCTCATGCGCAACCTCTTCGTCGCCATGCTGGTCTCCCACGGCACGCCGCTGCTGCTCGGCGGCGACGAGTGGATGCGCACGCAGCTCGGCAACAACAACGCCTACTCGACCCTCGCGGACAACTACTACAACTGGTTCGAGTGGGGCACGTGGGAGGCGGACCCGCACCGCCAGCGCATGCACGACTTCGTGAAGCAGCTCATCGCGCTGCGCAAGAAGCTCGCGTACGCACTCGCCCCCGGCGACTGGAGCTCCGGCGCGCCGCTGTCGTGGGAGGGGACCACGGCCGGACAGCCGCCGAACTGGAACGGCCAGCAGCTCGCCGTGCACTACCCGCCGAGCAGCCAGGGGCCGGAGCTCGACATCCTCATCAACCTGGCGACCTCGGCCGCCGACTTCACGTTGCCGGCGGGCTCCTGGGTCGCGCTCCTCGACACGCAGCAGTACTTCGACGCCGACAGCCTCTTCACGGAGAACGCCGCGCTCGACCCGGGCCAGTCGAACAACGTCTGGCTGTCGAACCCGACGGCGGTGCCCGGCGGCGACTACAACGTGATGCCGCAGTCGATCGTCGTGCTCGAGAACGGCGCGACCGCACCCTGACGAGCCGCCGACGCCTGGAGCTCTCCCGCGGCGGGCTCGGCGTCGGAGCTAGTCCTGGCCCAGCGCGTAGCGCAGCTTCGCCAGCGCGGCCTCGAAGTTGTAGTCCGCCTGGATCAAGCCGGCCTTGGCGGTGACCTCGGTGACCTGCGCGTCGTCCACGGTCACGATGGTGCCCACGCCGACCTGGTACTGACCCTCGGCGAGCGCGAGCGCGTCCTCGCCCGACTTCACCGCGGCCTCGGCCGAGGCCAGCGACGCCTTCGTCTGCAGCGCCGTGACCACCGCGCTCTGCACGTCGAGGCGGACCTGGAGTCCGAGCGTGTCGCGGTTGGCGATGAGCGAGTCGAGGGTCGCCTCGTACTCCTTGATCTTGTGGTAGTCGATCCCGCCCGTGTAGATCGGCACGGTCAGCGTGGCGCCCACCTGCCAGTTGTAGATGAGCGGCAGCGTGCCGTAGCTGGCCCAGCCGAGCTGGCCGCTCGCCGCGAGGCTCGGGTAGAGGTTGGCGCGCTCCGCGTCGACGAGCCGCTGCTGGGCGACGACCTTCTCCACCGCGGACTTGTAGTCCGGCCGGTTCTGCAGCGCCTGCTCCGTACCGGCCTCGACGTTCGGAATCGTCGCCTCGAGCTCCAGCGGAGTCGGCACGAGCCGGTAGTCGATGCTCGTCGTGGGCGCGCCCATGGCCTGGTTCAGGGTGGCCTTGGCCACGTCGAAGTTGTTCTGGGCGGTGAAGAGCGCCACCTCGGCGTTCTTCTCGTTTGCGAGCGCGAGGCTCACGTCGGACTTGTTGCCGGCGCCCACGTCGAAGCGCGCCTGCGCGAGCGCCAGGTGCTTCGCCTGGTCCTCGACCTGCTCCTTCGCCACGTCCACGAGCTGCTGATCGGCGAGCGCCGTGTAGAAGGCCGTGCGCACGTTCAGATCGACCTGGTGGCGCGCCGTGGCCAGGTCGTCCTGGCTCCCGCGCTCGGCGGCGTTGGCTTGTCCCACCGCGTTCGAGGTGCGGCCGAAGTCCCAGATGGTCTCGGTCACGTTCAGCGCCGGGTTGAAATAGTTGTAGGGAGTCATCGATTCGCCGCCGGCGGTCTTGGCCGGACAGGGAATCACGGTCCCGGTGCCCGAGAGGCACGCGCTCACCGGCCCGCCGCTGGTGCCGACGAGATGCGACAGACCCGGGCTCAGCACGTAGTTCGAGGTGGAGAGCTGGTACTGGAAGTTGGCGGAGATCTGCGGCAGGTAGCCGCCGATCGCTTCGCCCACGCGCTGGTGCGCCGCCTCGACGCTGTCGACGGCGAAGCGCAGCGCCGGCTGCGCCTTGCGCCCGCGCTCCACCGCCTGCTCCACGGTGAGCGTCTCGGCGGGATCGGCCGCGAGCGCCAGCGAGGCGACCGCGAGAAGCGAGGCGAGGGCGGGGGCGCGGAGCATGGGCACGAACGAACGCTGGTCGAGCTTCTTAGGCATGGCGGCGAGTCCGGTCAAGGTACGTTACGGAACTTTACAAGCTGGCGTTCTCTCACGCTCTTCTGGACGCGCGCGCGACCGGGGCATTCAACCCAGCGCCCCGCGCAGGTCGACCTCCGGCTCCCCGGGCGTCGCGTCGCGCTCCGCACCCTCGCCCGCGAAGAAGGCGTCGATGGCCTCGAGGACCTCGTCGACGCGCGCGAGCTGGACGGCCCGCGCCCGGAAGGCCGAGGCGCCGCGCAGCCCATGGGCGTACCACAGGAGGTGCTTGCGGAACTGCCGCACCGCATGCAGCTCGTCGCCGACGAAGGCCACCTGCTCGCGCAGATGGCGGGCGACGAGATCGCGCCGCTCCAGCGCCGTCGGCGGCTCGCCGCCGAGCAGCTCGCGGAAGATCCATGGATTGCCGAGCGCCGCCCGGCCGATCATCACCGCGTCGCAACCGGTCTCCGCGATCATCCGGCGCGCATCCGCGGGGCAGCGCACGTCGCCGTTGCCCACGACGGGAATCGACAGGGCCGCCTTGACCGCCGCGATGAGCCGCCAGTCCGCGCTGCCGGTGTACGCTTGCGCGCGCGTCCGCGGGTGCAGGGCGACGGCAGCGGCGCCAGCCTCCTGCAGCGCCAGCGCCACCTCGACGGCGTTGACGCTGGAGCGGTCCCAGCCCGCGCGGATCTTCGCCGTGACCGGCAGCCCGGCCTCGCGCACCGCGCGCACGATCGAAGCCGCCCGTGCCGGGTCGCAGAGCAGCGCGGACCCCGCCCCGTTGCGCGTGACCTTGGGCACGGGACAGCCCATGTTCACGTCGAGGACGTCGGCCCCCGCGTCGCGCGCCAGCCCAGCCGCCACGGCCATCTGGGCAGGATCGCCGCCGAAGAGCTGCACCACGAACGGCCGCTCGTCCCGGGCGTGGCGCAGGTACTTGCGGGTGCGGGCGCTCGCGTGCACGAGCCCGGCAGCGCTGACGAGCTCGGTGGGGCAGAGCGCGGCGCCGAGCTCGCGCGCCAGGCCGCGGAAGGGCATCTCGCTCACGCCCGCCATGGGCGCGAGGATCCAGGGGTTCGCGAGCTCGAAGGATCCGAGGCGCACGCTTTCAGCCCGCCTTCGGCGCGGCGGCGCGCTTCGCCTTCAGGTAGTCGAGGTACACCTCGGGCGGCTGGTTGCTCTGCAACGCGCCCTCGCGGATGGCCTCGAGGAGCGAATCGCGCAGCCGGCCGATCTCCGGGCCCAGCGGCACGCCGAGCTGCGCGCTGATGAGCGTGCCGAGGCCCGGCGGCAACTTGGGCACGAGCGCCGCGGCCTGCCGGAGCCCCTCGATGCGCCCGGCCAGCTCGTTCACGTTCCGCAGCGCCGCGGCCACGCGGTTCGGGTTCGACGACGTGATGTCCGCGCGGCTCAGGTCGAGCAAGTCCTGGAGGTAATCGCCCGCGTCCTCGGCGAGCCGGCGCACGGCGCTGTCCGACCAGCTCTTCTGGTACAGGTTCGGCCGCAAGTGGGCCGCGATGAGGAAGCGGATGCGCCGCCGCTCCTCGCGGCCGAAGCGCCAGCGCTCCGCGATGCCGTCGAACATCTCGGCCCCGAGCTCGGCGTGGTGGAGGAAGTGCACCTCGCCCCCGTCCTCGGTCCGCGTCTGCGGCTTGGCCACGTCGTGCAGCAGGGCGCTCCAGCGGACCGGCGCGCGGCGGGGCGCGCCCTCCACCACCTTGATGGTGTGCTCCCAGATGTCCTTGCTGTGGTAGCGCCCCTGCGGCTTGCCCGTGAGGAGCAGCATCGCGTGCATCTCGGGCAGGAGGAACGAGAGCAGCCGCGTCTGCGCCGTGAACGCCAGCGCCGCGCCCGCCGCCTCGCCCACGAGCAGCTTGTCGAGCTCCTGCTTCCAGCGCTCGCGCGAGACCGTGAGGATGTCGGCCGCGCGCTCGAGGACGGCCGCCCGCACCTGGGGCGAGGGCGCGAAGCCGAGCTGCGACACGAAGCGCGCCGCGCGCAGCATCCGCAGCGGGTCCTCGCCGAAGATCTCGACCGCCGGCGAGGGCGTCTCGAGCAGCCTCTCCTTCAGGTGGCTCACGCCGCCGTAGGGATCGATGAGCGTGCCCCGATCGTCGAAGGCCATCGCGTTGATCGTGAAGTCGCGGCGCGCCAGGTCCTGCTCGATCGACTTGCCGAACGTGACCGCGGGGTGGCGGCTGCCCTTGCGGTAGCTCTCGGCCGTGCGGAACGTGGTGATCTCGACCTGCCGCCGCTCGCCCCCCTCGTCGGGCAGCAACGTCGCGATCGTGCCGAAGGCCTCCCCGATGGGGATGACCGGAAAGCCGCCCTTCTTGAGGATGTCCTTCGTCTGCGGGGGCGTCGCCTCGGTGGCGAAGTCGATGTCCTTGTGCGGCACGCCGCGCAGCTGGTCGCGCACCGCACCTCCCACGAGGAAGAGCGGCTTGCCGGCGGCGCGGAACGCCTGCTGGAGGGAGCTCGTGTCCATGGGTCAGGCGAACGCGTCGCGCAGCGCCGCTTCGAGCTGGGGGAAAGCGAAGCGGTAGCCGGCCGCGGTGGCCCGCGCGGGGATCACGCGCTGACTCGCGAGGAGGAGCTCGCGCGCCATCTCGCCGAGGGCGAGGCGAAGCGCGAACGCCGGGGCGGGAAGAAATGCCGGGCGGTGCAGCACCTTGCCGATCGCCGCCGCGAAGTCGCGGCCGCGGACCGGCTCCGGCCCCACGGCGTTCACAGGCCCGGAGAGCTCGGCGTGCGCGAGGGCGAGGCGCGCGAGGCCGCAGACGTCGTCGCGGTGGACCCAGGTGCTCCACTGCCGGCCCGAGCCCACCGGCCCCCCCACGAAGAACCGGTACGGCAACGCCATGCCCGGCAGCCCGCCGCCACCGCGGCCCAGCACGAAGCCCGTCCGCAGGGACACGACCCGGCCGCGGGGCAATAGCTTCTGCTGCTCGGCCTCCCAGGCCTCGGTGACCTCCGCGAGGAAGCCGTCGCCGCGCCCCGAGGTCTCGGTCAGCTCCTCGTCCCCGCGGTCGCCGTAGTAGCCGACGGCGGATGCGCAGACGGCCACGGACGGAGGCTGGGGCAGCTGCGCCAGCGCCTCGGCCAGGTGGCGCGTGCCGGCGACGCGGCTCTCGCGGATGCGGGACTTGCGCGCGACCGTCCAGCGTCCCGCGATGCTCTCGCCGGCCAGGTGAACGACGGCCTCGGGCGCGCACCCGCCCAGATCCGGTGGCCCCTTGCCGAGGTCGCCGACGACCGTGGCCGAGCAGCCGGACACCGGCGCATTGCCTCGCGACAGCGCCCAGAGCTCGTGCCCGTCCTTCGACAGGAGCTCGCAGAGCCGCCGCCCGATGAAGCCGGACGCGCCGGTGACGAGGATGCGCATGGCGGAGGGGGCGGATAGCAGGAATGCGGGAGCGCCGCAACGTGCGCAGGTCGGGGCGGGACCCGAGCGGAGTGTCGAGCCCGCGGCCAAGCCGATTGTCCTCCCGAATCCGACCGGCTAACGTTCAGCGGCTCGACGCGACCAACTCCCGTGCCCCCTGCGAAGCTCCCCATCCTTCAACGGCCGCTGACCCGTCGCCGCCTCCTCGGGGCAGCCGCCGCCGGGGTGGGTGCCGCGCTCCTGGCTCCGGCACCCGGATGCTGCCCACCGTCGGCCGGCGATGGTGGCTTCGAAGGCGGCATGCCCAGGGACGCCGGTGACGGCGGCTCCGACGGCGGGGACTGCCCGGCGAGCGACGATCGGGGCGCCTGCCCGGCTGGAAGCTGCGCCGTCGACGCGAACACCCTCATCCTGGCGCTCGCCGATCATCCCGAGCTGGTGCCGGTCCTCGGCGCGGGGCCGATCGACTACACCTGCGACCCCGCCTGCGGGCAGCCCGGAACGCCCTTCGCCAACGAGTCCCCCCAGAACGGTCAGGGATGGGGCGTCTACTGCGACGACCGCTACAGCGACCCGTACTGCGAGCAGAACGCGGTCATCGTCCTGCACACGAGCGCCTCGACCTACGTGGCGCTGTCGGGCTCGTGCACGCACATGTGCTGCACGGTCGGACTCTCCAGCGACGGCTCGGGCCTCTTCTGCCCCTGCCACAGCTCCTTCTACAACCTCCAAGGACAGGTGCAGCCGAACAGCGCCGCCGTCCACAACCTGCCCTCGCTCCCGGTCTGCTTCGACGGCTGCGCCGTCTACGTACAGCTCGCGCCGTTCAAGGGGACCGACGGCGGGCGGGACGCCGGCGACGGCGGCTGAACGCGGCGACCAGCTCGAGCTTGGCCGGGCGCGGCAGCCGCTTGAGCGCCGCCTCGCGGCGGAGCGCGGCCGAGCGGTCGCCCGCCTTCTCCCAGTAGGTGAGCCGCACGGGCCGCCGCGAGCGTGTATAAGCGGCGCCGCGCCCGCCGTTGTGGGCCGCCAACCGGCGCTCGAGATCGTTCGTCGCGCCGGCGTAGAGACTCCCATCGCGACAGCGGACGAAGTAGACGAACCAACGCTTCGGGGGTTCCGGGCGTCCTGCCACGGGCCTTACTTTCGCAGACGATGAAGCGCGCCGCCATCAATGCCTTCGCCCTCGCCCTCGCCGCCGGCTGTGCTCGCGCTCCCGGCGCGGCGCCGGACGCCCTCACGGCTCCGGCGGGTCGCGTGACCTTCGAGCTTCGGTCCGCGCCCACGTCCGGGCTCCCCCCCACGTTCGCCGTCACCGCCTGCTTCTGGAGCGGCGGGGAGACACCGACTCTGGACGGCGGCTCGCCGACGCCCTGCCGGGGCAGCGTCGTGTCGGGCTGCTGCCTGAGCGACGTCGATCCCGGCATCGATCGCCAGGGCTGCACGGACGAGAACGTCGACGTCGGTCCGGTGCAGCTCCTCGCGAACGGCGCCGTGATCGGCACGGCCTCGCTGACCTCCGGTAACTACGCCCTCTCGCCCGGTGGCTCGCCGAGCTGGAAGGCGGGCGATCGGTTGGAGGTCCGCGGCGGCGGCACGAACGGCTTCCCGGCCTTCGACGTGAGCGTCGTGGCCGCGGCGGCGCCCGCCCTCTCGCAGCCCACCGTCGGCGCGGGCACCGCGCTGGCCTTCGCGCGCACCCAGCCGCTGCTCTTCAGCTGGAGCCCGGCAGCCACGGCCTCGAGCGCCGAGACATGGATCTCCGCGACGGAGCCGCAGTCCGGCGACCTCGAGAGCGCCGACTGCTTCGCCCCCGGCAATCCCGGCCAGGCGTCGTTTCCGGCGGGCATGCTCTCGAACCTGCCCGCCGGCCTCGGAACGGCCGAGGTCGCCCTCGAGAACGACGCGATGGCGGGCCCGGTGGAGATCGTGAGCCGCGGCGAGACCGAGCTCGCGGTCCAGACGCAGTAGCGGCGCCCCCTCCACGATGGTACAAGGCCCGCCGGAGGTCCTCATGGCGCGCATGGTCCAGTGTGTGAAGCTCGGCAAGGAGCTGCCCGGCCTCGAAGACGCCCCGTGGCCCGACGAGCTGGGCGACCGCATCTGGGAGAGCGTGTCCGAGGAGGCCTGGAAGCTCTGGCTCGAGCACCAGAAGATGCTGCTCAACGAGTACCGCCTGAACCCCGCGTCGCCCGAAGCCTACGAGCTCCTTCACAAGGCCTGCGAAGACTTCTTCTTCGGCGAGGGCGCGCAGCTGCCGCCCGACTACGTCCCTCCTCAAGCCAAATAGCGGCTCGTTGCGCGAGCCGGGGGCCATCTGCCTCGTCTCCTGCTACGAGCTGGGCCACGCCCCGGCGGGGATCGCGATGCCGCTCGCCTTCCTCGAGCGGGCCGGCTTCGCGCCCTCGGTGCTCGACCTCGCGGTCGAGAAGCTCGACGAGCAGCGGATCGGGCGCGCACGGCTCGTGGCGATCTCCGTCCCCATGCACACCGCGCTGCGGCTCGGCCTGCGGCTGCTCGATCGGCTGGCGGCGGTCGAGCGCCCCCCCGTGGTCGTCTTCCACGGCCTCTACGCGCAGCTCAACCGGTCGCTGCTGCTGGAGCGGGGCGCCGCGGCCGTGCTGGCCGGCGAGGGCGAGGCGGCGCTCGTGCGCCTGGTCGAGGCCCTCGACCGGGGCGACGCCCCGCGGTCGCCCGCCGAGCCGGCGCTCCTGAAGCTGGAGTTCCCGGTGCCGCAGCACGGCCCGCTGCCGCCCCTGTCCCGGTACGGCAAGCTCGACCTCGGCGGGGAGCAGCGGCTCGCCGCGTACACCGAGGCCTCGCGCGGCTGCCGCCACACGTGCCGCCACTGCCCCGTGACACCGGTCTACCGCGGGCGCTTCTTCGTGGTCCCCCGCGAGGTCGTGCTCGAGGACGTGGAGCGGCAGCTCGCGCGCGGCGCGCGGCACGTGACCTTCGGCGACCCGGACTTCTGGAACGGCCCGGGACACGCGGAGGCCATCGTCCGCGAGCTGCACCGGCGCCACCCGGAGGTGACCTACGACGCGACGATCAAGGTCGAGCACCTCCTCGGCCAGCGGCAGCGGCTGTCCACGCTGGCGGCAACCGGCTGCGCCTTCGTGACCACGGCGGTCGAGTCGCTCTCCGATCGGGTGCTCGACCGGCTCGCCAAGGGGCACACCGCGCGCGACGTGGAGACGGCCTTCGACCTGGCGGACGCCGCGGGCCTGCCGCTGCGGCCCACCTTCGTCGCGTTCACCCCCTGGACGACCGCCGCCGACTTCGCCGAGATGCTGGCCTTCGTCCGGCGGCGCGATCTGGTCGAGGTCGTGGAGCCCGTGCAGTACACCCTGCGGCTGCTCGTCCCGCCCGGTTCGGCGCTCCTCGAGATCGCGATCCCGGGCCTGGGCGAGCTGCGCGGGGAGACGCTCAGCTACGCCTGGCGCCACCCCGACGAGCGCATGGACGCGCTCCAGCAGCGGCTGCGCGGCGTCGCCGAGGCCGCGGGCCCCGATCGCCACGAGACCTTCGCGCGGGTCTGCCGGGAGACCGAGGCCCTGCTCGGCCTGCCGCCCCCGCAGCCGCCACGCCACCGGCGGCGCCGGAACCACGTTCCGTCGCTCACCGAGTCCTGGTTCTGCTGAGCGGAGCCCACCGAACGCCAGTTGGCGTTCTGACTACTCGAGGATGAACTTGCGGGGATTCTCGGGGATGCCGTTCACGCGCACCTCGTAGTGCAGGTGCGGCCCGGTCGAGCGGCCGGTGTTGCCGATGGCCGCCACCTTCTGCCCACGCTTCACGTGGTCGCCGGCCTTCACGAAGATCTTGGCGAGGTGCCCGTACCGCGTGCGCACGCCGAAGCCGTGATCGATGACGAGCACGTTGCCGTAGCCGCCCTCGGTGCCGTCGAAGATCACCACGCCGTCGGAGGGCGCCATCACCGGCGTGCCGGGCGCGTTCGCGATGTCGAGGCCGTTGTGCATCGCGCGCTCGGCCGTGTAGGGATCGAGGCGCACGCCGAAGTCGGAGGTGACGAAGCCGCGCGCCGGCCAGATGGAGGGCGTGGAGGCGAGCAGGTCCTTCTGATCCTCGAAGTAGCGCGTCAGCTCCTGCACGCTGAGCTCCTGCCGCTCGGCCTCGGACGAGAGGCTGTCGAGCTTGCTCGGCAGAAAGGTGACGTCTTCCGGGATGGCGCCGTGGCTGCCGGTCGCCTCTTCCGGGGCCTCCTCGCCCTCGGCGCGGTCCTCGGCGGGCAAGGGACCGACCGCCAGGTTGCGCTCGGGGTCGTTGAGCTGGGTCAGCGCGCGCAGCTTCTGATCGAAGCGCTCGACGCGATCGAGGGTCTGGGTGACGTGCGCGACCTTCTCGTGGATGAGCTTCACCTGGGTGCGCAGCTGCGCGTTCTCCTCGCGGAGCACGCGGTTCTCGACCACCTGGCCGACCACGTAGAAGTAGTGGACCACCATCACCGAGGCGGCGATGACGAGGAGCCCGAGCGCCACGAGGGATCGGACGATCAGCTTCTTCTGGACGCGGAACTTCCGCGTCTGGGCCGACCGGTCCGGGACCACCAGTATCGTGTAGCTGCGATTGGCCACCCGGCCGATGCCTCCCGAAACTGAAAGCCAAGACGAAAGCTAGGGCCCGATGCGAAGAACGCCAGCCGGACCTCGTGAGGACCGAGCTCTCGCCTACCTGGCTATCATCGACGTTTGGACGCTGTCAAACGAAAGTGCATCCAGGGTGCATACCTTTGCTCACCCCGGTCCCCTCACAGCTCCTCGACGCGCACCGCGATGACCGTGATGTTGTCGTCGCCGCCCCGGTCGTTGGCGAGCGCGATGAGCCGCAGCGGCAGATCCTCGATCTTCTCGCTGCGCACCATCGCGGCGATCTCCTGATCCTCGACCAGGTTGCTGAGGCCGTCGCAGCAGATCACGAAGGTGTCCCCCCGCTCGAGCGACAGCCCCAGCAGATCCACGAGGACGTCCTCCTCGAAGCCCACCGAGCGGGTGATCACGTTCTTGAACTGGCTGTGGCGCGCCTCGTCGGGCGTCAGCACGCCGGCCTTGATCTGCTCGTTCACGAGGGAATGATCTTCGGAGACCTGGTGGATCTCCCCCTGCCGCACCAGGTAGATGCGGCTGTCGCCCACGTGGGCGACGAACGCATGGGGCCCGTGGATGAGCAGGGCCGTGGCGGTGGTGCCCATGCCCGCGAGCGCGGGGTTGCCGCGGGCCTCGTGGAAGATGTTGAAGCAGGCGGTCTCGACGATGTCGCGGAGCACGTCGGGCAGCCGCGACTCCTCCAGCGCGGGGGCTGGACCGAAGGCCTCGGGCCGGGCCGTCCGGTTCTTCGCGAGCTCGGCCTGCATCGTCTCCACCGCGATGCGCGAGGCGGTGCCGCCGCCGGCGTGTCCGCCCATTCCGTCCGCCACCACGTAGAGCCGGAGCCCTTCGTCGATGAGGAAGCTGTCCTGGTTGGTGTCGCGCTTGCGGCCCACGTCGCTGGCGCCGTGGACGGAGAGCTTCGGCTGGTGGACCGCCTCGGGCGAGGCGACCCCGGAAGCGGAAGGACCGGACGGGGCCTGCAGCGGCGGACCCGGGGGGGGCGCGGTGGCCGCTCCCGCCTCGGCGGCGAGCATCCCCCCGGACTTGGCCTCCCGCGCTGAAGACTGACGGTTGCGGCGCTTGCGACCTTTGGCCAACGCTCCTCCGGGCGTACCCCGAAGCACCCATCGTAGCACAGGCCCCGTTCCTGGAAAGCACCAGCCCTCCCGGGACATCTCCCCTTGCGCCCCGAGACCACTCGGCTACCATCCGGGGTGGAGGGTTCCGTTGACGCCGATCCTGCTGCACGCCGCGCTGCTCGCCAGCCTGTCCGCGCTGCCCGGCGCCCCGCTGCGCCTGTCCTTCCAGTCGCGCTACTTCGCCGACGCGGCGGGCGGGGGCGCGAAGGCGCCGGCCGGCGACGACATGAACTTCGACCTGCTGCCGCCCGCCCCCAAGGAGTCGACCGCGGAGCAGAAGAAGGTCGCCGCCGCCTTTCGCACGCGCCGCACCATGCTCCTGCTGCACCAGGGCTTCGGCATCGCCACCACCGCGCTCATGCTGGGCACCGTGATCACCGGCCAGCTCAACTACTCGGACAAGTTCGCCGGCTCCGCGCAGAGCGGCCAGTACGAGCTCTGGCACGACTACTTCGAGGCCGGCACCGTCCTCACGTTCGTGACGGCCGGCCTCCTCGCGCTGCTCGCCCCCGTGCCCGTGGCGAAGCACAACGAGGGCATCGACACCATCACCATCCACAAGTACTCGATGCTGGTCGCGACGGTGGGGATGGCGGCCGAGGTGATCCTCGGCATTCTCACCGTCTCGCGCGAGGGGTACGCCGATCAGGCCGACTACGGCACGGCCCACCTCGTCGTCGGCTACAGCACTGCGGCCGCCCTCGTGACCGGCGTGGGCGCCCTGTTCTTCTGAGCCGTGCGGCCCGGCAGCCAGCTCGCCGCCCTCGGCGGCCTCGGCCTCGCGGCCCTCGCCGTTTTTGGCGTCAGCGCCGTTCCCGCGTGCAACAACCCGGCTGAAGGCGACGGCGGAGCCGGCCCCTTCGACGTGGTGGCGGGCTGGTCGGGCAGCCCGACGATGAACCCCGGCACCGACTGCATGAGCTGCCACTCGGCGACGCAGAGCCTGGACTGCCTGCAGCCACCCTGCCGCGCGTCGTACAAGCCCTGGACCGTCGCCGGCACCATCTACGGCGACCCCAACGCGGACCCCGAGGCCGGCGTGCCCAACGTCCAGGTCCTCATCGTCGACTCGGCCGGCAAGCAGCTCACGCTCGTCTCGAACGCCGCGGGCAACTTCTACACGCAGGAGCCGCTGACGTTTCCCCTCGCGAGCCTGATGATCCAGAGCACCGACCAGCGCATGGTCATGGATCTCCACCCGGACTTCTCGCTGCCGACGAACCCGGACGGGACGGAGGCCATCGGCTCTTGCAACCTCTGTCACACGGATCCGCCGGCGTTCAACTCCCCCGGCCGGATCTTCATCCCGCAATGAAGACGGCCCGCCTGCTGCTGGTGCTGCTGGGCCCGGGCCTCCTCGGCGGCTGCGTCGGCGTCGTCCGCGACGGCCTGCCGCCGCTGGTGCAGGGCTGCAAGCAGAACTCCGACTGCCCGGCTCCCTGGATCTGCGCGGACGGCGGCTGCGAGGACTGGCAGTGCCAGAGCTCGTGCGACTGCCCGGCGCCGGCCGACGGCTTCGGCTGCGTCTCGGACGGCGAGGGCCTGTCCTTCTGCGAACCAGGCAAGGCGCCGAGCTACCCCTGCACCGTGGACGGCGGCGTCACCACCTGCGCCGCGGGAAGCTGCACGGCATGCCGGACCTCGTGCGACTGCCCGACCGGGTCGGCCTGCCTCTCCTACAATGGCGACCCGGCGTTCTTCTGCGTGCCTGGCCAGCCGGCCGGAAGCCGGTCCTGCGACGCGGGGCGCTGACTCTCCTTTTCGCGGCGCACGCCCGGGCCGTGCCCTATGCTCCGTCCGGTGTCCGACACGAAGAATGCCGTCGAGCTGGTCCGGCTCGATCGAGATCACCCCGGCTTCCGCGACCCGGCCTACCGCGCGCGCCGCGACGAGATCGCCCATGTCGCGCTCTCGTACCGGCTCGGCGATTCCGTGCCCGACGTCGCCTACACCGAGGTCGAGCGCTCGGTGTGGCAGGTCGCCGGCGAGCACCTCGCGCCTCTCCACGCCCGCTACGCCTGCCGCGAATACCTGGAGGGCCGCCATCGGCTTCCGCTGGAGGCGCAGCGGATCCCGCAGCTCTCCGAGGTCGGCGCCTGGCTGACCCCGCTGACGGGCTTCCGGCTCTGGCCGGTGGCGGGCCTCGTCTCGCCGCGGACCTTCCTCACGTTCCTGGCCCGGCGCGTCTTCCTCTCCACGCAGTACCTGCGCCACCACAGCGCGCCGCTGTACACGCCCGAGCCCGACGTCATCCACGAGATCGTCGGGCACGCGCCGCTCCTCGCCCACCCGGCCGTGGCCGAGCTGAATCGTCTGTTCGGCGAGGTGGCCGAGCGCGCGCCCGAGTCCCAGGCCGACCGCCTCATCCGCCTCTACTGGTACACGCTCGAGTTCGGCCTCGTGCGGGAAGGCGGCGCGCTCAAGGCGATCGGGGCAGGCCTGCTCTCCTCCTCCGGCGAGCTCGGCCGCATCGAGAGCGCAGCCACCCTGCGGCCCGCCGACCTCGACGCGATCGCCGAGACCCCCTTCGACCCGACCGACTACCAGGGCACGCTCTTCGTCGCCGAGAGCAGCGAGGCCTTGATCCGCGATCTGACCGGCTGGCTGCGCGCGTTCGCGTAGCCGACCGCCGGCTCGGACCCGGCCTCAGGCCGTCGCAGACCTGGCGAGCAGCTCGCGCGCGTGCTGCAGCGCGATGGGGGTCAGCTCCTCGCCGCCGAGCATGCGCGCGACTTCCTGGCAGCGCTCCTGTTCGGCCTCGAGCACGCTCACCTCGGAGAGGGTCCGGCCCTTCTGGACGACCTTGCGCACCGCGAGGTGCCGGTCGGCGAAGGCCGCGATCTGCGGCAGGTGGGTGATGCAGATGACCTGCCGCTCGCGCGAGACCTCCTTGAGCATGCGCCCCACCACCTGCGCCGTGGGCCCGCCGATGCCGCTGTCGACCTCGTCGAAGACGTAGATGTCCACCGGATCGGTGGCCGCCCCGGCGCGCTTGGCCGCGAGCATCACCCGTGAGAGCTCGCCGCCCGAGGCGATGCGCGCGAGCGGCTTCGGCGCCTCGCCGGGGTTCGCGGAGAAGTAGAGCTCGGCGGCGTCGGCCCCGCGCGGGCCGAGCGGTGCCGCCTCGAGCCGGAGCTCCAGCTTGCTCTTGCCCATGCCCAGCTTGCCGAGCTGCCGCTGGATCGCGGAGGAGAGGCGCGCCGCGGCCTCCCGCCGCAGGCCCGAGAGCGCCGCGGCGAGCGACGTCGCCGCGGCTCGCGCCGTCTCCTCCGCCGCCGCCAGCTCCGCGAGCCGTTCGGCGTGACCCAGCACTCCTTCCAGCTCCTGTCTCATCGCGTCGCGGCGGGCCAGCACCGCCGCCAGGTCGCCCCCGTGCTTGCGCGCGAGCTTGCGCAGCGCCGCGAGTCGGTCGTCGAGCGCGGCCAGCCGCTCCGGATCCTCGCGCCGCCGCCGCGCCGACTGGGCCAGCTCGCGCGCCGCCTCCTCGACCTCGGCGAGCGCGCCCGCCAGCGCGCGGTGCATCGGGGCGAAGGCCGGATCGAGCGTCGCCAGCTCGGCGACGCGCGAGGTGGCAGCGGCCGTTCGCTCGGCGGCCGCGCCCTCGCCGCTGTAGAGCAGCTCCTCGGCGGCCTCCGCCAGCGACTGGATCTTCGCGGCCGAGGCGAGCACGGCGCGTTCGGCCGCGAGCGCCTCTTCTTCGCCGGCCTTCGGATCGAGCTCGTCGATCTCGTGGATCTGGAAGCGCAGGTAGTCGGCGCGCCGCGCCCGCTCCGAATCGTCGAGCTCGAGCGCCTGCCGCTCGCGCGCCACCGCGGTCAGCCGCCCGACCGCCTCGCCGACTTCCGAGCGCCGCTCCAGCAGATCCGCGTGCGCGTCGAGCAGGTCGAGGTGGCCCGCCGGATCCAGGAGGCTCACGTGCTCGTGCTGGCTGGAGATGTCGCAGAGACGCCGCGCGAGCTGCTCGAGCACCGCGACGGTGCAGAGGGCGCCGTTGACCCACACGCGGCTGCGCCCGGCGCGGTGCACCACGCGGCGGATGAGCAGCTCGTCGCCGTCGGGCAGCCCCAGCTCGCCGAGGCGGGCGCGCACCTTCGGCGCGGCCTGGAACACGGCCTCCACGGTGGCCTCGTCGCAGCCGGTGCGCACCACGTCGGCCTGCGCGCGGCCGCCGAGCGCGAGGTGCAGCGCGTCCACCAGGATGCTCTTCCCCGCGCCGGTCTCGCCGGTGAGCACCGTGAGCCCCGGGCCGAAGGCGACCTCGAGGGCGTCGATGGTGGCGAAGCGCTCGATGCGCAGCGCGGCGAGCATGGGCCCACGAATACGCCGGCCCCCTGACACTGAACGGATGTCTTACCGGCCCAGGCTGGGCCGCTCGCCCTTGCGCAGCTGCTGCACGAGCGCCATCAGCTCCGTCCCCTTGAAGGGCTTCTCGATGTGCCCGGTGGCCCCCGCCCGGCGCGAGGCCTCGTGGTCCGACGCCTTCACCCGCGCGGTGAGCATGTAGATCGGCACTTCTTCCATGAACGGCTCGGCGCGCAGGAAGCGGCAGGCGGTGATGCCGTCCATGCCCGGCAGCACGATGTCGAGGAGCACCAGGCTCGGCCGCAGCTCGCGCGCCTTCTTCACCGCCTGCGCGCCGTCGCCGATGCAGGTCACCTCGACCGCGCCCTGCTCGTCGAGCATCGTCCGCACGAGCTCGCGGATGATGGGCTCGTCCTCGACGAGCAAGATGCGGAACGGTTCGGCCACGATCGAACATTATAGCAGCCGGTCTGCCGCGGCGTGGACGCATTTGCATGCTGCGCTGCGTCGGCGCACCATGTCCCGGTGCAAGCGGCCGACCTGAACCTCGCCCTCGCGGCGCTGACGCGCTTCGACGGCCCCGTGCCCGCGCTCCCCTCCGGCCTGGACTGGGAGGCACTCGCCGAGGTCTGCGAGCGGCACGGCCTGGCGCCCACGGTCAGCTACCAGCTCGAGTACCGCTGGCCCGGCCGCTTCGGGGCGCCGGGCTGGCTGCGCGAGCGCCTGCTCGCCAGCTACCAGGGCATCCTCTCGGACAACGTCTTCAAGCTGGTGCAGCTCAAGCAGCTCCTTTCCCAGGAGGCCATGCCGGAGGTCGTCCTGCTCGGCGCGGCGGCCGCCGCCGACGCCTTCTATCCTCACATCGCCTTCCGCCCCGTGCCGGAGCTCGAGCTGCTGCTGCGCGCGCGCGACCTGCCGGCGGCGCAGGCGGCCTTCGGCGAGCGAGGCTTCCTGCCCGTGCAGCGCGGACCGTCCGAGGTCCTCGTGGGCGACGGCCGGCTCACCGTGAGCCTCGCCACCGCGCTGCCAGGCTTCGCTCCCGCGGCCGACATCGAAGGCCTGTTCGAGCGCAAGGCCCCCGCCCTCCCCTACGGCCCCCGCGCCTTTCGCCTCGGCCCCGAGGACGCCTTCCTCGCCCACGTCGCGGTGCTCGCGCGCGAGGCCTTCCAGGTGCCGCGGATCCAGCTCGTGGACCTGCGCGAGATGGCGCTGCGGGGCGCGCGCGGCGGCGAGGGCTTCTGGGATCCGCAGGGCGGCCGGCCGCTGGACGTCCCCGCCTTGCGGGCGCGCGCGCGGGGCGGCGAGCTGCAGCGGGCGCTCCACTGCGCGCTCGAGCTCCTCGCCGAGCTGTTCCCCGAGACCGCCGGCGCGGCCGGCGCCCTCGCCCCGGAGCTCTCGGCCCGGATGCGCGCGCTGCTCTCGCGCTCGGTGGTCGCCCCCGCGCTCGACCCGCGACGACGCTCGAACTTCCGGGGCGTCCAGGCCATCCGGCGGGCGCTGCTGCGCGGTCGGGTCTGATCGCGCCCGTTCAGGTGAAAGGTCTCGCGCGGCCCCGGGACGAGCGGGCACCGGGTCGCGCGGCCCGGCCACTCGAACGGGCCCTTCGGGAGCCCGGCGGAGGTTCTCATGCTCGCTCGACGCCACCCGTCTGCCCGCGCGCTGGAAGTCGCCGTGCGCTGGGGCCGCACGCTCCTCGACGTTCAAACCCTCGCCCCGGGAGGGCCGCTCCAGCTGGGCGCGCACCGCCTGGGCATCGAGGGCCCGGGCCACGTGGAGCTCGGCCCGCTGTCCCTCGACGTCCGCTGGGCTTCGCCCACCGCGCCGCTCCCCGCGTTCGAGGGCGTCGACCTGCGCTTCTTCGAGCTGCTCGCCTTCGCCTTCGCGTTTCACCTCGCGCTGATCATCGCGGTGTGGATGCGCCCCGCGGACGACGAGGGGCTGAGCGAGAGCCTCTTCAACCGGCCGGAGATCCTGCGAGCGGTCGTCGTGCGGCCGGCTTCGCCCGACAAGTTCCAGGTGGCCGCCGGGCACGAAGGCCTCCGCGCGCCGAAGCCGGAGGGCGCCCGCGGGAAGCCGGAGGCGTTGCGGGAGCGAACGGCGGCCCCGGAGCCGGGCAGCCAGCGCAGCGCGCCGCGCCAGCGGGAGCTCGACCGCCAGCGCGTGCTGCGCACCGGCTTGCTCGCCGGCCTCGGTGCGCTCGACATCCTCGGCAACCGGCTGGACGGCGCGCACGGCGGCGGCCCGCTGGGCGACGCCGTGAACCGCGCGCTCGAGGGCCTGCGCGGCGGAGTCGCCATGGAGGACGCGCACGGGGTCCACGGGCTGGGGATCCACGGCCTCGGACCCGGTGGCGGCGGCCCGCCGGTGGGCCTGGGAGGCCTGGGTACGGTGGGACGCGGCGGCGGCCCGGGCGGCGACGGCCTGCTCGACTTCGGCGGTCCCGGGAAGGCGGAGACGCGCGTGAGGCCGGGGCCGACCATCGTCGACGGCGCGCTGTCGAAGGAAGTGGTCGGCGCCATCGTGCGCAAGCACTGGCACGAGATCCGGTACTGCTACGAAATGGGACTGAGCCGGAATCCGTCGCTGTACGGCAAGGTGGCGGTGGCGTTCACGATCGATGGGACGGGAGGAGTCGCGGAGGCGGCGGTGAGCGAGAGCACGCTGGGAGACGTGGGGGTGGAGAGGTGCGTGACGGAGCGGGTGAGGCGGTGGAGATTCCCGGAGCCGCGCGGAGGAGGGCAGGTGTACGTGAACTACCCGTGGGTGCTGCGCTCGTCGGGGGAGTAGGGAGAGAGGGTCGAGGTCGCGGTCGAGGTCGAGGGTCGGGGTCGGGGTCGGGGTCGGGGTCGGGGTCGGGGTCGGGGTCGGGGTCGGGGTCGGGGTCGGGGTCGGGGTCGGGGTC
>DATJNL010000109.1:0-7380 GCA_035508175.1 Myxococcales bacterium
GCGGCGGTGGGCGCTGGCTTCGGGGCGGGCGGGGCTACGACCGGCGGCGCGGTGGGCGCCTCCACGATCACCGGCGCCACCGGCGGCGGCGCGGCCTTGGCCGCGGCCTCCTCCTTCTGCTTCGCCTGCATCTCGGCGATGAGTCCCTCCACGGTGGCGCGGTTCGGCGCGTCGGGCTTCTCGGCGAGGTAGCGCCGGAAGAAGAACTCCGCGCGCTCCCACGCGTGCAGCGCGCGCTGGCACTGGCCGATGTTGAAGAGCAGGCCGGGCTTCGGGTCGGCGAGGTAGGCGGCCGTCGCGTCGGCGAGCGCCACGTCGAACTCGCCCGCGTTGTACTCGGTGATGGCCCGGCGCGCGAGCTGCTCGGCCTGCTTGACCTGGCTGGCCGACGGGGCGGAGAGGACGAGAGTGGCGGCCAGCGCGGCGGCGATGGTCATCGACCGCCACTCTACCAGGCTCGCCGCCCGCGATCGAGAATGTGTCGAGGCGTCGCTAGGGACCGCGGCAATGGCAGCGGCCGGGCCTTGGGCAGTCGACGCGGTCGCCGGTCCGGCAGGCGGGTCCGCCGAGGCCGCAACGGGGGCCACCGAGGCGGGCCACGCGTCGACCGCGGGCGCCAGGGCCCGTTCCTCGGCGGTCCACGGGGCTGCCGTGGCGCTGCCTGCCACGGGCGCGCCCACCGCCGCCGCGCCCGCCCTCGCGGCGCTTGCCCTGCCGGCCGCCCCTCCGTAAACTCCCGTCCTCCCGATGGCCCGCCGCGTCCGCCCCGAGAAGGAGCCCCTGGGCTCGTCGTCCGCCCGGGACCCCCGCGCCAGGCTCGAGGCGCTCAACCGCCAGGCCTTGCTGGGCGGCGGCCAGGAGCGCATCGACAAGCAGCACGAGGCGAAGAAGCTCACCGCCCGCGAGCGCCTCGACATGTTCCTCGACCCGGGGACCTTCGTCGAGCTCGACAAGCTGGTCACGCACCGCTCGGCCGACTTCGGCATGCAGGACAAGAAGATCCTCGGCGACGGCGTGGTCACCGGCCACGGCCTGGTCGAGGGCAGGCAGGTGTTCGTCTTCGCGCAGGACTTCACGGTGTTCGGCGGCTCGCTGTCGGGCGCCTACGCGCAGAAGATCTGCAAGATCATGGACCTCGCGGCGCGGGTGGGCGCGCCCGTGATCGGCCTCGACGACTCGGGTGGCGCGCGCATCCAGGAGGGCGTCGAGAGCCTCGCGGGCTACGCCGACATCTTCCTGCGCAACACGCTCTGCTCCGGCGTCATCCCCCAGATCTCGCTCGTGATGGGCCCCTGCGCCGGCGGCGCCGTCTACAGCCCCGCCATCACCGACTTCATCGTGATGGTGAAGGACACGAGCTACATGTTCATCACCGGCCCCGAGGTCATCAAGACCGTCACGCACGAGGAGGTCACCAAGGAGGCCCTCGGCGGCGCCAGCGCGCACGCGCAGAAGAGCGGCGTGGCCCACTTCGCGGCCGACGACGAGCCGCACGCCTTCCGCATCGCCCGCGAGCTGCTCTCCTTCCTGCCGTCCAACAACGCCGAGGACCCGCCGCTCGCGCCCTGCACCGACGACCCGGCGCGGCAGGACGAGGCGCTCAAGACGCTCGTGCCCGAGAACCCGAACAAGCCTTACGACATGAAGGAAGTCGTCCGCGCGGTGGTCGACGAGCGGCACTTCTTCGAGGTGGCCGAGCACTTCGCGCAGAACATGGTCGTCGGCTTCGCTCGGCTCGGCGGCCGGCCGGTGGGCCTCGTCGCCAACCAGCCCGCGGTGCTCGCCGGCTGCCTCGACATCGGCGCGTCGGTGAAGGCGGCGCGCTTCGTGCGCTTCTGCGACTGCTTCAACGTGCCGCTCGTCACCTTCGTGGACGTGCCGGGCTTCCTGCCGGGCACCGACCAGGAGTGGGGCGGCATCATCAAGCACGGCGCGAAGCTGCTCTACGCCTACGCGGAAGCCACGGTGCCCAAGGTGACCGTGATCACCCGCAAGGCGTACGGCGGCGCCTACGACGTGATGGCCAGCAAGCACATCCGCGCCGACGTGAACTTCGCGTGGCCCACGGCGGAGATCGCGGTGATGGGGCCGGACGGCGCGGTGAACATCATCTTCCGCAACGAGCTGGCCGCGGCCGAGAACGCGGCCGCCGCGAAGGAGAAGCTCGTGGCCGACTACCGCGACAAGTTCGCGAGCCCCTACAAGGCCGCCGAGCTCGGCTACGTGGACGAGGTGATCTTCCCCGAGGAGACCCGCGGCAAGCTCGTGCGCGCGCTCGAGATGCTCGAGAACAAGCGGCAGGAGAACCCGCCGAAGAAGCACGGCAACATCCCGCTGTGAGCCACGGCGGCCGCTCACTGCGACGCGGAGGGCGTCGAGCTCTGCGCGCAGGAAGCGTCGGGCGCGAGGCAGACGGCGACATGCAGCGCCTCGCCGAACGACAGGACGCGTACCAGCGGCGTGGCCGCCACGTAGTAGGCGATCTGGGGCTCCTCGGCCTCCGAGAGGTCGGCGTAGGTCGGCTGCCACTGGCAGCCCGAGAACTCCTGCACGAAGAACGGGAAGTCGCTCGTGCAGCCCCCGTCGCCGGCGTAGCCGATGATCTTCAGCGAGGCGCCCGCGGGGACCGCGAAGTCCTTGTAGGAGCCGCAGGACACCTCGTCGCAGGGGGTTCCCGCGTCGCCCACGCCGCCGTCGCCGGGGCTCGAGAACCAGTCCGCGGCGCCGGGGCCGACGTCGGCGTAGGCGTTGCCGTCCTCGTCGAGGCACACCCCGCCGGCCGCGTCGCCGCCGCTCGGCCAGACGCGCAGCGCGTAGCAGGAGTCGCAGGGGAAGGCGGCCAGCGGGGTGACGCCGGCGTCGGCGGAGGACGGCGTCGTGCAGCTCCCAGGCGACGTCTCGGGGTAGCAGTCGCAGCCGGAGGCGGCGAGCGCGACGGCGGCGGCGAGGGCGAACGGCTTCAGCGGGTCCTCCGGCGAAGGCGCCAGCATACCCCTGGACGGCGCCGCGGGGTGGCCATCGTCTTCGCCGCGCTCTGCCTCGGCGGCTGCGGCCACGGCTTCGATTGCGACCCCGGGGCCGAGGGCGTCACCGTGAGCGAGCCTTTCGCGAACCCCGACGGCGGCCCGCCGCTCGTGACCGTGAGCGGCCCCGAGTGCACCACCGGCGTCTACGCCCTCGAGGGCCACCAGCTCGTCTGGGTAGTCGGGGAGTAGCGACGGTGGTGCGAGGAGCCGGGAGCTTTGATAAGGAGTGTCGGCCGTGGCGCGACGCCTTCGCAAGATACTGATCGCCAACCGCGGCGAGATCGCCTGCCGCGTGATTCGCACCTGCCGCGAGATGGGCGTCGAGACCGTCGCCGTGTACAGCGACGCCGATCGCGCCGCCCTGCACGTGCGCATGGCCGACGAGGCCTACCGCCTCGGCCCCGCGCCCTCCCGCGAGAGCTACCTCGTGGGCGACCGCGTCCTCGAGGTGGCCCGCCGCGCCGGCGCCGACGCCATCCACCCCGGCTACGGCTTCCTCTCGGAGAACCCGGGCTTCGCCGCCGCGTGCGCCGGGGCCGGCGTGACCTTCATCGGCCCGCCCCCGGCCTCGATGGAGGCCATGGGCGTGAAGACGCGCGCCCGCGACCGCATGCGGCAGGCCGGCGTGCCGGTCGTGCCGGGCAGCCCGGGGCCCATCGAGGACGACGCCGAGGCGCTGCGCCTCGCCCGCGAGATCGGCTTTCCGGTGATGCTCAAGGCCGCGGCCGGCGGCGGCGGCAAGGGCATGAAGCGCGTCGACCGTGAGGCCGACTTCCCCGCGGCCTGGCGCAGCGCCCGCAGCGAGACGAAGAACGCGTTCGGCGACGATCGCGTCTACCTCGAGAAGTACCTCGACGAGCCGCGCCACGTGGAGATCCAGCTCTTCGCCGACACGCACGGGACCACCCTGTACCTCGGCGAGCGCGAGTGCTCTGTGCAGCGGCGCCACCAGAAGGTCGTCGAGGAGACGCCCTCGCCCGTGGTCGACGACGAGATGCGCCGCCGCATGGGCGAGGTGGCCGTGAAGGCCGCCCAGGCCGTCGGCTACGTGGGCGCCGGCACCGTCGAGTTCCTCGTGGACGCGCGCCGCAGCTTCTACTTCCTCGAGATGAACACGCGGCTGCAGGTGGAGCACCCGATCACCGAGTGGTGCACCGGCCTCGACCTGGTGCGCTGGCAGATCGAGGTGGCCGAGGGCAAGGCGCTGCCGTGGAAGCAGGCGGACGTGAAGCCGCGCGGGCACGCCATCGAGGCGCGCGTCTACGCCGAGGACCCCTCGCGCGGCTACCTGCCGTCGCCCGGGCGCATCCAGCAGCTGCGCGTGCCGGCGGGGCCGTGGGTGCGCGACGACGGCGGCGTCTACGCTGGCTTCACGGTGCCCATGTTTTACGACCCCATGATCAGCAAGCTGTCGGTGTGGGCGCCCGACCGGACGCAGGCCATCGAGCGGCTGAGGCGCGCGCTCTCCGAGTACGTCGTGCGCGGCATCACCACGAACGTGCGCTGGCTCCGCCGCGTGCTCGACCACGCCGACTTCCGCAGCGGCCGCTACGACACGAGCTTCCTCACGGTGCGGGCCGCCGAGCTGGCCACCGCGCCCGACGCGGCACTCGAGGAGACGGCGCTGCTCGCGGCCGCGGCGCGGGCCTTCGTGCGGGACGAGCGGCAGGTGCGTGAGCTGGCGCGGCACCGCACGGCGGAGAGCCCGGCCTGGAAGCTGGCGGGGCGGCCGGGCGCGTTCGGGCGGCGGGGGTCGCAGCGGTGAGGCGCTACCGGGCCACGCTGGGGAAGCGGTCGGTCGACCTCGAGGTCGACCGGCAGGGCGACGCGCTGCGCGTCACGCTCGATGGCGCCGTCCACGAGATCGACGCGCTCGAGCTGCCCGACGGCGCGATCAGCCTCATCGTCGACGGCCGCTCCTTCTCGGCCGAGTACGAGGAGAAGGGCGACGACGTGGCGGTGCTGCTGCGGCACAGCGTCTTCTCGGTGGAGGTGCTGGACGAGCGGCGGCTGCGCATGCGGGCCGCCTCCGGCAAGCTGACCGCCGAAGGCCCCCAGGTCATCGTGGCGCCCATGCCGGGCAAGGTCGTGCGCGTGCTCGTGAAGGCCGGCGACGCCGTGGCGGAGGGGCAGGGGCTCCTCGTGGTCGAGGCCATGAAGATGGAGAACGAGCTGCGCGCGGCCAAGGCGGGCAAGGTCGTGGAGGTCGCCGTCCGGGAGGGGACGGCCGTCGAGGGCGGCGCGAAGCTCTGCCTGGTGGAGTAGACTGCCCTCGATGGCTCCGAGCGAGCGAGAGAAGCTCCGGGCGTCGCGGGAGCGCTGGCGCGCCGAGGTCTACCGGCCGGCGGTGCGCAAGGTGGCCGAGCGGCGGCCCGAGTTCCGGACCACGAGCGGCATCGAGCTGCCGGCGGTGCTCGACCCCGAGGCCGCGCCCGAGGCCGGCTACCTCGACCGCCTCGGCTGGCCGGGGGAGTACCCCTTCACCCGCGGCGTGCAGCCCAGCATGTACCGCGCCCGCCACTGGACCATGCGCCAGTACGCGGGCTTCGGCACCGCCGAGGAGAGCAACCGCCGCTACCGCCTGCTGCTCGAGGCCGGCCAGACCGGCCTGTCGGTGGCCTTCGACCTGCCCACGCAGATGGGCCGCGACAGCGACCACGCGCGCGCGCGCGGCGAGGTGGGGCGCGTGGGCGTCGCCATCGACACGCTCGAGGACATGGAGACGCTGCTCGCGGGCCTGCCGCTCGACCAGGTGTCGACGTCGATGACCATCAACGCGACCGCGTCGATCCTGCTGTCGCTGTACGCGGCCGTGGGGCTCTCGCGCGGCGTGCCGCTCGCGGCCCTCTCCGGCACGGTGCAGAACGACGTGCTCAAGGAGTACATGGCGCGCGGGACATACATCTATCCGCCCGAGGGCTCCCTGCGGATCGTGACCGACATGTTCGCGTTCACCGCCGCGAAGATGCCGCGCTGGAACCCCATCTCCATCAGCGGCTACCACATCCGCGAGGCGGGCTCGACGGCGGTGCAGGAGGTGGCCTTCACGCTGGCGGACGGGGTGGCCTACGTGGACGCCGCGCTCGCGGCGGGGCTGGACGTGGACGCCTTCGCCGGCCGGCTCTCCTTCTTCTTCAACGTGCACAACGACTTCCTGGAAGAGGTCGCCAAGTTCCGCGCGGCGCGGCGGCTCTGGGCGCGGCTGATGCGCGAGCGCTTCCACGCGAAGGACCCGCGCAGCTGGGCGCTGCGGTTCCACGCGCAGACCGCCGGCAGCACGCTGACCGCGCAGCAGCCGGACAACAACGTGGTGCGCGTGAGCCTGCAGGCGCTCGCTGCGGTCCTGGGCGGCTGCCAGTCGCTGCACACGAACGGACGCGACGAGGCGCTGTCGCTCCCCACCGAGGAGGCGGCGAAGCTCGCGCTGCGCACCCAGCAGGTCATCGCGTACGAGAGCGGCGTCGCGGACGTCGTGGATCCGCTCGGCGGCGCGTACGCCATCGAGCGGCTCACCGACGAGGTGGAGGCGAAGGCCGAGGCCTACCTGAAGCGCATCGACGAGATGGGCGGCATGGTGCGCGCCATCGCCGCCGGCTTCCCGCAGCGCGAGATCCAGGAGGCCGCCTACCAGGCGCAGCGCCAGGTGGAGGACGGGCAGCAGGTCGTCGTGGGCGTCAACAAGTTCGTCGAGAAGGGGGGCGCCGCACCGGCGCTCCTCAAGGTCGACCCGGCGCTCGAGGAGCGGCAGGTGGCGCGCGTGAAGGCCTTCCGGGCGGCCCGCGACGGGGCCGCGGCGGGCCGGGCGCTCGCGGCGGTCGAGGCCGCGGCGCGCGGCAAGGAGAACCTGGTGCCGCGCATCCTCGAGGCGGTGCAGGCGCGGGCCACGCTGGGGGAGATCTCGGACGCGCTGCGGGCCGTGTTCGGCGAGCACCGCGAAGAGGTGGTCCTCTAGGTGCCCGCCGAGATCCTCGACCCGAACCAGCTGTGGGTGCGGGACCGGAGCAGCCGCGTCTGGGGGCCGCTGAGCCTCGCCACCATCGAGCTGATGGTGGATCACGGCGTCGTGACGAAGCCCTTCCAGTACTCGAACGACGGCGTGACGTTCCAGCTCGCGCCGGACGACATGCTCGTGGGCGGCGGCATCCTGCCGGCGGCGATCGCGCCGCCCGTGCTGTCGGCCGGACCGGCCGCGGTGCCCGGGACCTCCGCCATGAAGGCCGCGCTGGCGGCGGGGCGCGCGCAGGCGACGCCGAGGCCGCCCGGCAGCTTGCCTCCCGCCGCGCCGCGAGCGCCGGGGGCGGGGCTGCCTCCCTCCGCGCAGCGCGGCCCGGGCGGCCTGCCGCCGCGCGCGGGC
>DATJNL010000110.1:0-4868 GCA_035508175.1 Myxococcales bacterium
CGATCACGCCATTGCACCTGTTCCCGACCGCATCTCGATCAGCGCCGCAGGCAAGGTTCGAAGTTCATGCTCCCGGGATGAAGGGGGTTCGTAGAGAGGAGAGGCGGGGCGGGCGAGGGGGCGGCCGGGACCGAGCGTCGAGGCCGATGCCACTCGCGAACGAGAGTCTATGCGAGGCGGGATCGAGACAGGCGAGGCCGAGCCGCGAGCGGACCGGCCGGCCCCGAACCCGCCCCGCCGCCCCGCGCTCAATCCCTCGCCCACCCGGGCCCTGATCTCGAGAGCGTATGCCGCGGGGCCCGGGGCGGCAGCCCCGGAGATAGGACCTCCGCTTGACTGCTCCCCGTCTTTTCAGCTACAAGCGCGGCCTTTCGGTCCGATTTTCGGTGTCGCGCGGATGGCCCGCGGGAACGCTGGGCGGGCGATTCACGGAGGTGTCGATGGCGGTCAAGATGAGGTTGTCGCGCGCAGGCGCCAAGAAGGGGCCGTTCTACCACGTGGTCGTGGCCGACGAGCGCATGCCGCGCGACGGCCGTTTCATCGAGCAGGTCGGCACCGTCGACCCCGGCGTCGAGCCGCCCGCGGTGCAGTTCGACCACGCGCGCGTGGAATACTGGCTGTCCAAGGGGGCGCAGCCGAGCGAGGCGGTGTCGAACCTCCTCAAGCGCCACCCGGCTCCAGCCGCCCGGTAAGCCGTCTTGAAGGAACTGCTCGAGTTCATGGTCCGCGGCCTCGTCGACGACGTGCAGGCCGTCTCGGTGCAGGAGAGCTCGGCAAACGGCCAGCTCACGTACCGCATCGCGGTGGCTCCCGCCGACATCGGCAAGGTCATCGGGCGGCAGGGCCGGACGGTGAAGGCGCTGCGTGCCGTGGCGGCGGCCATGGAGAAGAAGACGGGCCAGCGGGCGGTCGTCGAGATTGCCGAGTGAGCCGCCCGCCCGGCCGGTAGAGCTCGCGGCCGTCGCGAAGGCGCAGGGGCTGCGGGGCGAGGTGGCCCTGAAGCTCTTCAACCCGTCCTCGACGTTCTGGGAGGTGGGCCGTCGCTTCTGGGTCGCGAATCGGTGGATGAAGCTGGAGGCGTTCCGTGCGGGGCCGCGGGGCGCGGTGGTGAAGCTCGAGGGAATCTCGAGCCGTGAAGAGGCGGAGCGCCTGGTGGGACTCCGGTTGTCGGTGGATCGGGCGGAGTTGCCCGCGCTGGGCGATCAGGAGACCTACCTGGCCGACCTGGTGGGCTGGACGGTGCTGGACGCGGCCGGCAGGAAGCTGGGCACGGTGGTCGGCGTGGAGGCGAGTGGGACGCGCGACTATCTGGTGGTAGAAGAGGGCGGCCGGCAGGAGCTTTGGCCGGCGACCCCCGAGGTGATCGGGTCGATCGACGCGGCGGCCCGGATGGTGCGGTTGACGTTGGAGAGCACGGAGTAGAGCGTGGCGCTGAAGATTGAAATCCTCACGTTGTTCCCGGGCATGGTGACCGCGCCCCTCTCGGAGAGCATCCTCGGCAAGGCACAGGCCGCCGGCCTCGTCGAGGTCACCGTCACCGACATCCGCGCCTTTGCCCCCGGCAAGCACCACGTCACCGACGACGCGCCCTACGGCGGCGGCGCGGGCATGGTCATGAAGCCGGAGCCGCTGGTCTCGGCCATCGAAGCCGCGCGGGCCCGGTTGCCGGGCGCGCCCGTCTATCTCATGTCCCCGCAGGGGCGGCGTTTCGACCAGCGCGCCGCGGGCGAGCTCTGCGCGCTCGCATCGATGATCCTCGTCTGCGGCCGCTACGAGGGCGTGGACGAGCGCGTCGTGGAGTTCGTCGACGGCGAGCTGTCGCTGGGGGATTTCGTCCTCAGCGGCGGTGAGTTCGCGGCGCTCGCCGTCGTCGACGCGGTGGCGCGGCTGTGGCCCGGCGTCCTCGGCAACGAGCTGTCGCCGCGCCTCGAGAGCTTCGAGGACGGGCTGCTCGAGCACCCCCACTACACGCGCCCGCCCGAGTTCCGCGGGCGGAAGGTCCCCGAGGTGCTGCTCTCGGGCGACCACGCCGAGGTCGACCGCTGGCGCCGCGCCCAGGCGCTGGAGCGCACGCGGGCGCGCCGGCCCGATCTCTTGAAGCTGGATTCTGCGTCGAACGAAGGAGGACAGTCATGAGGCACGAAGCGATCGAGTTCCTGGAAGGCCGGCAGCTCCGCAAGGATCTGCCCGCGTTCCGCCCGGGCGACACCGTCCGCGTCCACAGCAAGATCCGCGAGGGCGACAAGGAGCGCGTCCAGGTCTTCGAGGGCGTGGTCATCCGGCGCCGCGAAGGGCGCAACCGCGCGACCTTCACGGTCCGCAAGGTCAGCTACGGCGTGGGCGTGGAACGCATCTTCCCCACGCACAGCCCGCGCATCGACCGCATCGAGGTGGTCAGCCCCGGGAAGGTGCACCGCGCCCGCCTCTTCTACCTCCGCCGCCTGCAGGGCCGGGCAGCGCGCATCGATCGCCAGGAGCAGGGCCTGGCCGAGCTCGCGCCCGAAGCCGCCGCCGAGTCAGCCGCGACGCCGGAGCCCGAGTCGAAGTAGACTGATCGAGGGTGACTCTCCTCGAGATCGCAGCGCAGGGCGTCGAAGGCCTCCCGGCCGGACGGTGGGCCTTCCGGCCGGGCCTGAACGCAGTCGACGTGCCCGCGGAGGGCGCCGCCGGCCTCGCGCGTGCGCTCCAGGCCTTGCTCTTTCCCGAGGTCGAGGCCTTCACCGGGGCGGCTGGCGCCCGAGCCGGCATCACTTTTCTCGGGGTCGACGGCGCCACCTACCGGCTCGTGGGCGGGGTCGGCATGGAGGTCTCGCTCAGCCGCCTCGACGTCCAGAGCTCGCGGTTCCAGCCGATGCCGGCCGAAGGGGGCGTGCCGAAGCTGCTGCGCGGCCTGGGATTGCCCGAGCGCCGCCTCTTCGCGCCGCTCTTCTGGTTCGCCCCCGCTCCGCCCGAGCCGGTCGTGCCTGCCGAGGAGCTCTCGGCCGAGGCGGCCCCGCGGCGAGGCATCGAGAGCAAGCTCTCCGAGCTCACCGAAGCCGTCAGCCTGCCCAAGAAGCCGCGCACGCTTCGCGATCTCCGGCTGCGCCTCACCGAGGTGGAGGCGGAGGAGAAGGCGGCACAGGACCTCGAGCAGATCCAGTTCCAGCTCGACGGGCTGCAGCAGAAGCTGTTCCAGGTGGAGGACACGCTCAAGGGCGTCGAACGCCTTCGCAGCGACCGCGACCGCGCGGTCGAGGAGCTCGGCAAGCTGCCCTCCATCAGCGAGGAGGCCGTCGCGCAGGTGAAGCGACTGCCGCAGCTCATCCAGAAGCGCGACGAGACCATCAAGCGCATCGCCGAGGAGCGGCTCGCCCTCGACGAGGCGGCCGGCGAGGGCGGATCACTCGCGTCGCTCGGTCAGGACCGCCTGTTCGTGACCGGCATGTCGGTGGGCGCGCTGTCCGTGGCGGGCGCAGTGGTGGGCTCCGGCTTCTCACCCGATCTCCGCTGGGCCGCGCTCCTCGACGTGCCATTCTTCGGGCTCGCCGTGCTGCGCGCCTGCCAGCAGCTCGGGGCGATGCGGCAGCGCGACGGCGTGGGGCGCAAGGCGGCGCTCCTCGCGGATCGCGAGAGCCGGACGATCAAGGCCTTCGAGGCGGAGTCCAAGGAGGCGCGGGCGCTCATGAAGACGCTGGGCGTCGACGGCGTCGGCGAGCTCGAGGAGCGGCTGGCCGTGCGTGCGACGCTCCTCGAGCGGCAGCAGCAGGCCACCGACAAGCTCCAGGCGTTCGAGAGCGACCCGGAGATCCAGCAGGCCGTCGCCTCGCGTGATCAATTGCGTTCCCAGGTCACCGAGCTCGAGGCGAAGCTCGCGGGCTTCGGCGGCTACCGCCGTGATTCCGGCGAGATCCGGCGCGAGCTCGAGGAGCTGCACGCCGAGCTCGGCAAGCTCGGCGGATCCGAGCCGACCGACATCAAGCTCTCGCTCGACGGCCGGCCGCCACCCGACGAGGCCGCGGCTCTCTTCCAGGCGGCCGGCGAGCTGTTCGGGATGACGCCCGCCATGCTGCTGCAGACCGTGCGCGATCGCGCCGCGCAGTACGTGGGGGCGATGACCGAACGGCGCTTCGGGGCCCCGGCCTTCGCGCCCGACGGAGGCGTCACCCTCACGCAGGCGGGCGCCGAGCCGCTGCCTTTCTCGCAGCTGCCGCCGGCCGACCGCGACCCGAGCTACTGGGCGCTGCGTCTCGTGCTCGGCGAGCGCTGGCTCTCGAACCATCGCATCTTCCTCTGGTTCGACGAGCGCGTCGCCGGTGAAGACGAGCCGCGCAAGCAACTCCTGGCGCGCATGCTGCAGGGGCTCGCCCGCGCGGGCCAGGTGGTGTGGGTGGGCGCCACGGCGAAGCCGGTGGCCAGCCATGTCGTCGCGATCGGCTAGAGCTCCCGTGTCCACCCGGCCGACGCGCGTCGCGGACCCGCCGACGCCTCGTTCGAGGCGCGCGCTCGGGGACGCGGGCGAGGAGGCTGCGGCCGCCTCGCTGGAGCGTCACGGCTTCCGCATCCTCGCGCGCAACCACGCCTGCCGGCGAGGCGAGGTCGACATCGTGGCCGAGGAAGGCGACTGCGTCTGCTTCGTCGAGGTGCGTACCCGCAACGCCGGAGCGGTGGCGCCGGCCGAGACGGTGACCGGCCCCAAGCAGCGCCGCGTCGTGGCCGCGGCGCGGGACTGGCTGTTCCGGCACCCTACCGAGCGGTGCATCCGGTTCGACGTGGCCGCGGTTCGCCGCGAGCCGGGCGGCGGCCTCGACGTCGAGCTGATCCGCAATGCCTTCGACGCCGGCGAGTGAAGGCGTGGCCGGCGCGCTCTACCTGGTCGCCACGCCCATCGG
>DATJNL010000111.1:0-17090 GCA_035508175.1 Myxococcales bacterium
CTCCTCTCTCTCGAGGTGCTCCCTCTCCCCTGCCAGGGGAGAGGGGGCTCGTGCGTCCCGCTCCGCCGCGAGCGCATCCGGGCGCTCCTCTTTCTCGAGGTGCTCCCTCTCCCCTGCCAGGGGAGAGGGGGCTCGTGCGCCCCGCTCCTCTGCGAGCGTATCCGGGCGCTCCTCTCTCTCGAGGTGCTCCCTCTCCCCTGCCAGGGGAGAGGGCTGGGGAGAGGGGTCCCCGGTGCACGGTCGCGCTCATCCCGCCGCCAGCGCCTCGAACACCTTGGGGCCGCGGTGCTTGATGGCGTCCACGAGCCCGCCCTCGCGGCGCAGCACCGAGATGACCGCGCTCGGCGGCGCCGCGTCGAACGACTTGCCGGAGGCCAGGTGCGTCACCCGGTTTCGCCCCAGGTCGACCTCGAGCTCCGCGCCCTCCTGGGCGAGCGCGTGGAAGGCCGGGTCGGTCACCACCAGGAACGGCAGCGCCTCGTTCACGAGGTTCCGCTTGTGGATGAAGGCGAACGACTTCGCCACGACGGCCTGGATGCCCGCGCCCTTGAGCGCCCACACCGCCTGCTCGCGCGAGCTGCCGCTGCCCCAGCCCTCGCCGGCGACCACGATCGTCGCGCCCGCCTTCGCGCGCGCCGCGAACTCCGGCCGCACGTGGTGGAACGCGTGCGCGCCCAGCTCGTCGAGCGCCGTCAAGTGGCAGAACTCGCCGGGGATGATGGCGTCGGTGTCGACGTTGTCCTCGAAGCGCTGCACCTTGCCGCGCAGCGCCGCCGCCTTGGACGCCCCCGCTCCGGCCGCCGCGCCGGGGCTCGCCTTCGCGAACGCCGCCTTCGGCTCGGCCACGGCCACGGCGCCGGCCGGCGCCCGGCGGCCGAGGATCTTCGCGTAGCGCTCGCGGTCCACCCGCGCGAGCAACGGCCGCGGGTCGGCCACCTTCATCGCGAGCGACGACGCCGCCACGGTGGCCGCGGACGCGAGGTGCGCGAGCGACCCCTGCCCCATGCGGTTCTGGAAGTTCCGGTTCTGCGAGCTGAGCCACACCTCGCCCTTGCCGGCCTTGCGGCTCGCGATGCCCAGGCACATGCTGCAGCCGGGCGGATCCACGGCGAAGCCCGCCCGCTCGTAGATCGCCCAGAGCCCCGCCTCGCGCAGCTTCGCCTGGATCGTGAGGTCGCCCGGCACCACGATGCGCTTGTCGGAGGGCACCGGCTGGCCGCTCTTCAAGGCCTGCTCGAGCACGAGCGCGCCGAGCACCAACTCCTCTTCGGTGGTGGTGCAGGCCCCGATGAAGCAGCCGTCGAGCGCGAGCCCCGCGACCTGCCCCACCTCGAAGACGTTGTCCGGCGCGAACGGCTTCGCCACGCGCGGCGCGAGGTTCGCGAGGTCGATCGGATAGCGCGCCGCGTACGGGGCGTCGGGGTCGGCGCGGAAGAAGCGCTTGCCCTCGTTGTAGCCCCGCCGCTGCGAGAGCCACGCCGCCACGACCTCGTCGGCCTCGAAGATGCCGTTCAGCCCGCCGAACTCGGCGGTCATGTTGGCGATGGTGAAGCGCACGTCCGTCGAGAACGACCGGACCGCCGGCCCCACGTACTCCACCGAGCGCTCCATGGCCACGGTGTTGCGGTGCAGCGCCCCGAGCGTCGCGAGGATCACGTCCTTGCCGCCCACGCCGAAGGGCAGCTCGCCGCGGTACTCGACCGCGATGGCCTCGGGCACCTCGATCCAGCTCTGCCCGAGCACCATGGCCGCGGTGATGTCCGCGCCGCCGAGGCCGATGGCGAACGCGCCCATGCCGCCGTGCGACGAGGTGTGGCTGTCGGCGCCGAGCACGACCTCCCCCGGCTGCACCAGGTCCCGGTAGAACTTGGTGTGCAGGATGGTCTCGTTCGCGTCGTAGAAGTGGCGGATCTTGCGCTCCTTCGCGAAGTCGCGCGAGAGCTGCACGAGCTTCTGCGTGCGCGGATCGTCGTGCAGCGTCTTGGGATCGACCGTGTGGTCGACCGCCAGGAAGAAGCGCTCGGCGTCGTGGATCGCCGGCCGGCCCAGCAGGGAGTAGGTGCGGTCCATGCCGTTCCAGGCGAGCTCGCTCGCGATGGTCCAGTCGACGGCGATCTGCAGCACGTCGCCCGCCTCGACCCACGCCCGGGAGAGGCCGACGGCGTGGTCGAGCAGGATCTTCTGCGTGAGCGTCATCGGCCGGGTGGCCGGCTGCGCCCGCTGCCGGGTGGTGATCTTGGAGCTCTTGGGGCTCATGGGGAATGCCTCGCTCGATCGGACGGCAGGAGCCTAGTCCGCCGAAACCCCGCCCGCAACGGCGGCGGACCGCTACCTTGCCCGCGGGGCGCCCGGCAGCGGCTTGTCGAGGCGGGCGGCCAGGTCGGCGACGCTCGCGCCCATGTCGGCCACGCGCGCCAGCGCGGCGGCCACCGCGGGACGCACCGCCTCCGGGGGGAGGTTGACGGCGTGCGCGGCGGCGAGCAGCACGGAGTCGGCGTGCTGCCGGAGGCGCTCGGCGGCCGTCTTGACGTCGACGGGGGGCGGCTTGGGTGCGATGCCCAGCTCCTCGAGGTTTCGACCCGCTGCGAGCGCGAAGCGCCGTGCGAGATCCGGGTCCTTGGCGTGCGCGGCGAGGATCAGCTTTTTCATGCCGGACCCGCTGGCCACCCCGTGGTGTCGCTGGATCGTCCGCAGCGACTCTCCGGTCAACTGGGCGAGCGCCGGATAGGTCCAGGTGCCGGTCAGGCGGCGCACCTCGTCGTGAAGCGAGTGGTAGGTATCGGCCACGCGGGTCCTTTCGGCCAGAGTGGCGGCGCTTTCCGGCCCCACGGCGGCCCAGACGGGTCAAACGGCGGCGTTGCCCTTCAAGTTGCCGCCACGTTGGAGGACAGCCGCGCCGTTGTCGCCCACATCGCCGCCAAGATCAAGCCCCGCGGCGACGCTTTCGACGAAATCGCCGCCATTGTCGCCTCGAGTGGCGGCGATGGGTCCAGAATGACCGCCAAGATCGAATCCATTGCCGCCCCCTGCGCGGGAATCGCCGCCACTTTCAACCAAAGGCCTCCGCGTGGGCCCCCAATCGCCGCCCCTTTCGCGGGAATCGCCGCCACTTTCGACCAAGGGCCTCAGGCTGGGCCCCGAATCGCCGCCCCTTTCGCGGACAACGCCGCCACTTTCGACCAAAGGCCTCAGCCTGGGCCCCGAATCGCCGCCCCTTTCGCGGACAACGGTGCCGCCTTCGACCAAAGGCCTGCGCTCGGGTCCGAAGTCGCCGCCCCGTTGCCGCGCTCAGCTCTGCTTCGGCCAGCGCAGCGCCACGGCCTGCGCGCCCTCGCCGCGCTGCACGTACACGAGCTCGTTCGGCCCGGGCTCCCACTCCACCTGCCCGCTCGCGCGCCGCACCACCAGCTTGAGCTCGTACACCTCGTCCGCGGGGAGGTGCACCGACAGCGGCGCGCCGTGCGCCGGGTTCCACGCGCCGAGCTCCGGGGCCGCGCCCACGAGCGAGAGCGTGTCGCCGGGCCCGAGCGCCGGGGGGCCGTCGGGCACGACTCGGATGTCCCGCGGCGAGGCAGGCGCCATCGCCCGCGCCACGGTGCGCCGGGCCTCGGCATCGGAGGACACCTCGACGTCGAGGGTGAGGCCGCCGCGCTCGTCGTGGAAGACCTGCGTCCAGCCCGGATCGAGCGGCGCCTCTCCCCGCCCGCGCGCCACGAAGACGCAGGCGACCTCGCCGCCCGGTGCCGCGCGGTAGAGCACGAACCCGTCGCGGTCCGCCGCCCGGACGCAGCTGCGCCCCTCGGCGAGCGCCGGGTGGCCCGCGCGCAGGGCCGACAGCCGCGCGATCAGGTCGCGGTAGGGCGAGCGCACCGGGAACTCGAGGTCGCCCCGGTTCTCGGGATCGCCCTTGCCGGCGAGGCCGGCCTCCACGCCGTAGGTGAGCGTGGGGATGCCGCGCAGCAGGAACAGCAGCTCGAGGGCGGCCGCGGCGTGGTCGAAGTCGGGGCAGGCGCTCGCGAGGCGCGGCAGGTCGTGGTTGTCGAGGAGCGTGGCCCAGCCCGCGCCGGGCGCGTCGAGGCGATCGAGCCCGAGCCGCGCCGCGACGCCGCCCACCGGGGCGCCCTCGCAGGCCGCCCCCAGGATCTCCGACCGCAACGGGAAGTCGAAGAGCGCGTCGAAGCCGCCCTCGCGCGCCTCGCTCGCCAGCGTGGCGGCGTCGCCGTCGAGGTCCTCGCCGATGATCTCGAGGCCGGGCCGCTCGGCGTGCATCTCGCGCGTGAAGCGCCGCCAGAAGGCGACCGGCACGTGCTTCACCGCGTCGAGCCGCAAGCCGTCCGGCGCCACCTCGCGCACCCACTTCGAGACGGTCTCGATCAGGTAGTCCGCGACCGCGGGCTTCTCCTGCGCCAGGTCCGGCAGGTTCGCGAGCCAGGCCTGCTCGACCTCCTGCCGGTTCCCGTAGTCGAGCAGCGGCTTCTTCGGGTGAAACCAGTCGGGGTGGCGCGCGAGCAGCGGCGAATCCGGCGCCACGTGGTTCAGCACCACGTCGAGGACGAGGCGCATGCCGCGCGCGTGCAGCTCGTCGCGCAGCGCCCGCAGCTCCTCGGGCGTCCCGAAGCGCGGCTCGAAGGCGCCGAGGTCCTCGACCCAGTAGCAGTGGTAGCCGCCCCACTGGCCCTTCTTGCCCTCGCGGCAGCGCGACACGGGCGAGAGCCAGACGGCGCCGACCCCCAGCGCCTGGAGGTCGTCCAGGTGGCGGCGCAGCGTGGCGAGGTCGCCGCCGTGCCACGCCGCCGGGTCGCTGCGGTCGACCCGCACTGCCCCCTCACCCGGCCTCTCCCCCGCTGGGGGAGAGGAGCCCGCTTCTCTCTCTTCTCCGGCTGAAGATGAAGGGCCCGCTTCTTTCTCTTCGCCGGCTGGAGATGAGGTGCTCACTTCTCTCTCTTCGCCGGCTGGGGATGAGGTGCCCACTTCTCTCTCTTCGCCGGCTGGGGATGACGGGCCCACTTCTCCCTCTCCCCTGACAGGGGAGAGGGCCGGGGTGAGGGGTCCTTGCTCCCCACGCTCGCTCGGGGCGAAGCGATCGAGCAGCACGAAATAGAGCGGCCGTGCGCTCCAGCCCGCCGCGGCGTGCGCCGGAGCCGCCTTCGCGGCCGGCGCCGGCACGGCCTCCGGCTGTCCGGCGTAGTGGTTGTCGAGCAGCCGCCCCAGCCGCTCGGCGATGTCGTCGGCCGCCTGCTCCTGGGCCTCCTTCGGCCCCTCGAAGTCGAAGGGGAGGAACACCGACACGTCGAAGTCGGCGGTGGACGCGACGTCGAGGCGGTCCGTCCGGCCGACCATGAGGCGCGTCTGCACCACCCACTTGTGGCGGCCCTCCATGTAGTCGAAGTAGCTGGTCTTGAGCTCCACCAGCAGGAACTCCTTGCCGGGGCCGAGGGCCTTCGCGAGCAGCGCGGCGCGCGCCCTGGTATCGTGCGTCGCGCCGAGCGACGCGGCCTGGTCCGCCGGCAGCCGCTCGGGGTCGAGGTTCCGGCGATCGAGCTCGTGGGCGAGCGCGTGGGCCAGGGCGCGGGGCTCCTCGTCGATCTGCGCGCCCTCCGGCCGGTCGAGGATCACCGCGAGGGTGATGGGCGTGGGCTGCTCGAGCCGCGTGAACGGCGGCCGGTGGATGCACGCGGCGAGGCCGACGAGCGCCGCGAGGGGGAACGCCCGCCTCAAAACCAGCCCTCCAGGTCCGCGCCCAGGACCGAGTGCCAGTGCTGCTCGGGGCCCACGAACTGGTTGTACTGGTTCAGGTTGTTCACGTAGCCGCTCTGGAAGGCGTCCTGCGCCGTGGAGTACTGGAGCCCATAGAGGATGCGCAGCGACGGGCGCGTGTAGATGCCCGTGCCCTTCGGGTTGAACACGACGCCCACCTTGCCCTGCCAGGTGTCGCGGTAGGCGCTGTCGCCGTACTGCAGCCCGAGCGGGTCCTCGACGCCGGTCCCGTCGTTCTGGAAGAGCGAATCCACGTGGTCCCGGAAGAGGTTGCCGTCCAGCGAGTGCTCCTCCGCCACGCTGCTCTCGAGCAGGAAGTGCACGGTGCGGGTCACGTACACCTGCGCCCGCGCCACCCCCGAGATCCAGGTGTAGTTGTCGTAGCCCGCGACGATGGTGTTGGCGTAGTTGCGCTCCGCGCCGTACAGGCCGGCGACGGCGAGGTCGAGCCGCTGGGGCACGAGGGTGAAGAGCATCTCGTCGCCCGCCATGAACTCGTACGACTGGTCGGTGAGGTCGTGGTCGTAGATCGTGTAGGTCTGGCCGTCGTAGGTCTCCTGGTAGCTCGTCTGCGGCGGGTTCTTCAGGTAGTGGACGTAGAAGCTGTTCCACTTGAGCGGCCCCCACTTGCCGAAGCCGAGGTAGCCCACCGCCTTCCAGTTCTCGGACGAGCGCGGACTCGGGTTCGGCAGGAGCTGCGTGCCCGGCGGCGCGTTCTGGAAGAAGCTCTGCGCCGCGTCCTGCCGGTAGTACTCGAGGTAGGTGACGCCCGGCGTCTGGTAGGGGCCGTTCTGGTTGCCCGGGCTCGCCGGCTCGTAGCCGTACTGCCCGCCGCCGCCGAACTCGAAGTGGGCGCTCGGGTGGATGCGCAGCCAGCCGCCGCCCGTGTAGACCGTGTCGTAGGCCGTGGGGTGAATCGACCAGCCCGCGTCGCCGAGGCCCACGAGCAGCTCGATCCACGGGAGCTTCCAGCGCGCCGACACGCCCGCCACGCCGTAGAAGAGGTCGTCGATGAACATGTCGTAGAGATCGAGATCGTTCGGCTCGTTCCAGAGGATGCCCATGCGCCAGGTGACGTTCTGCAGCAGGATGTTGCCCGCGTTCACGCCGAAGTTGGTGATGGCGTAGTTCGCGAGCGAGCCCTTGCCCGCGTCGGTGCCGAGGAACGACGAGCCCTCGATGCGCATCGTCACCGCGGCCCAGGGATCGAGGGAGCTCTGCTCGCTGCCGAGCAAGTTGAGCTTGCTCTCGACGATCGCGTAGGGCCCCTCGTTGAGGAGCCGGCCGTAGATGCAGGGGCCGCCCATGCCGCAGCCGGTGTCGTTGAGCCCCAGCCGGCCGTTGCCGCCCTGGAAGTCGGTGAGCGCCTGCAGCCGGAAGTAGCCGCCGATGGAGAAGCGGTCGTCGAGCGCGTCGGCGCGCGCCAGCGAGGCCGCCCCGAGGGCTGCGACCAGAAGTGCGCTTTGCCACGTGCGCGACACGGGCGCGCAGTCTAGCATGCGACGATGGGGCCGCTCGGACGAAGTTGCTTCGTGGTGGCGGTCCTGGCCGCCGCGTCGGCGCGCGCGCAGGACCCCTTCGAGATCCAGGTCTACGACGCGGACGTGCTCGGTTACGGCCAGTCGATGGAGGAGCTGCACGTCATCTCGAAGCCCTCGGTGGTGAATCCCCCGCCGGGCGAGCCGCGCGATCCCGGCCTGCTGCACCTGACGGCCGAGCCCCAGGTCGGCCTCGGGCGGCACCTCGAGACCGCCTTCTACGTCGAGACGGCGCTCTGGCCCGACGGCAGCTATCACGTGTCGGGCGCGAAGCTGCGGCTCAAGTGGAAGCTCTGGTTCTCGGACGACTGGCCGGTGCGCCTCGCGATCAACGCCGAGGTGGGCAACGCGGACGTGAACAGCGACGCGTACGCGTGGTCGGGCGAGATCCGCCCCATCCTCGACTGGCGCTTCCTGGGCCGCTGCCGCGCCTTCCTGAACACCAACCTCGGCGTGCCGCTCGGGCACGACGTGCGGGCCGGGCCGGCGTTCGAGCCGCAGGCGAAGGCCAACTGCGAGGTGCTCTGGAACGTGGCGCTCGGGCTCGAGTACTACACCGGCCTCGGGCCGATCCTCGACTGGCTGCCGCTCGGAGAGCAGACCCACTACCTGTTCTACGTGGTCGACGTGTACCGCTGGCCGAAGGTCGAGATCAGCCTGGGCGTGGGCGAGCCGCTCACGCTCGCGTCGGGGCCGTGGACGCTGAACGCGAACCTCGGCCTCGAGATGCCCTGATCAGCGCATCCTGCGCGGGGCGGAACCTACGGGCAGACGACCTTCCGGATCCGGGCGTTGTCGACGTCGGCCACGTAGATCACGCCGGCGTCGTCGACGGCGATCCCCCAGGGGCCGTCGAACTCCGCCACGTTGCCGGGCCCGTCCGCGAACCCGGCGGTGCCGTCACCGGCGAGGGTCGTCACGTTGCCGGAGGGGTCCACCTTGCGGATGCAGTTGTTGTACGTGTCGGCCACGTACACGTTGCCGGCGCTGTCTGCGGCCACGCCTTCGGGCCGGCTGAACTCGGCCGTGCCGTTCACCCCTCCCGGACCGTCGACGAAGCCGTAGGTTCCGTTGCCGGCCAGCACCGTCATGTCGCCCGCGCCGTCCAGCGCGCAGAGGCAGCTCTCGTCCTGGTCGCCCACGATGATCTGGCCCGCGCCGCCGACGGCGATGCTGGCCGGGGAGTTGTATTCGGCGCTCCCGGAAGGCCCGCCGGTGCCGGGCGAGAAGCCATAGTTGCCGTTGCCAGAGAACGTGGTGACGTTTCCGGCCGGATCGATCTCGAAGATGACGTTGTTCTTGATGTCGGCCAGGTAGACGTCGCCCTGGCCGTCGACGGCGAGTCCGTAGGGCAGCCGGAACTCCGCCGAGCCCTGGGGACCGCCGCTGCCGTCCTGGAACCCCTGCGTGCCGTTCCCCGCCAGCACCGTGGCTCCACCTCCGTCCGGGGCCACCTTCCAGACGCAGTAGTTCGTGTCGTCGGCGACGTAGAGGTTGCCCGCGTGGTCGATCGCCAGCGCCTGGGCCGCCACGTAGGCGGGCAGCCCCAGCGCCGGCGTCGTGACGTTGCCCTGGGGATCGACCTTGCGGATCCCGTTGACCACGCCGGTATTGCCCATGTTGGAGGCGTAGACGTTGCCGGCGCCGTCCACCGCGAGGCCGAACACGTAGTAGAACTCGGCCGTGCCGGCGTCGCCGTCGGCGTACCCGCGCACGCCGTTGCCCGCCAGGGTGGAGACGGTGCACTGCGATCCGGCCGATGAGCCCGTGGTGCCGCTCGATCCCGTGCCGGTCGAGGCGATGGCGCCGGTGGAGCCGCCCGAAGACGTCATCCCTGCCCCGGTCGACCCGCCGGAGGAGGAGATCGAACCGGTGGACGTGCCGGCGGCGGTGCTCCCTCCGGAGGAAGACGAGGCCGTGGAGGACGCCGTCGTGCTGCCCGAGCCGGTGGAGCCCGCGGACGAGCCGGCGCCGCCGCTCGAGCCCGTGGAATCGCTCGTGCCCGTGAGCTCGCCGGAGGACGTCGAGCCGGAGCTCGAGCTCGACGTGCCGTCGCCGAGGAACGCGACGCAGCTGCCATCGACGCAGGAGAAGCCGTGGGCGCACGGCACCGGGCACGTCACGATCAGCGCCCCTGATCGGCAGCCCGCGAGCACGAGGGCGAAGCAGGCAACGACCGCTGGTTTCCAGCGCATGACTTCCCTCCCCGATCGACGCGTCATGATCACGCGCGACCCATAGGCAAGTGCGGTGCCAGTGCGGATGCCCCTGTAAACAGTCACCTGGCGGGACCGCCGGCCCCCGAGCTGCCGAATATTGTCAGTCGGCTTGCCGAGGAGCGGCAAGTGAGGCGCTTCGAGCCCCTCAGCGCACGACCGCGTGCAGGAAGGCGAAGAGCTCGGCCCGCTCGCGCCGGTCGAGCTGCTGCGCGGGCATGTGGCCGTCCGGGTTCACCGCGCGCGGATCACGCAGGTAGCGCGCGATCTGGGGCTCGGTCAGGTACCGCCAGAGCGGCACCGGCTCCGAGAGGTCCCAGCCCGCCATGCCGCCGGCGCCGTGGACGGCGTGGCAATGGAAGCAGCTCGCGAGCCAGAGCGCGCGGCCCCGCGCCAGCCGAACGCCGCGGGGCGAGAGCGGCGCGAGGTAGCGTTCGTACGAGACGGCCTCGACCGTGGCCACGGCCCACGCCCAGCCCTCGCTCGTGACGCGGGAATCGCGATCGAGCTCGGGATGCGCCACGTTCGGCCACACCAGGAAGCGCGGGCCGCGCGGCGCGGGGATCGGTTCCCAGCCGCGGGCGCCGCGGACCTCGTCGGCCACGACCGGCCCGTAGCGGCGCACGGCATCGAGCGGCAGCAGCGCGACGAAGCCGTCCTCGCAGTGGACGAGCAGCGCGTCGCCCCCGGCGCCGGCGGGCACGAGAGAGAGGAGCGGCACACCGCGGTAGTCGCGCACCGACCCGTCGATGGGGTCGCGCGCCTGCACCTCGGCCGGGACCGGCGCGGCGAGAGACAGGGCGAGCAAGGCGAGCATCACCGACCCAGCGACCCGAGCAGCTCGCGCGCCGCGCGCAGCCCGCTCTCGTAGGCGCCGTGCACCGTGCCGGCGTGCTCGGGGTGCGTGGCCTCGCCCGCGAAGAAGAGCGTGTCGCCGGCCGGCGCCGCGAGCTCGGCCATCGCGCCGTCCGCGCCCACGGGGACCCAGGCGTAGGCGCCGCGGGCCAGCGGGTCGCGGCTCCAGCGGGCCGCCCGAAAGCCGTCCAGCCGGGCGCGCAGCGAGGCGACAGACTCGTCGAAGGCCACCGCCAGCGAGGCGAGCGAGGCGCGCAGCAGCCCCGCGTCGTCGAGGCGGTCGAGGCGATCGGCCACCGGGCCGCCCGCCCACCCCACCACCCAGGGCGATCCGCGCGGCGCGCCGCGCCACCACGTGGGCACGGGCTGGCCCGGCGCAATGCAGAAGAACTGCCCGCGCCGCAGCTCGCCGCGCAGCCGCAGGAACACCTTGAGCGCGTTCCCCATCCGGAGGGCCTCGGCCGCGCGGCGCTGGGGCCCGAGCGCCGGCCGGAACGACACGCCGCCGCGTTGCAGCGCCGGCAACGGCAGGGCCACGACGGCCCGGTCCGCCTCGAAGGCGAGCGCCGCCCCCGCGAGCGAGCGGGCGTCGACGCGCACGCGGTGCCGCCGCCAGGCGACCCGCCGCACCCTCGCGCCGCGCCGGACCTCCTCGGGGGACAGCCGGGCCACGAGCCAGCGAACCCACTCGCCGTAGCCGCGGGGGAGCTGCGCGCCCTGGTCGCCGCCGATGGCGTCGGCCGCCGCCTCCATGCGGGCGATGGCGCGCGCGCTCGCCCGCTCCGGCGGGGCCACGTAGTAGCCGGAGGTGAACGAGTCGGCGAAGGCGCGCGCCGCCGCCGGCGCGTCCCTCAACGGCGGCTCGCGGGACAGGGCCCGCACGCTCAGGTCGCGAGCGCCCGGTCGCAGCGTGCGCGCGAGCGCCTCGTGGAAGGCGTCGAAGCCCTGCCACGGGCCGCCGCCTCCGGCCCCCGCGATCCAGAAGTCGCCGCGTCCCTGGTAGAGCCCGACGCGCGCCCGCTTCAGCGCCGCCAGCAGAACCGGCGGCCGCCCGTGGACGAACTCGGCGCCGAGCTCGAGCGGCCACGCCCCGTCCGGGTCGAGCTCCGTCTGGACCCGCCCGCCGAGCCGCTCGCTCGCCTCGACGAGCGTGACCGAGAGACCCCGGCGGCGCAGCTCCACCGCGGCCGCGAGGCCGGCGACCCCGCCACCCAGGACCAGGACTCTCTTCGGCCGCACGGCGGCGCAAGGTAACTCGCGCGGTCGCCCTGGTCGAGGCTTGGACTCCGGAGGCCGCCCGGGGCTAGGGTCCCGCCATGACCGAGCCCGTGCTGCGGCCGGCGAAGCCCGGGGACGCCGACCGGCTGCTCCCGCTCATCGCGGCGTACTACGCCCACGACGGCCTGGGCTTCGAGGCCGCGCCGATGCGCGAGGGACTCGTGACCTTCCTCGCGGATCCCGCGCTCGGCCGCGCGTTCTTCCTGGAGCTCGCGGGCGAGCTCGCCGGCTATGCGCTCGTGAGCTTCGGCTTCGACCTCGAGTTCGGGGGCCGCTTCTGCCTCCTCACCGACTTCTATCTCGTGCCCGAGCGGCGCCGGCGGGGCCACGGCCTCGCGGCGCTGCGGCTGCTGGAGCGCGAGTGCGCCGCGCTGGGCGCGCGCTCCCTGTTGCTCGAGGTCGAACGAAAGAACGCGGCGGCCCAGGCGCTCTACCGGCGCGCCGGCTTCCGCGCCATCGATCGCATTCCCATGGCGAAGACGTTGGGAGAGTGAGCGGCTCAGGGCCGTTCGAGCCGCGCGTCGGCGTGGCGTGCGAAGCGGCCCTCGGTCCTCGGGTGGACGGGATCGTCGTGGGGCCAGGGCCAGCCCCCGAACGCGGTCGCCTGGTAGTCCACGAAGGCCTGCCGGATCTGCGCTTGCGTGTTCATCACGAAGGGACCGAGCTGCGCGACCGGCTCGTCGAGGGGCTTGCCCTGCAAGAGCAACAGCTCGGCGCCGCCCTCCCCGGCCTCGAGCGGCGCCGGCGCGTCGGGCCGCAGCTCGACGCGGCGATCCGGGTCCACGCGTTCGCCCCCGAGCCTGACCGAGCCGCCGCCGAAGACATAGAGGTTGCGCCGCGTGCCGCGCTCGGCCGGCGGCAGCGTCCACTGCGCCCCCGCCTCGAGCCCGATCGTCCAGATGGCCACGTCGCTCTCGCGCCGGGCGGCCCACGAGTGCGGCGGCGGCGCCAGCGCCTCGCGCCCGCCGAGCTTGCCCGCGACGAGCACCACCTCGGCCGCCCGCCCCTTCGCGTCCCGCTCGACCACGCGCGGGATGCGCTCGCTCCACATCATCTCGAAGTGCGGCTCGGCCATCTTCTCGGCGGCCGGCAGGTTCAGCCAGATCTGGAAGAGCTCGACCGGGTTCGGGCCCCCGCGCTCGAGCAACGGGAACATCTCGGAGTGCACGATGCCGCGCCCCGCGGTGAGCCACTGCACGTCCCCCTGGCCGTAGCGCGCCGCGGCGCCGAGCGAGTCGGCGTGGTCGACGAAGCCGCGCCGCACGATGGTGACGGTCTCGAAGCCGCGGTGCGGGTGCTGCGGAAAGCCGGGCACGGTGCGGCCGTGGTACATGCGCCAGCCGTCCTTCCCCGCGAAGTCCTGGCCGAGGTCGCGCCCCGCCAGGGACGCGGCGGGCCCCATCCGGTCGTCCCCCGCGGGGTACCGGTCGTCGTGGTGCATGCAGAAGAGGAACGGATCGGTGGCCTCCCACGGCAAGACGAGGGGGCGCACGGAGAGCACGAGAGGTTCGGTCGCCATGGCGCTCCCTTAACGTGCCGACGGCGCGCGCGCCACTCAGGCCGACACGAAGGCGCGGCGCCCGCCCTCGAGCAGCGGCTGCAATGCTCCCCAGGCGGCGTCGACCCCGAGGTCGAGCATGCAGCGGAAGTGCTTCTCCGGGCAGGACGAGCGGCCGAAGAAGGAACACGGCGCGCAGGGGAGGCTCAGGGCCAGCGCGCGGTGTCCCGTGAACTCGAACATCCCCGGATCGGTCGAGCCGAAGAGCGCGAGCGTGGGCACGCCCAGCGCGCGCGCCAGGTGCATCGGGCCGCTGTCGTTCGAGACGAAGGCGGCGCAGCGGGAGACGAAGCCGCCGAGCGCCGCGAGGTCCAGCCGGCCCGTCAGGTCGGCGACTCCCGGGGCCCCCTGGCACACCTTCGCGGTCACCGGCCGCTCGTCTTCGGTGCCTTGCACTGCCACTTGCAGCCCCGCCGCCAGCGCGCGCGCGGCGAGCTCGCCGAAGCGCTCCGCCGGCCAGCGCTTGGTCTCCCAGCGCGCCCCCGGCGCGAGGCCCAGGATCGGTCGCGTGGGGTCCACGCCCGCCTCGCGCAGCGCGCGGTCCGCCGCCGCCACGTCGTCCGGCCCGGGGTGGTAGCGGAGCCGGCCGCGCGGGAGCTCGCGCTCCACGGCCTGCTCGACCGCGGCGTGGTACCGATCCGCGAAGGGCATGGTCGCGCGGTAGGGGCGGTGCGCGAGCTTCACCGCCAGCGTCTCGCGCAGGTCGCGCTTGTGCCAGGTGACCCACGGCAGCCGCGGCAGGAGCGCGCGCAGCAGCCGGCTGCGCAGCTTGCCGTGCAGATCGAGGACGGCGGCCACGTTCCGCTCCTGGAGCCGGCGGGCCAGCGACGCCGCGGTCTCGCGCTCGCGCAGCGCGACCACCTCGTCCACGTCCGGGTTGTGCGCCACGAGGGGCGCCAGGCGCTCCTTCACCACGAAGAGCACGCGCGTGTCCGGCCAGGCGCGCTCGAGCGCCTCGAGCGCGGGCGCGGTCAGCACCACGTCTCCCACCGCGCCGAAGCGCAGGACCGCGATCGAGGCCGGCTGCTTCACCAGGCGGTCATAGGGCGGGGGGTCGATCCTTTTCAAGGGCGCGGCGCTCTTTCGCATTGCGGCCGGAGAGGTTCGTTGCTCTGATCCGCCGATGCACTGGCTCGCGGCTCCGGGCGGCGCGCTCGCCCGACTCGCGCTGCAGCGGGGGCTCGGGGTCGTCTACCTGATCGCCTTCCTGGTGGCGGTCAACCAGTTCCGTCCCCTCTGCGGCGAGCGCGGTCTCCTGCCCGCGCCCCGCTTCCTCCGGCTCGTCCGCTTCTGGGACGCCCCGGGGCTGTTCCACCTCGGCTACTCGGACCGCGCGCTCCTCGCCACCGCCTGGACGGGCGCGCTGCTCGGCGCGCTGGTGGTCCTCGGCGTGCCCGACCGGCTCCCGCTCGGCCTCGCGATGGCGATCTGGCTCGCGCTCTGGGTCCTCTACCTGTCCATCGTCAACGTCGGCCAGACGTTCTACGGCTTCGGCTGGGAGACGCTGCTCCTCGAAGCGGGCTTCCTCGCGATCTTCCTCGGGACGCCGGCCGTCGCGGCGCCCCTCCCCGTGATCTGGCTCTTCCGCTGGTTGCTCTTCCGCGTGGAGTTCGGTGCCGGCCTCATCAAGATGCGCGGCGATCCCTGCTGGCGGGATCTCACCTGCCTCTACTACCACCACGAGACGCAGCCCATGCCGAACCCGCTGAGCTGGTTGTTCCACCGGCTGCCGAAGCCGCTGCACAAGGTCGAAGTGGCGGTGAACCACGTCGCGCAGCTGGTGGTGCCGTTCGGACTCTTCTGTCCCCAGCCGGTCGCCGATGTGGCGGCGGGCATCGTGGTGGTGACGCAGGGCTGGCTCGTGCTCAGCGGCAACTTCGCCTGGCTCAACCTGCTCACGCTCGTGCTCGCGTTCTCGGGCTTCGACGACGCGGCGCTGCGCCATGTCTTGCCGCTCCGGCTCGCCGCCTCGAGCGCGATGCCGCTCTGGTACGCCGTCGCCCTCCTCGCCCTCACCGCGGTGATCGTCGCGCTCAGCTGGCGGCCCGCGCTCAACCTGCTCTCGCGCCACCAGATCATGAACACGAGCTTCGATCCCCTGCGCCTCGTGAACACCTACGGCGCCTTCGGATCCATCACGCGCGTGCGCCGCGAGGTCGTCATCGAGGGGACCGATGCGCCCTCGCCCGGCGCGTCGGCGAAGTGGCAGGCCTACGAATTCAAGGGCAAGCCCGGCGACGTGCGCCGGCGGCCGGGCCAGTTCGCGCCCTACCACCTGCGTCTGGACTGGCTCATGTGGTTCGCCGCCATGACCTCGCCCTACCACCACCGCTGGTTCGTGCCGTTCCTCGTGAAGCTCCTCGAGAACGACCGTCCGACGCTCGCGCTGCTGCGCCACAACCCCTTCCCCGAGAAGCCGCCCACGTTCGTGCGGGCCCAGCTCTACCGCTACCGCTTCACCACGGCGGCCGAGCGGGGCCGCACCGGCGCCTGGTGGTCGCGCGAGCTCCTCTCGGAGTTCCTGCCGCCGGTCGGCCTGGGCGAAGCGACGGCCGGCGACGGCTTCGAGTAGCATGCCGCCGTGCCGCTCCCCGTGTACTGGCTCGCTCCCGGCCTGTGGCTCGCCTTCTACCCGCTCGGCCAGCTGCTGGCCCAGGCGAGCGCGGCCGCCTACCGGTCCGCCGACGCGGCGACGCGCGAGGCCACGGGGCGCGAGCTGAGCCGCCCCTTTGCGACCGGCTCGACCGCCGGCCCTGCGCTCCTCTCGATCGAGGGGCTCGGGATGTGGCTCGGCATCGGAGCGGTCGTGACCGGCGTCTGCTGGCTCATCGAGCGGCTCGCCGGCGAGCTGGGCTGGACCAGACCGGTGGAGCTGTTCCTGCGCGTCTGCCTCGGCTTCTTCCTGTTCTCGAACGTGATGCTCTTCACGCAGCGCCTCCGGAACGTCTGGTTCTTCCGCCGCATCCGGCAGGATCCAGGCCTGCTGTCGGGGCTGCAGCGGCAGGATCCCACCGTCCTGTACTGGAACGGCCTGCTCATCAACCTCCAGGCGGCGCTACTCCTCGCGGTGGCTGCGATCGTCGCGCCCAGCGGCTGGCTCTGGGGCGGCGCGGCCGGACTGCTCTGGCAGGCGTGGCGCTTCTTCAATTCGGCGCGCGAGGCCCAGGAAGAGCGCGAGGCCGCGGAGCCGCAGGGTTGATCGGCTGGCGGCCGGTGCGTCGACCCCCTAGACTACCCACGGAGGCACCCATGCCCATCGAGCTGCAGCTCTACTCCGACTTCGTCTGACCGTTCTGCTTCATCGCGGAGCACAGCAGCCTGGTCAGGCTGCGAAGAGAATGGGATCTCGACGTGGTGTGGAAGGGCTTCGAGCTGCACCCCGAGACGCCGCCAGGTGGCATCGAGCTCGGGAGGCTCTTCGGAGAGGCGCGCGTCGCCGCCATGCGCCCCCGCCTGCAGGCCGTCGCCGAGAGCTTCGGCATCCGCGGGATGGGCTCGCCCGAGCGGCTGCCCAACACGCGCCGGGCGCTCGCGATGGCCGAGTACGCGCGGGACCACGGTCGCCTCGACGCGTTCCGGGAGGCCGCCATGCAGGCCCACTGGCAAGAGGGCAAGGATCTCGAGGACGACGCCGATCTGCGAGCCATCGCCGCGAGCGCCGGCCTCGAGCCGGACGCCGCGCTGGCAGCGAGTCGCGACGAGCGCTTCCTCGCCCGCGTGGATGCCGCCCGGGAGGAAGCGAACGCGCGCGGCGTGACCGGCATCCCCACGTTCTTCTTCGGCGACGTCGCAGTGGTCGGCTGCCAACCGTACGAGGAGCTCGCGGCGGCGGCACAGGCGGCGGGCGCAGAGCGCAGGTGATCTCCGCCGGGGGCTTCGCCCCCGCGC
>DATJNL010000112.1:0-9310 GCA_035508175.1 Myxococcales bacterium
CCGATCGTCCACTGAAGCGCGCCGAAGGCCGTCGAGACGGCGGCGCCGCCCGCGACGGTGAAGGGGGCGTTGTTGATGGGGACGCAGCCCCCTCCCGAGACCGTGTCGAGCTGGTCGAGGCCGCCCTGGAGCGGGAGGTACTTCACGAAGAGCGGGTCGGTCGGCGCCGTCGCCCAGTCGAAACTGGCGAGGAGATACTCCGAGATGACGACCAGCGTCTTGCCTCCCGAGGCGAGCCAGCCGGCGAGGTTCGCCTCCTGGTCGGAGGACATCGTGACGTCGCCCTGCCCTGCGGCGCTCTCGCCCAGGCTGTTGTCGGCCGTGAACCAGATCACCGCCTTGTACTGCGCGAGCTGGGAGGCGCTGGGCGTGGCCGCGGCGCCCCACGACTGGCTGCCGTTGCTGGCGATCGCGATGTCGTCGAACGCGGTGATGCCGGCCCCGGCCAGGAAGGCGTGGTAGGCCGCGAGCACCGTGGCATCCGTGCCGCTGCCGTCGCCCACGTAGCCGTCGTTGTCCACCAGGGCGATGGTGTTGGCGCTGTGGTTCCCTCCGGTGGTTCCACCTCCGCTGCTACCGCCGCCGCCCCCGCCTCCGCAGGCGGCGAGCGCGGCGACGATCAGGGTCGATGGCAAGAGCCGATTCATGTGGGTCCCTCCTGGCGAAGAGCAGCCGGCCGAGCGGCCTCACTACGCTCACCCGGCGGAGCCGTCAATGGTCTTGCGCGGCCGGGCAGGGACGATGTTCGGGGCCGAACGATCGGGGGCGTCCCGTTGAAGCCGGAGGGTCGAGCGTGTCAGGATGAAGGCTGCGACGCGACGAATGGCAGGACGACGCCACAGCTTCGGGCGCTGGTCCGGGCGGGCGGCTCTTTCGCCTCGCGTGGCCGAAGGGCTCCTCTGGGCGGCCCTGTTCTTCTGCCCCCTGGCGCTCGGCACCTTCCAGGGGTGGTCCATCGCGGTGATGCTGGCGCTCGCCTGCGCGGCCCTCGCCGCCGCGGCGTGGGCCACGGGCCGCGTGGCGTTGCCGGTGGTGGGCCTGGGCCTCGCGGCGGTGGCGGGCTACGTGGGCCTGCAAGCCGTTCCGCTCCCGCCGTGGCTCCTGCGGCTGCTCTCGCCGCAGGGCGCGGAAACGTACCGCTTCGCCCTCGGTGGCCTGGCCCCCGCCGGCTGGCATCCATTGACCCTCGACGGCCCGGGGACGGCGCGCGAGCTCGTGAAGGCGCTGGCCGAGGCGGCGGCCTTCCTCGCGGCGTGGCAGGTGGCCTCCAGCCGCAGGGCGCGGCGCCGCCTCGCCCTGGCGATCGCCGCCTCGGGCCTCGCGATCGCGCTCATCGGCTACGGCCACCTGCTCGCGAATGCGCACGAGCTCTTCGGGTTGCCCATCTTCAAGGAAGCGGCGCCGCCGTTCGTGACCACGTTCGGCAACAAGAACAACGCCGCGGGCTTTCTCTCCCTCTGCGCGCCGGTGATGCTGGGCCTCGCGCTGCGCGGCGGCGATCGCCGGGCGCAGGCGCTCTACGGCCTCGGGTACGTCTTGATCGGGGCGGCGGTCTTTCTGTGCCTCTCGCGCGGCGCCATCTGCGCCTTCCTGGTGGCGCAGCTCGCGCTGGGCGCGTGGCTCTGGGTGAACCGCGAGCGGCCGCAGCGCTCGGGGGCCGCAGCCAAGCCGGCGCGCTCGCCGCGCGCAGCGGTGGCCGCCATCTGCGCCGCCGCCGCCGCCGTCTCGATCGCGGCCTTCCTGGGCTACGAGCCGGTGGTGGCGCGACTCGCCACGCTCGATTCGGTCGAGAGCCTGCGGCAGGAGACCAAGCTCCAGGGGTTCGCCGAATCGCTCCCGCTCCTGCGCGACTTCCCCCTCACGGGCATCGGCCGCGGCGCCTTCCCCACCGTGGGCGGGCACTACCTGACCGCCGCGACGGGCACCGCGGAGTTCATCGAAGACGAGCCGCTGCAGGCGGTCGCCGAGCTGGGCTGGCCGGTGGGGGGCGCCCTGCTGCTCCTCCTCGCGTGGGCGTTCGTGCGGGCCCTCTCCCAGCCCGGGACCGGGCCGCTGGAGCACGGACTCGCCGCCGGCCTGCTCGCGCTCGGCCTGCAGAACCTCGTCGACTTCTCGCTGGAGCTGGGGGGCGTGGCGCTGCCGGCCCTCGTGGCGCTCGCGTGCCTCTGCCGCCGGCCGCAGGACGCCCCGCCGGCGACCACCCGATCGATTCCCGGCTGGATGGCGGCCGGCGGCGCGCTGGCGGCGCTCGCGCTGGGACTCCTGGTCTTCCCCCGTTCGCTCGAAGGCTGGCGCGGCGAGACCGATGCCTTCGTCGCGGCGGCGCCCGCGCTGACGTCTGCCCAGGCCGAGAAGGCGGCGTTGCCCCTGCTCGAGCGGCACCCGGCGAGCTTCGTCGTGCCGCTCGCGCTCGCCGAGCGCTTCCTGGCCGAGCGCCGGCCGGGGGCGGCGCTCCACTGGCTCAACCGCGCCCTCTACTTCAAGCCCAACGTGGCCGCGATGCACCTGGTGGCAGAGGGGGCGCTCGCCGACCTCGGCCGCAAGGCGCAGTGTCTGCTGGAGGCGCGGCTGTACTTCGAGCAGACCGGCGACTACGCCGGGCTGGTGACGGCGATGCGGAAGTACCCGTCGCTCGAGGATCTGGAGCAGGCCGTGCCCGGGACCGGCGCGGCCCTCGCGAGCCTCGGCGCGTTTCTGCGCAACGCGAGGCGGCCCGCCGACGCGCTGGCGGCCACCCGGGCGGGCCTCGCGCTGGAGCCGACGAGCGCCGCGATTCACCTCCAGCTGGCGTCGCTGCTCGCGGCCCAGCGCGACCTGGCCGGGGCGGTGGCGGAAGCCCGGCGCGCCTGCGCGCTCGCCCCCGACGATCCCGAAGCGTCCTTGCAGCTCTCGAGCGTGCTCCTGGCCTCGGGGAAGCCCGCGGACGCACGCGCCGCGCTCGACGGTGGGTTGCATCGCCGGCCGGGCCAGCCCCAGCTCGTGTTCGCGCTCGTGGAGCTGCTGCTCTCCCAGCACGACCCCCAGCAGGCGGACCGGGCGCTCGACGAGCTGGGGGCCGCGGCCACGCTGGCCGAGCGGGCGCAAGGCTTCGCCGAGCGCGCACGGATCTACGTCGCGGAAGGGCGGGTCGCGAAGGCGGAGCAGGCCCTGCGCACCGCGGCCCGGCTGCAACCGAGCTACGAATGGCAGCTCGTCGATCTCCTCGAAGGGCAGTCGCGGCTCCCGGCGGCCATCCAGCTGCTTCAGGAACTGGCGGCAGGGAGCTCCGGGGACACGCGCGCCGGCATCGAGCAGCGCATCGCGTCCGACGGGCAGCGGCTGCAGGCGCTCGACCAGGCCCGGCGCGAGGCGACGTTGCTGGCGCCTCCCTCGCCGCCCTGAAGGTCTTCAGGGCGCGCTGCCGGCCAGCGCGGACGGGCTGCTGCGCTCGATCCGGTGGATGGCGGCCGAGAGCACGGCGTCGAGCGGGGCGTAGTCTTCCCGATGCAAGAGCTCGCGCAGGGCCGGCAGCGCCCGCCGATCGCCCAGCGCTCCCAGGGACTCGACGGCGTAGGCCCGCACCAGGGGACTCGCGTCGCGCAGGGCCGCCTCGCAGGCGGGCTCCGCGGCCGGGCCGGCCTTGCCCGCGAGCAGGACGAGCGCCCGCACGCGGAGCTGCGGATCGCTGGCGCCTTTCAGCTGCGCGACCTCCTCGTCCTCGCGGATGGCGTCCTTCATCTCCGCGATCGCGCGCCGGGAGGCCTCCTGCACCTCGGGGACCTCGGTCGCGTCCGCGGCCGCGTCGGCGAGCGCCGGCAGGGCGGCGGCGTCGCGCCACTCGCCGGCGAGCTGGGCGGCGATGGCACGGACGCCGAAGCTGCCGTTGCGGATGCCCCGCTCGAGCGCCTGGCCGGCGACCGCCTTCGGCAGCGCCTCGAGCGAGCTGCGCGCGGCGGCGCGCACCGTGCTGGAAGAATCGCCCAGCAAGGTGACGAGGCCGTCCGCGCCCGGCGAGCCCAGCCCCGACAGGACGGCGAGGCCGATCGGCTTCGCGGCGTCGGAGGCGTTGGCCAGCGCGTTCGCGAGCGGGAGGGCCAGCCCGGAGCCTTCGCGCTGCGCCAGGACCGAGAGGGCCTTGCCGACCTCGCCGCGCACGAAGCCGTCCTCGTCGCCCAGCGCCTCCACGAGCGGCGGCACGGACGCCAGCCCATCCAGGTCGACGAGCGCGAGCGCCGCGGCCGCGCGCACCGACGGGTTCGCGTCGTCGCGCAGGACCTCGCGCAGCACCGGCTCCGCGGGTGGGCCGCCGCCCTCGCCGAGGATCAGGGCGGCCTGGATGCGAACCTTGAAGGACTCGCCGTGCTCGAGCCGCTCGGCCAGGAGGCTGAACTGCTCCGGGCTCAGGCGGGCGGGCGAGGGGCCCTCCTTCCCGAGCGCCCCGAGCGCGAACACGAGCGCCAGGAGGGGGAGGGAGCGGGCGGTGGATGGCATGAACCGAGTGTACCTCAAACGACGGCCGCGCGGTTTGCGCCCTCGGCGGATGGCATGCTACACCCCCCCATCCGCCCGGCCGCCGTGGGGGCTGTCGGGTCTCCATCGGAGCGCCCATGCGACGTGCTCTCCCGCTGTTCCTGGCCGCCGGCCTCGCCACCGCCTGCAACACCGACCCGAGCAAGCCCGAGTACTGGATCTCCCGGCTCGGCAGCAAGAGCATCCAGCAGAAGATCGAGGCCTGCAACAAGCTCCGCAAGATGAACGACGCGGCGGCGGGCGACAAGATCGCCCCGCTGCTCAAGGACGACGACCCGCGCGTGAAGCAGGCCGCGGCGGAGGCCCTCGGCGACCTCGGCGACAAGGCGGCGGTCGGCGATCTGACCGACGCGGTGGACTTCAGCGTGGGCGGTGGCAGCGACCGCGAGACCCGCTCCGCGAACGAGGCCAACCGCGCCATCGCCATCGCGCTCGGCCAGCTCGGCGACCGCAAGGCGTCCCCGGCGCTGCTCAAGATGCTCCACTCGCGCGACCACTACGTCGTGCTGGCGGCGGTCGAGTCGCTCGGCAAGCTGCACGAGACCAGCGCCGTCGACCCGCTGATGGCCATCGCCACCGACGACAACCAGGAGCCCTTCATCGCCAAGAAGGCGATCATGGCGCTGGGGCGCATCGCCGACCCGAAGGCCGTGCCTGCCATCGAGAAGATGCTGTTCCGCGAGCGGCAGGGCGTGAGCTTCTACCCGGAGTCGAGCTTCGCGGTCTTCCAGATCGGCGAGCCGGCCGCCACGCCGCTCATCGCCCTGCTCGACGGCAAGGACAAGGCGATGGAGAAGTGGGCCCAGGACAACCAGATCCTGCCCGAGGCCCTGTACGCGAAGACCGCGCAGGTGCTGGGCGACGTGGGCGATCCGCGCGCCGACTCGGCCCTGCTGTCGCGGCTGCACTACGAGAGCGACAGCGACTACAAGCTGCTGGTCCGCGCGAACGCCGCCGAATCGCTCGGCCGCTTGCGCGACAAGGCGGCCGCGAAGGCCATCGCGGCGCTGCTCGGCGAGAGCGAGGCCAACGTGCGCGACGCCTACGGCCGCGCGCTCGTGCTCATCGGCGATTCCAGCGTGGTCCCGGAGCTCGAGAAGGCCTCGGTGACCGGGAGCTGGGACGCCCGCGAGGGTTCCATCCACGCGCTGAGCAACCTCGGCTCGGGCAAGGACGTCGCCTTCATGAAGAAGCTGATCGCGGAAGAGCCGGCGCGCTGGATGAAGGAATGCAAGGACGCCGGCAACGACGACGCGGCCTGCAAGCAGTCGATGGCCAAGCACGCCGAGACGCTCAAGGGCCACCTCTCGAGGCTCGTGGCCGCGGAGGAGTGCGGCACGAAGGAAGACTGCTGGCTGCAGAAGCTCAAGGATCCGCAGGGGCCGGTGCGCGAGCGCGCGGCCTACGAGCTCGGCCGGCTGGGCGACGTGAAGGCGATCCCGGCCCTCCTCGACGCGCTGAAGGACGACGACCTCTTCGCGCGCTTCGCCGAGAACACCGCGCTCGGCTGGCTCGTCGAAGGCAGCGCGGCCGGAAAGGCGCAGGCCAAGGCCGCCAGCGCCCGCCTCGACCAGATCCTCCAGGACGAGGACGGCAAGGTCTACTACATCAAGATCGACGAGGACCTGAAGCGGCTCGCGGCTCGGCTGGAGAAGCTTCAGCGGGCGTGAGCTCGTCGGGGGCCTCGGGCTTGCGGGCCCCCTCGACGAAGCCTGACGGCAAGAAGCTGGGCGGCAGGATCTTGGCGAGCGCCATCGCCAGCAGGAGCCCGCCCGGAGCGGCCACGAGCGCCAGGCCGGGCACGGTCTTGGCGAGGTCCAGCAACTGCTCGCGCAGCCGCCGACGCTGCGCGGCGTCGAGCTTGCCGCCCCGCGCGAGCGTGCCGAGCGCGGCCGTGAGCTCCCGCCCCTGCCGCAGCTCGTGGAGAAAAAAGCTGCGGTTCCGGTCGACCAGCTCCTCCACCGACGCCATCACCTGATCGGACAGATCCGCCAGGCGGTCGCGGACCTGGAAGCGGTCCACGAACTCCGGGTGCTCGGCGTAGAACTCCGCGAGCTCGGCTTCGATGGCGCCGAGCTCCTCCGGGGGGATGCCGAGCGTCTCGGCCAGCCTCTGGAGAAAGCGCCGCTCGCGCGGCGAGCGCCAGCCGTCCGCGAGCGCGCCCAGGACGACCTGTTCGAGCACGAAGAGGCGCGTGCGCCGCCCGGGCAGCGCGGCGGCGAGGACCTCGGGAGCGGGCGGGGTCTCCAGCGCGGCGCGGAGCTGCTTCATCAGATCGCGGGGCAGACCCACGGCGTCGAGCTGGCGCAGGATCACCCGTCGCGCCACCGGGCTGGGGGCGTTCTCGGCGCTCGCCATGAGGAGCAAGGCCTCCGCGAGCGCCGCCCGCTGCCGGTCGACCAGCCGGCGAAGCCGGCGCGCGCCCTCCGCGGAGAAGCGCCCGCGCCGGTAGGTGTCGACGGCGAGCCGGGCGAGGAAGCGCGCGTCGGAGTACAGGAGGCCGTTGTGGAGAGGGAGGCCGAGGACGGGATCGGCCACGAGCGCCTGTCCGCGCCGCCAGAGCCGCCGCCCCACCGAGCCGGCCTCGCGTTCGAGGCGCCCCTGATCTTCCTCGGTCGAGATCCGCTCGGCAGCAGAGTCATCGCCGAGCAGCGCCGCCAGGAACGACAGCAGGTCGCGCAGCAACGGCCCTGCCTCGGGCTCGCGGCCGAACACCAGCCCCGCGGCCACGCAGAGATCCAGCTCGCGGGCGAGCGCCACCAGGAAGAGGGCCTCGGCCGGGGGCCGATCCTTGGACCAGCGTCCGGAGGGATCGAGCGGCATGCCGTACCGCAGGCCCGACGAGCGCATGAGCCGCCGGATCGCCTGGCGAGCGCGCACGACACCCGACCCCTGGCTCGCGTCGAAGCAGGCCGGTGGCAGCTCCGCCCGCGCCGCGGCCACGTCGTAGCCGTCGACGTAGGCCCGGAGAAAGCCCCAGAGCCATTTTCGCTCCCGCGGGGAGTCCATCCCCGTTAACTAGGGAGCCGGCGCCGCGCCGTCAACTTCGTGAAGGTGGTCTCCGGGCTGTCGGGACGACGTCTAGGCCTTGGCCCGGCCGCGGCTCTTCGGCGATTCCTCGTCTTCGGCCGGCGGCACCACGCTCAGCTCGGGCTGACCCTGGCGGCGGATGCCGGCCTTCTCGAAGAGCTTCTGCTCCAGCCGCGCCAGGACCTCCGGGTGCTCCCGCAGGAACTCCTTGGCCTGCTCGCGCCCCTGGCCGATGCGCTCGCCCTCGAAGGCGAACCAGGAGCCGCTCTTCTCGACCGAGTTGTCCAGCACCGCCAGGTCGAGGACGTCGCCCTCGCGGCTGATGCCGGTGCCGTACATGATGTCGAACTCGACCTCGCGGAAGGGCGGCGCGACCTTGTTCTTCACGACCTTCACGCGGGTGCGGCTGCCGATCACCTGCTCGCCGTTCTTGATGGCGCCGATGCGGCGGATGTCGAGCCGCTGGCTCGCGTAGAACTTGAGCGCGTTGCCGCCGGTGGTGGTCTCGGGGTTGCCGAACATGACGCCGATCTTCATGCGGATCTGGTTGATGAAGACCACGCAGGTCTGGCTCTTCGAGATGGTGCCGGTGAGCTTGCGCAGGGCCTGGCTCATGAGCCGGGCCTGCACGCCCATGTGGGCGTCGCCCATCTCGCCCTCGAGCTCCGCGCGGGGCACGAGCGCGGCGACCGAATCGATGACCAGCACGTCGATGCCGCCCGAGCGGACCAGCATCTCCGTGATCTCGAGCGCCTGCTCGCCGGTGTCGGGCTGGGAGATGAGCAGGTCGTCGGTGCGCACGCCGAGCTTGCGGGCATAGTCGACGTCGAGGGCGTGCTCGGCGTCGATGTAGGCCGCGACGCCGCCGCGCTTCTGCGCCTCGGCGACCGCGTGCAACGCGAGGGTGGTCTTGCCGGACGACTCCGGTCCGTAGATCTCGATGATGCGCCCCTTGGGAAAGCCGCCCACGCCGAGCGCGATGTCCAGGCTGATCGAGCCGGTGGAGAGCGTCTGGACGTCCTTGACCAGCGGCTCGTCCATGCCCAGCCGCATGATCGAGCCTTTACCGAACTGCTTCTCGATCGACGCGACCGCCAGCTCGATTGCCTTCTCCTTCTCGGGGGACACCGCCATGATCGTTGCTCCTTCTCGAATGGGTGAACGGATGTATCAGTGCGCGGACTATAGCCGACCCGCCTGACACCGGGAAAGGGGGTTACTTCGGCTCCGCGATCCAGACGATCTCGGGCAGCAAGAGGGGCGCGGTGGCGCTCAGGCTCACCCGGTCGAACACCGCGCCCGGAGGCGGCGGGCTCGCGCCCGACAAGCAGAGGAAGGCGTCGTCGCCGACCGTGCGCAGCGAGGGGACGGCCAGCTCGAGGCGATCCTGCCCTTCCCCTTGCGCCAGCGCCGCGCGGATCGAGACGATCTCGCCGCCGGCCTTGAAGAACGCCGCGGCGGCCGGCTGCACCGCGTACCCCTCCGGCGCCTGCAGGCAGAGCACGCCGCGGGGGCCCGGCTTCAGCGTGCCCTCCGGCTCGAGCACGACCAGCCGCGGGCCCACCGTGGGCATCGTGGCGACGACGGACTCGCCCAGGTGGCTGCACGCCGTCGCGGAGAGGAGAGCGAGCAGGAGCGCGCGGCGCATCTACGGGCTCACCGCGCCGTCGACGTAGTACCAGCGCCGGGGGTTCGGCGGACCGGACACGTCGATCTCGAGCACGTGGGTCTGTCCGGCGAAGCGGCTCGTGTCGATCTCCTGCTTCCTGAG
>DATJNL010000113.1:0-4046 GCA_035508175.1 Myxococcales bacterium
TCGCCTCCTGCCCCGCTGTTTGATCGGCGAGCTGGGCGGCGGCGAGTCGAAGGGTCGTGGCGATGCACAGCAGACCGACCATCGCGTCGACGTTACCACCCTCCTGAGAGGACAAACAAGCGAGCCGGCGCACGCCCTCGCCGGGCTGCTTCGTCGCAGACTCGCGCATGCTGCCTGCTGCGCGCGGGTCCTGGCGGGCGTGCAGCGGCGTGAGCCCCCCAGCGCCGCGGAGGCCGCGCTCGGCCTCGGCGGGCGGGCGGGATCAGGAGGCCTGCGCTTCCGGCTTCACAGCGTCTGCAGGTAGGCCACCAGATCCGCCGTGTCGGACGCGGAGAGCGCGGGCAGCCCGGCCCCAGACAGCATTCGGGGAACGACGTCGTCCAGGGTGGCCGCGCTGCCATCGTGGAGATACGGCGGCGCGAAGTAGAGGCCCAGCACGGTGGGCGTGTTGAAGCCGCCCTGGTTGTCGGGGTTGGGGACGCTCGCCAGCAGCGGCGTGTCGGTCACGCAGCTGGTTCCCGCGTCGTACCCGACCCCGAGCCGACAGAGATCGTCGGGATTGCCGTTCGGATTCTGGGTCACGATCGTGCCGACGTCGTGGAAGCCGTTGTCGGTCATGTCGGGGCCGGCGTGGCAAGCGGCGCAGTTGGCTGCGAAGAGCGCCTGGCCGTTCTGCTGGCTCGCGGTGAGACCGGACGACAGCTGGTTTGGATTGTCGGCGGGCTCGAGCTGGGCGAGGAAGGCGCCCATCTGGGATTCCTGTCCCGCGTCGAGCCCGCTGCCGCCCATGCGGATGGTGATGGTGTTCTGGAGCAGGTCGCTCATCTGCAGCTCCGTGCCATCCCAGTGGTAGGGCGCGGTGGCCCCGATGTCCTTGCCGAGGAGCCCCTGGGTCTTGCGGGGTCCCCAGACGAACTGCCAGACGTGTCCATCGGTCCCACCCTCGAGGTGGCAGGACTCGCACGCGACGCCGGAGCCGGGCGCGGCCATCTGCGCGTTCGCGGCCGAGTAGAAGAGCTGTCTCCCGGCCACGGCGTCGCTGCTCATCGAGCCGGTGGTGCCCACGCCGAGGATGCGGGTGACCTCGATGGCCTGGCCGAACTGGGCGACCACCACCGAGATGCTCTTGCCGATGGCATTGTAGACGTACAACGTCAGGTTGTCGGGCGCGAGCGCCAGGCCGTTCGGGCCCTCGTCGATGGCCACCTCGGAGTTGATCCCGCCCGGAGCATCCGAACCGCTGCGGCGGCTCGCGGGGAGAATCGTGACGTTGTCGCTGTCCTGGTTGGCCACGAACAGGTACTGGCCCTGGTTGTCCTCGACCATGGCCGTGGGGGCCTGCGTCCAGCCGAACCCGGCGACGATGCCGCCGTAACCCGGGGTGCCGCCGCCGCCCGTGCTGCCGCCGCCCGTGCTGCCGCCGCCCCCCGTGCTGCCGTTCCCATTCCCGGATCCTCCGTCGGGCTGGAAGAAGGAGATGAAGGCGATCCGGTTCTCCGGATAGATGATGGTCGGGGGATAGTTCTGGCTGGTCTCGAGCGCGTCGTCGTGGGGCAGATCGGTCGCGGTCTCGAAGGTCGTGATGGCCGGCGCCACGATGGGAGGGAAGCTGACGTCGGAGATGATGCCGCTGCGCTCGCGCCGGTGCGGCAGATAGACGCGCGCGCCGTCCGGCGAAACCACCAGCGAATCCATCGCCACCGCGGTGAAGGTGGGCTGAAAGACGACGCCGGCCTGGGTAGTGGCCTGGGTCAGGCTCGGTATCACGCCCACGTTCGCGGAGACGCTCTTCAGGACGAGGCCGGTGGTGGCGTCGAGGATGTCCACCATTCCAGACCGGTAGTGCGAGACGTAGAGCTCACCGTCCGCCAGGGCCGCCACGCTGCGGGGGAAGTTGCCCACCGTCGTGTCCCAGACGACGGAGGAGGTCGCGATGTCGAAGGCCTGCACCGTGCCGCTGCCGTGGTTGGCCACGTAGAGCGTGTTCTGTGCCCCGGGGGAGAGCGCCATCCCGAGCGGCTCGGCGTCGGTCGGCAGCGTGGTCGACACGGCCCACACCCCGCCCGCTTGCGGCCGGTGGATCACCGAGATCGAGCGCGACTTCCGGTTCGACACGTAGATGGTGTCGTCCGCCCCGACGATCACCCGCGAGGGCAGGGCGCCGACGGGCACGGAGGCGACGATGCAGGCCGAGGCCAAGAGAAGGCCGCCGTCGGGACCCCCGCTGCCGGGGGGCGGCAACCCGGGGCACGCGCTTCCGGTGGGGTCGACCACCAGCAACTGGCCGTCGTCGGCGCTGACGGCGTAGAGGAGCGTGCCGTCCACCGATTGTGAGAGCGTTCCATCCGAGGTCCCGCGCCCGGTGCTCAGGACGTTCAAGGGGCCCGGCCCCTGTCCTGCGTCGACTTCTCCGGGGAACGGTCCCCCGGTGCTACCCCCGCCGTTGCCGCTGCTGGAGCCGGTGGAACCGCCGTTGGCCCCGTTGCCCGGGAGGCAGCAGACGTAGCCCATCGGGTTGCAGTCGGAGGTCTGCTCGCCGAGAGGGTTGGCGCAGGAGTCGACCTCGGGGTTGACGCACTGCCCGCCGAACTGCGCGCAGCTCGGGAAGCGGCTGGTCCCGCCGCTGGACGTCCCCGGCGAGCCGCTGGCCCCGCCCGAGGTCGAGCTGGAGGGTCCCAAAGCCTCCTCCACCGGCGGGCCCACGGTGCACGCCGTGAGGAACATTGCGCAGAGCGCGACTTGACCTCGGGTGCCAACTCCACGGCTGAGCATCTCTTTCATGGGCCACCCCAAGGTCGGCTTTCGTGCAAACGAAAGGGACGGAAGTGAAGAGTCTTGACCAGTCTGGAAGACCCGCCGGGTTCGCGCAAGCCCCCCGCATGGAAAAGCTGCTCACATGTAGGCATGAGCCGGTGAAGTGTTCAGCGCGGCCCCGCCGTGGGCGCTGATGGGCCGAATGCATTCGGGACTGGCCGTGCGAAGATGGTCGTCAGTCGTCGAAATTCGATAGGAGGGCCTCCCGTGTCGCTACTCGTCATTCTGGTTGTCTTGTGTGGAAGTAGCTACCCACCACCGCCCGCCCAGGATGAGCTGAGAGTCCCTGCCGCTCAGCCGGCGCCGCCGGGACGCAGAGATGCGTGGGCGCTCGAGGATGGCCGATTCGGCGAGGACTTCTTTCTCGGGGACAGTTTCGGTGGCCCCGCGATGGGGGTGAGGCTCGTGACCCCGTCATTCCTCGGGCCCATCGCCGGCGTTCTGCATTTCGAGTATGGCGGCCCCGCCGTGGCGAACCCTCGTGGCAGCAGTCAGTCGGCGGGGCTCGTCGAGGGCGATCTCACCTTGGGGTTGCGGGTGCATGCCTTCCAGGGCTCGACGAGCCCGCTGAGGACATTCTTCGACATCGCCGGAGGGGTCGTGGAATGGGAGCCGGGCAGCAGCAGCGGCTCCTGGATTGCAACGCTGGGCGTTGGAGAGCAGTTCGCCTTCGCGCTGACCTCCGAGCACGCCCCGCCCCTTGCATTCGTCGAATTCTCGGTCTCGATTCTGGGACCGCCGCCGGACACCGGTTCACCGGCCTCGTTCACGGAAGGCGTCTGCGCGTACGTGGGCTTTCACGTTCCAGACTGACGGCCGGCCACGTGCGTCGCCGCTGAACTGGGCACGTCCATTCACGGCTGCTGCAGGGCCAGCAGGATCTCGAACCAGCGCTGGTAGCTGCGCCAGTGGGCGTCGTGACGCTTCTCGAGCTCGGCCTGCGCGCGCTGCAGGCGGCCCGCGACGTCGAACGAGGGCTTGGCTCCGTCGAGCTCCGCGAGCTCGGCCGAGAGCCAGAGCGTGTCGAGCCCGTCGGACGTCAGATCCGTGCCGCTGCGCGCCGCCAGATCGTCCGAGCGGTTCATGGCGTCGCCGAGCCAGGTCGCGGCGGCCGAGGGATCGCCGCGTTGCGCCGCGTTCTCGGCGAGCCGGTTGTCGGTGAGGATCAAGGTCGCGATGGCCTGATCGATGGCCTGATCCTGGCTGGCGGCGGCGAGACGGGCGGTGACCGC
>DATJNL010000114.1:0-2539 GCA_035508175.1 Myxococcales bacterium
AGCGGCCGGGGCGCGAAGTCGGGGAGCGAAGCGCCCTGCGGCTCGCGGTTCCAGGGGCAGGCCTCCTGGCACAGGTCACAGCCGAAGGTCCACGCCGAGGCCGGCGACCGCAGCTCCGCCGGGATCGGCGCGGCGGTCTCGATGTTCCAGTAGGCGAGGCACCGGCGCGCGTCGACCTCGCCGCGGCCCCGCAGCGCGCCGGTCGGGCACGCCGGCAGGCACGCCTCGCAGCTCCCGCAGCGCTCGGCGTGAGGCGCGTCGGGCGCGAGCTCGGCGTCGGTGATCAGCGTGCCGAGGAGGACCCACGAGCCGAAGGGCGGCGCGATGAGCAGGCCATTCTTGCCGATCCAGCCGAGGCCGGCGCGCTGCGCCCAGACCTTTTCCATGACCGGGCTCGTGTCCACGGTCGGGTGCACGCGGGAACCAGGGCACAGCTCGAGCAGCCGGCGGCGCAGCTTGCGCACGCGGCGCCGCAGGAACAGGTGGTAGTCGCGGCCGCGGGCGTAGCGGGCGACCCGGCGCAGGAGCGGGTCGCCCTCGTCCTGGGGGCGGAAGTAGCTCATCGCGACGGCCACCACCGAGCGCGCGCCGCGCACGATCCGGCCGGGATCGAGCCGCTCCGCGACCCGCTCCCTCATGTAGGACATGCCGGCGGCGTCGCCCCGCTCGATCCAGGCCTGCAAGGCGCCATCCTCGATGGGGCCGGCGCGTGCGACGCCGCACAGGTCGAACCCGAGCTCGGCGGCCCGGGCCTTCAGCAGCCGCGCGGCTTCACGCGGGTCGCCGGGCGATCCAGGGCACATCGGCGATGCCGGCCCGCTGGTTGGCGGCGCGGGCCATGACGAAGAGCAGGTCCGAGAGGCGGTTCAGGAAGATGAGCGCCTGCGCCCCCACGGGCTCGCCCTCGCGCAGCTTCACCACCGAGCGCTCGGCCCGCCGGCAGACGGTTCGCGCCAGGTGCAGGGCGGCCGCGGCCGGGCTCCCGCCCGGCAGCACGAAGTGCTTCTGGACGGGCAGGCCCTCCTGCAGCCGGTCGATGATGCGCTCGAGCCGCGCGACGTCTTCCTCGCGGAGCGGCGTGCTGGCCTTCTGTGGGCCGCCGGGCGGCGTCGCCAGCTCGGCGCCCAGGTCGAAGAGCGCGCTCTGCAGGCCGCCCAGGATGGCATCGAGCTCGCCGTCGATCGGCGCGAGATGGGTGCGCGCGAGGCCCAGCGCGGCGTTCAGCTCGTCGACGTCGCCGTAGGCATTGACGCGCGCCGAGGCCTTCGAGGCCGGATCGCCGCCGAGCAGCGAGGTTTCGCCGCGGTCGCCGCGCTTCGTGTAGATCTTCACGTCGGCATCTCCGGGCCCGGCGTTATACCATGGCCCATGCCCCGGCTCACTCTCGTCTGGCTGTGCCTCGCGCTCGCGGGCTGCTTCAGCGACCGTTCGCCCTCGGACGTGGAGCGGCGCTTCCTCGACAAGTACTACCTCGAGGTCGATCAGGCGGCGGCGCTCGCGCTCAGCGTGGGCCCCGCGCGCAACCGCATCCAGGACGAGATCGCCGACCTCGCCGAGGCGCGCCGCGAGGGACTCGAGAGCGCGCCCGCGCACCCGCGCATGAGCTACCGGAAGCTCTCGGATCGCCCGCCGCCGGCGCCGGGGCAGCGCGAGGTGGAATACCGGCTCTCCATCGACAGCTCGGGCGTGCGCTTCGACAAGCTGGTGGACCTGGTGCTCGAGCAGGACGCGGGACGCTGGCGGGTGCGCAACTTCGCCGAGACCGACATGGCCCACGCCGAGTGAGCCTGGCGCTTCCGCTCAGCGCTTCTTGACGCAGACGATCACGGCCGCGCCCAGGCACGCGACGGTGAACCCGCAGAGCACGAGCAGGGAGACCAGATCGCCCGCCGGCTGCATCCGCGCGAGGCCGGCGGGGACCGCGCCGCCGTACAGGGCCGAGCGCGCCGCGGAGACGGCGTAGCTGAGCGGATTCCATCGCATCGCGGCCGCGAAGGCCGAGCCGGGCGCCGCCGGGAACATGGCGCCCGAGATCACCCAGAGCGGCACGAGCAGCGTCATCTGGATGGCGTGGAAGCCGGCCAGGTTGTCGAGCGCCCAGGCGACCGCGAAGCCCAGCGCCGTCAGGCCCAGCGACACGAGCGCGAGCGAGCCGGCGAGCAGCGGCCAGTCGACGCGGGCGAGCGAGAAGCCGGCCCAGGGGGCGAGCAGCACGAAGAGGGCCGCCTGCAGGAGCGACACGGTGGCCGCGCCGAGGCAGCGGCCGAAGACCATGGCGCCCCGCGAGCCGGGCGCGACGAGGACGGGGAGCAGGAAGCCGGCGTGGCGATCCTCGATGACCGAGACGGTCGCGAAGATCGAGGCGAAGACGACCACCATGAGAATGACGCCCGGGAAGAAGTACTCGAGGTAGCCGACGGGCGAGCCCGGCATGCGGAAGGTCGCTGCCATGCCCGAGCCGATGACGCCCCAGAAGATCACCGGCTGGCCGAGCGCGCCGACGAGCCGGCTCGGCTGGCGCAGGAAGCGCATCAGGTCG
>DATJNL010000115.1:0-5027 GCA_035508175.1 Myxococcales bacterium
CTTCCCGAGCTCGAGCACCGTGGGCCAGTCCAGGTGGTCGTAGTGATCGTGCGAGATGACCACGGCGTCGAGCGGCGGGAGCTGCGCCACCGACACGGGCACCGGCTGAAAGCGCTTCGGCCCCATGCGGCGCAGCGGCGACGCGCGCTCGCCCCACACCGGATCCGTGAGCACGCGGAAGCCGTCGATCTCGAGGAGCACGGTGGAGTGGCCGAGCCAGGTCGCCCGCAGGCCCGTCTCCACCGGGCGACCCCAGGCCTCCAGCGGGCTCTCCGACGGCAGCGGGCCCTTCGGAATCCGTTGCTGCTTGCCGAGCACGAGCTCGGCCATGGTGGAGAAGCCGGCGCCAGGCTTCAACCCGGGCGCCACCGGCCGGCTGTTGCGGAAGATGCCGTCCTTGAAGCGGGGGGAAGCGTGGACGCGCTCGAGGCGGGCGCCCGAGGGCAGGCGACCGAAGACGGATCCGGCGCGGCGGGAGGGGCGAGGCATACGCTCATGGTAACGGCCCCGGCTCCGGCGCGTGAGACTTTTCGGCAACGGCCCCCGTTCACCGTTGACCGCGAACGAAACGAGCCGCCCCGGAGTGACGGTTGCTTGACTGTGGCCCGACCGTCAGGCACGTTGCGCCAAAACCCGCCAACGGAGCCGCCGTGAAGACGATCCTCGCTCTCCTGTCTCTTTCCCTCGTCATTTCCTGCAACGGCGCCACCGGACCCCAGGGCGCTTCCGGCGCCACCGGACCCACCGGGGCCACCGGGCCCGCGGGAAGCGGCAGCGGCGCCGGGCCCACCGGCGCGACCGGACCTGCCGGACCGACGGGGCCCGCCGGCCCGACCGGCGCGACCGGCCCGGGCGGCAGCACGAGCGGCAGCGCCGGCGCCACCGGGCCGACCGGCCCCACGGGCCCCACCGGCCCCGCGGGCAGCGGCTCCGGAAGCCCAGGACCCACCGGCCCCACCGGACCGACCGGCCTCACCGGACCCGCGGGCCCCACCGGACCCGCCGCCTCGGGCGGCGGCGGCCTGTACCGGGGCTCCTACGACTTCGAGGAAGGGAGCGGCACCACCACCGCCGACGAATCGGGAAATGGAAACCTATTGACCTTCTACAAGGCCGGCGTGTCGTGGACCGTGGCCGGCCATTCGGGCAACGCCCTGTCGTTCGACGGCGCCTCCGGCTACGTCTCCGCGCCCGATTCGAGCAGCCTGGACTTCGTGGAGGGCATCACGCTCGAGGCCTGGGTCTACGCCAACAGCATCGCCGGCAGCCAGACGGTGATCGCCAAGGGCTCGCAGTTCGCCCTGCAGATCAACGCCGGGCAGCTCCAGGCGCTGGTGACCACGTCCGGCGGCCCGTCGACCCCGGTCGCGATCGGCTCGGGCACAGTCGCAGCAGGGGCCTGGACGCACGTGGCCGCGACCTACGACGGCCTCGCGGTCCGGACCTACGTCGACGGGCAGCTCACCTCGACGACGGCCTACGCCGACGGCCCGCTGGTCCCGACCACCGGCGCCCAGCTCACCGTGGGCGGCGATCCGGTGGCGGGAACGTACTTCAACGGCAAGATCGACGAGGTCCGCATCGAGGCCATCCCGCGCGCCTGGCACCCCACCGCCAACGTGACGTACGTGACGGGCCTCGCGGACGTGCGCAACTGCGCCAGCGGCTGCGCGCTGAACACGGTCTCGCCGAACTGGGCCGCGATCCCGGGCCGATCGCTCACGTTCACCAAGAACCGCCCCGACACGCTGATCAAGGTGACGTACCAGGACACGCTCGGCACGTTCGGCGAGAACTACGACGGCTGCGAGTGGCAGATCCTCGTCGATGGCACCGCGGTGTCGTTCTTCAGCGACGCCGACCTGACGACGTCGACGGTGGTCTGGCGCATGTCCAACGCCGCCCACGTCGCCCTGGTGCCGTCCCTCGGGGCGGGCTCCCACACGGTCACGGTCGACAACCGCGGCACCAACCCGGGCTGGAGCACCACGTCCGAGTGCCTGATGGGCTGGAACACGAACGGCACCAGCCTCCTGATGGCCGAAGAGCTGCAGTAGCCCCGGGCCGGATGCCTAGCCGGCGTCCGGCGCCCACTGCGCCTGGATGGCCGGCGTCACGCCGCCGGCCTGGATGATCTGCTGGTAGGCCTGCGCGCCCTTCGTCACGGTGCGCGGCCGGGCGGGATCCGCCTCGTCGACCGACAGCAAGCCGTAGCGCGGCGTCAGCCCGTACTGCCACTCGAAGTCGTCGAGCAGCGCCCAGTGGAAGTAGCCGCGCACGTCGGCCCCGTCGGCCATGGCCCGCTGGAGCTGCGCCACGTGGTCTACGATGAACGCCGCGCGCAGCTGGTCCGCCGCGTCCGCCACGCCGTTCTCGACGACGTAGATCGGCAGGTAGGGCCAGTTGCCCGCCGCCGCCAGCAGCTCGTCGTGCAGGCCGGCGGGATCGATCTGCGCGCCCGGCGGCGAATCCCCGTGCGGCACCGAGGGGTCGGAGTTCTCCGCGAACGTCGCGGGCAGGTAGAGCGACGACCCTTGCGCATCCGCGAGCCCGCCCAGGTACGGCGTCACCACCTCGGTCGAGTAGTAGCCGAGGGCCAGGAAGTCGGCGCGCCCGCCCAGCGCCGCGAGGCCCGTCCCCTCCCCCTCGGGATCGCCGGGGTGGCTGTAGCTCAGGTCGAAGTGCGTGTCGAGGTTGCCGTCGATGACCGCGTTCAGGAAGAGCCAGTTGAAGACGTAGTCCATCTGCGCCGTGAGCAGCGCGCCGTCGGTGCCGGTGTAGCTCGGGTCGAGCAGGAACACGCTGAGCTGCTGCTCCACGCTCACCTGCGCCGGGGGCCCGCCGGGCGCCGCGGCCGTGAGGTCCGCCGCGTGGATGGCGTCGTAGGCCGCGGCGTGGGCGTAGGCCAGGTTCACGATGGCGTCGCGGAAGTCGGTGAGGTGCAGGACCGCCCCCGGGGGCCAGAAGCCCGTCACGTACGCCTGCGCGGCGAGCGTCACCGGGTCCTCGAGCGTGACCCACAGATCGACCTGCGCGCCGTACTCCGCCGCCATGTCGCCGGCAAACTGCGCGAACGCCTGGACGATCGAGGCCGCCGGCCCCGGCGTCTCGCCGGGGAGGCCGCGCCACCCGCCGGTCCAGTCGGCGTCGGACGCGCCCGTGCGCCCCGCCTTCACCCCGTGGAGCCACTGCGGCAGCGTGACGGCGTCGAGCGTCACCATGGGCGTGAGGCCGTTCGCGGCGCAGGCCGCCAGCACGTCGTGGTAGTGCGCGATCTGCACGGGGTCGTAGACGCCCGGGGACGGCTCGACGCGCGACCATTCGATCGAGAAGCGATAGGCGTTCATCGAGAGCGCCGCGGCCTGCGCCAGATCGGAGGCGTACTGATCGTAGTGGTCCGGGCCGGCGTCCGAAGACGCGCAGTCGAGGATGGTGTCGCAGGTGCCCGAGCCCAGCGGCACCTGCTCCCACTGCCACCAGTCGGCGCCGAAGGCGTGGCCCTCGACCTGGTAGGCGGAGGTGGCCGCGCCGAACAGGAAGCCCGCGTCGATGGCGTAGGCGGGGCCGGTGGGGCCGGCGTCGGCGGGAGGCGGGACGGCCGGGCCGCAGGCGGCGGACAGCAGGGACAGCGCGAGCAGGAGAGGACGCGGCTCGCAGGCGCGGGGGCGCCGGGCGGGCATCTACCCCGAGATCTCTTCCCCGCCGTCCACGTTGATCACGTTGCCCGTCATCCACTGCGTCTCGGGGCGCGCGAGCGCGACCAGGCAGCGCGCCAGATCGGTCACCGTGGTGAGGCGGTGAGTCGGCGTCTTGCGCAGCGCGACCTCGATCATCGACTCGCTGCCGGGGATCTTGCGCAGCGCCGGCGTGTCGGTGACCCCGGCGCGCAGCGCGTTGGCGGTGATGCCGAGGGGCATGAGCTCGAAGGCGAGCTGGCGGATGTGGCTCTCCAGCGCGCACTTCGCGGCCGAGACGGCGCCGTAGCCCGCCCAGCAGTGGACGGATCCCGAGGACGTCATGGCGTAGATGCGTCCGCCCTCCCCCATGAGCTTCTTGTCCACGAGGCCGCGCGTCCAGTAGACGAGGCTGTTCGCCATCACGTCGAGCGTCATCTCGACCTGCGCGCGCGTGAGGCTGTCCGGGCCCACCATCGGCTTCAGCGCGCCGAAGGCCAGGGAGTGCAGCAGCACCCGGCACTGGCCCAGCTGGTTCGCTTCGCGGAGGCGCTGCTCGATGTGGCCGAGGACCTCCTGCTGCTTCTCCTCGTCGGCCGCGTTCACGTTGAAGAAGATCGCCTGCCGCCCGAGCGCCTGGATGTCGGCCTGGACCTTCTCGGCCATGGGGAGGGTGGCCTTGCGATCGAGGTGCACGCCGAAGACGTCCATCCCGGCGCGCGCGAGCTCGAGGGCGCAGGCGCCGCCGAAGCCGCTGGAAGCGCCGAGCACGAGCGCCCAACCGGAGAGAAAGCTGTCGTCACCCTTCGCCATTGCCGTGGCCTCCCGCGAAAGGCGCGCATGCTAGCCTCGCGGGTCGCGGATTGCAAAGGTCGAGAGGGGTCAGAAGCCGCAGGCGTAGGCAGGCGACTGGGCGGGCCAGTAGTAGAGCACGGCGAGGCACATTTCGCCCTCGGCAGTCTGGGTGGCGGGGACGGGAACGTCCGTGGAATTCGCGTAGTTGCAGTCGATCTGCAGCTGCGTGCCCGCGTCGATCGAGGTGGCCAGCGGGTAGATCTGCTGGATTCCCGGCGTCCAGCCATGCTCGAAGAGCTGGGCCCAGGGGCCGCCGTCCGTCGCGGCGGTGGAGATCGTCACGCTCCTGCCGTAGTTGTGCATGTGGGGAAAGATCGAGAACACGTGCTGCATGTCGAACGGGACCGTGCACCCGGACGTGACGTCGTAGCTGGCCGTGTCGGCCGGAATCTCGAACTGAAAGGACGCCACGGTCAACGGCGCCGCGGGTGTGTAAGCCGTGCCCTCGGGAAGGAACGTGGCGGTGGCACTGCCTGCGGGCACCGCCAGCGGCGCCGC
>DATJNL010000116.1:0-11030 GCA_035508175.1 Myxococcales bacterium
TCTCGCTGCGCCGGGCAGCCTCGTCGCTCCGCTGCTCAACGTGCCTCAGAGGGCACGTTTCCGCTGCTCACTTCTCGGGTGCCCGGCTCGCTTCGGTCTCGGCTTTCTCGCGACGGCTGGGGGTTTTGAAACTACTTCTAGTGGATCTCGTCCCAGCTCGCGCCCACGCCCACCGTCACCGCGAGGGGCACGCGCAGCTGCCCGGCGCCTTCCATGGCCTCGCAGGCCAGCGCCTTGGCGCGATCGACCTCGGCCTCGGGCGCCTCGAAGATCAGCTCGTCGTGGACCTGCAGGATCATCCGCGTGGCGAGCTTGCCGGCCTTCAGCGCCGCGTCCGCGCGCAGCATCGCCCGCTTGATCAGGTCGGCCGCCGTCCCCTGGATGGGGGTGTTCACCGCCATGCGCTCGGCGGCCTGGCGCACCGCCGGGTTCTTGCTGCGGATGTCCGGCAGGCGCCGCCGCCGCCCGTAGAGCGTCGTCACCGCGCCGTCGCGGCGCGCCTCGGCGATGGTCCTGTCGAGCCAGGCGCGCACGCCCGCGTAGCGCGCGAAGTAGCGATCGATGATGCCCTGCGCCTCGGCGGACGGGAGATCGAGCCGCTGGCTGAGCCCGAACGCGGACTGGCCGTAGGCGATGCCGAAGTTGATCGCCTTGGCGGTGCGGCGCATCTCGGGGGTGACGGCCTCGGGGGCGACCCCGAAGACCTCCGCGGCCGTCCGCGTGTGCACGTCCTCGTTGCGCGCGAAGCCGTCGCAGAGCGCGGGGTCCTCCGAGACGTGCGCCAGCACGCGCAGCTCGATCTGGCTGTAGTCGGCGGAGATGAGCTTGTGTCCGGGGGCGGCCACGAAGGCGCGGCGGATGCGGCGGCCGAGCTCGGTGCGGGTGGGGATGTTCTGGAGGTTCGGGTCCAGCGAGGCGAGCCGCCCGGTGGCGGCGGTGGCCTGGGCGAAGGTCGTGTGCAGGCGGCCGTCGCGGGGGTCGATGAGCGGCGGCAGCGCGTCGAGGTAGGTGCCGCGCAGCTTCGAGAGCTGCCGGTGCTCGATGACCGCGGCGGGCAGCGGGTGCTGCAGCGCGAGCTTCTCGAGGACCTCCTGCTCGGTGGAGGGCCCGGTCTTGGTGCGGCGCAGCACGGGGAGCTTCAGCTCCTCGAAGAGCACCTGGCCGAGCTGCTTGTTGGAGGCCACGTTGAACTCGTGGCCGGCGAGCTCGTGGATGCGGCGCAGGAGCGAATCGATCTGCGCGCCCACCTCGCGCGAGAGCGCCTCGAGCACGGCGCGGTCGACGCGGACGCCCACCCACTCCATCTCGGCGAGGATCGGCAAGAGCGGCATCTCGAGCTCGCGAAACAGCGGGGACAGGCCCTCGCGGACGAGCGCCCCGTCGAGCCCCTCGTGCAGCCGGAGCGCGGCCTCGGCGCTGGCGCAGGCGGCGGGCGCGGAGAGCGCGGCGTCGAGCCCCGCGAGCGAGAGCCGCTTCCCGGTGGGCAGCTCGGCGAGGGCGGGGGGCACGGCGCCGAGCCGCTCCCGCGCGACGTCCACGAGCAGATGCTGCCGCCCGGAGTCGAGGAGATAGCTCGCGAGCTCGTCGTCGAAGTCGACGCCCGCGAGGCGAACGTCGGCGCGCCGCAGGGCGGTCCAGCTGCGCTTGAGGCCGAAGCCCACCTTGGGCACGGCCGGGGCCTCGAGCAGCGCGCGGAGCGGCGTCGGGACGGTCTTGCCGATCGGAAAGTAGAAGGCCCGCGCGACCCCGGGCCGGGAGAACGCGGCCGCGGCGAGGCCGCGCAGATCGGCGGGCACGGGTCCCTCGCCCGCGACGTCCGCGTGCAGCGCCACCTGGCCGCCCGCCCGCAGCGCCGCCACCGCGGCCTCGACGGCGGGCGCGTCGGCCGGAATCTCCGGCGCGGCCCAGGCGATGGCGGCGGCCTCGGGCGCCGGCGCCTCCACGGCGACCGGTCCGGCCTGGCCCAGCACGGCGTGCAGGTCGCGGGTGAGGCGCGTGAACTCGAGCTCCTCGAAGAGCTTGCCCACCTCGGCCGTGTGGGGCGGGCGCCGGGCCAGGTCCTCCGGCTGCACGTCGAGCGGCACGTCGAGGCGAATGGTGACGAGCTGCCGCGCGCGGCGGATGCCCTCGACGCTCGCGCCCAGCGAGTCGCGCAGCTTGGGGCGCTCCACCTCGGGCAGGCGCGCGAGGAGCTGCTCGAGCGTGCCGAAGCGCTGGATGAGCTGGGCAGCCGTCTTGGGGCCGACCCCGGGGACGCCCGGGACGTTGTCGACGTCGTCGCCGCAGAGGCTCATGAGGTCGATGACGCGCTCGGGGCCGATGCCCAGCTTCTCGACCACCTCGGCGGGGCCGGTCCACTTGTCGCGCATCGAGTCGAAGAGCAGGACGTCGGGCCCCACGAGCTGCATGAAGTCCTTGTCGCCGGTGACGACCACCACGCGGAAGCCCTTGTCGTGCGCGCGCTTGGCGATCGTGCCGATCACGTCGTCGGCCTCGACGCCCGGCACCTCGAGCAGCGGCACGTTCAGCGCCTCGATCACCTTGCGGACCAGGCCGAACTGCGGCTTGAGATCGTCGGGGGGCTCGCTGCGGTTCGCCTTGTACTGCGGGTCGATCTGGTGGCGGAAGGTATCGCCGTCCCGGTCGAGCGCGATGGCCACGTGGGTGGGCTGCGCCTCGCGGAGCGCCTTGAGCAGCATGTTGGTGAAGCCGTAGACCGCGTTGGTGGGCACGCCCTGGCGGTTCGAAAGGTGCGGCACCGCGTGGTAGGCGCGGAAGATGTACGCGCTACCGTCGATGAGGATCAGGGTGGGGCGCGAGTCCGCGCTGGCACCGGGCACGGCCGCGAACGGCGAAGCCATGCCCCCTGTCTAGGCCAGCGCCCCCACGCGGTCAACGCGAGATGCGCGGGGTCGGCAGCTTCAGCCGCAGGCGCCGGCGACGCAGCTGCCGCTGCAGCAGGCGCGCGAATTGGCGGGCGAGCAGGCCGTCCCCGCGGGAGCGCAGGCGCAAGCGCCGTTCTCGCAGGTCAGGCTGCAGCAGTCCCCGGCCGTGGTGCAGGCCGCGCCCTGCTCGCGGCAGACGCACGCGTCGCTCGAGCAGCTCCCGCTGCAGCACTCCGATCCGGAACGGCAGTCGCCCGAGGGCGAGCAGCACGTCCCGCTCACGCACGCCAGGCCTGCGCCGCAGTCGGCGTTCGACTCACAGCCCTGGGCGACGGGCACGCAGAAGCCGCCTTCGACCCTGCCGCTGCAGCACTCCGACGCCGAGCTCGCGGGCGTCCGCTTGGCGAAGCAGCCCCCCGCTACCCGCGGTTCGGCTCGCACGGCCACGGGCGCGGCAGCCGCCGCGGCAGGCGCCGCCGCGGGTCGCGCCAGCACCAGGTTCGGGCCGCGGTCCGCGTTGACGTTCATGCCGTTGGGCAGCCGGTAGACCTGCTGGGACGGGGCGGGCTCCACGCCGCAGGTTTGCACGACGCCGAGCAGGATTCCGAGAGGGGCAATGGCGGCCAACCGAAGCATTGGGTCTTCTCCGTGTCCGGATCCTTTGGCCTCCTATGGAAAGCAAGGTCTGGACCGGCTGGCCACTCCCGCAACCCATTGATTCGATTGGGGACCTGGACGGACGCACGGGGAACCCGTGCAAGCCGCTGCGTAGCATCTCGCAACTAATGCGGAGCTACTTCCCGGAGGCCAGGGCCACGCCGGCAGCCGTGCGGACGTCCTTCGAGCCGTCGTGGGCAGCGGCCTCCTCGAGCAGCGCGCGAGCGACGTCGCCCTCCGGACCCGGCGTGAGCTCCGCCGCGAGCGCCGCGACGGCGGCGAGCCGCCGCGCCACCGCCGCGGCGACGAGGTTCGAACCGCTCTTTCCGTCGACCGCGCAACCGGCGAAGGAGGTGTCCTCGGCGGCGGCCCGTCGCTCCACCTCGGCGAGCGCTTCACTCAGGCGCTCCGCCTGGGCCCGGGCCGGCGGCAACCACACGGCCGCCTCGGCGCCGGCGCCCGCGAGGGCGGCCACGCCCAGCTGCGCCAGATCGACCAGCCCGCAGAGCTGGCGGTCGGCGAGGAGCGGCGGCAGTGCCTCGTCTCGCGTGCGGTCGTCGGCGTAGCGGGCGGCGCCCTCGACGAGATCGTGCGCGAGCGCCAGATGGGCAGCGGCGTCGCCGGCCTTCTGGGCGAGCGCCATCCCCTCGGCCATCGCCAGGAGGTCGAGCACGGCGTAGCGCCGCGACTGCGCGAACGCCGCGCGCGCGGCGGTCACGTCGCCTCCGGCCTCCTCGAGCAGACCGAGCCGGTCGGAGAGCTCGGCGCTGGCGACGAGCGGCCGCAGGGCCAGCACCCGCTGCGCCACCTCCGCCTGACGCACCGATTCGGGCCACCCGGACACGAGCTCCGCCACCGCCCGCGCGGCCGCGAGGCGGACCTTCCAGAAGTGCGAGCCCGAAGCCGCCGCGAGCAGCGGATCGAGCGCCCAGACCGATCCGGTGGCGCCGAGCGCCGTCGCCGCTCGCCAGCGACTCGCCGGGTCGGGCTCCTCGAGCCCGGCGGCGAGCTGTGCCACCGCCGCTCGGTCGGGCCGCTCCAGCATGAAGGCCTGCTCCTGCAACTTCTCGAGCTGCGCTCGCGGGAGACCCGCGATCGGCGCGGCCGAGGCGAGCTGGCTGCGCTGCCGCGCCGCGGCCAGCTTCTGGGCGAGCGCGTCGTGCCCGGGGAGCCGGCCGCCCGCCCTGAGCGCGGAGGCGGCCTCGTCGAAGCGCTCCTCGTCGATCAACGCGCCGAGGCGCGCCGCAAAGAGCTGGTCCTCTGCTTCGCCGCGGTGCGCGCCGTCGGGGTGGGCCGCCACGTAGTCGCTCAGCCCCAGCATGCCCTCCTCCCGCGCCGCCTCGAACGCCCGCGTGTCGGCGAGGCGGCGGGCCTCCGCCAGGTGGGGCCCGTCCGGAAAGCGGGCGAGGTAGAGCTCGATCGGGGCCAGGCCCTTCGCGGCGACGGCCGCCTTCCACTCGAGCTCCGCGAGCTTCGCGCGCGCGTCCTCCGCGAGCGGCCCCGAGGGCTCGTCCTCGAGAAACACGGTGAGCCCGCCCGCGGCCCCTCGCTCGGCGCGCCGGTAGCGCAAGGCCGCGAGGCGCCCTTCCGCCTCCTCGGCGTGGGTCGAATCCGGGAAGTCCTCGGCGAAGCGCCGGTACGCCCGCGCCGTGTTCTCGGCCAGCGCCGCCTGCCAGCTCAGCTTCTCGAGCCGCTCGTGCGCGTGATCGATCTCCTCGCTGCGGTCGGCGTGGCTCGCGAGGAAGGCGCGCCACCCATCGATGGAGTCGCGCGCCTTGGCGCGGCGGAACTCGGCGGTGGCGCAGCCAGCGAGGGCAACCAGAGACAGCGCGAGGACCAGGCGCGGCAAGGCGCCGCGAAAGTAGCACGAAAGCGGCGTCGCGCGGGAACGGGGCGGGCCCCCTCGGGCGGGAGGGAAAGTTGACGGGCGGCCCCAGGGGCGTAGCGTCTCGGAAGGATGCGCCCGCTCGCCGCCTCGCTCGCCCTGCCCCTCTGCTGTGCCTGCGCGGCCTCCGGCGTGGCGCTGCGGCGCGAGGCGAGCCCGGCGCAGGTCCGCGCGCAGGTCGTGCGATCCGCCCGCTCCTTCCTCGGCGAGAAGCGCTTGACCGTGGCGGGCCGTGCGCTGCCGCCGGACTGCTGGGCGCTTCCCGTGGCGGCCTACGCGCGCAGCGGCCTCGCGCTCGGCGGGGGCGACGCGCTGGGCCTCTACCGCGCGGCCGCCGGCCTGGGCCGCCTCTACAGCGGGCGGCGGCCGAAGCCCGGCGATCTGGTGTTCCTGGAGGCCGACCCGGGGTCGGCCCGCAGCGACGTCCACGTGGGCCTCGTCGGATCCGTGGACGACGACGGCACCGTGACCGTGTACCAGCGGATGGCGCGGGGCGTGATCGCCTACCGGATGAACGCCGCCCACCCCGACGACCCGGTGGCGCCCGGCAGCGGGCGGCCCTGGAACGACCGCATCGCCTCGGGCGGGCAGAGCCGGCTGGCCGGACAGCTCTTCGCCGCCTACGCGGCGTTCCTGCCCTGACGCCGGTCAGGCGCGCGAGAGCCGCCGGAGCTCCTCTGCCAGCAGCTCCGCCACGCGGCGCACCCTCGAGATGTCGAGCGCGCTCTTCGCGCACACGAGGTGCATGTCGGCGTGCGCGTAGGGTCCCAGGGAGACGTCGAGCGGCACCAGCGGGCGCGGGCGCGGCGCGGCGAAGCGGTGTGGCACGTCGCCGAGGATCATCGCGCCGAGGCCGGCCTCCGCGGCGCGCAGCTGCACGAGAAAGTTGTCGGCGGTGAAGACGGGCTCGAAGCCGGGGATCAGGGCGGCCAGCTGGGGGTTCGGCGGCACCTGGTCGTACGGCGGCGCCCAGCCGATCCAGCGGAGCTCCGAGAGCTTCGGGCGCTTCGGCAACCTCGCCGCGTAGTCCTTGGAGACGAAGACGGCGTTGCGGTGGCGCAGCGAGGCCACCACGGTGAGGTCGCCCGGCGGCGGCGCGCGCAGGCGCAGCGCGAGGTGCGCCTCCCCGCGCGCGAGGTCGAGGTACTCGATCGACGACAGCACCTCGAGCCGCAGCTCCGGGTGACGCTCCCGCAACCAGGCCGCGAAGGGCGCGACGAACTCGAAGGCCACGCCCGGCGCGGTGGCGATGCGCACCAGACCGGCCGGGGCCGCCGCCCCCCGGCTCGCCGCCCGCGCGATCTCCCCGGCCTGCTCCGCCATCTTGCGCGCCGGCTCGAGCAGCCGCTCGGCCGCCTCCGTCGGCGTCACGCCGGTGGCCCGCCGGCGAAAGAGCGCGGCACCCAGCTCGTGCTCGAGCTGCGCCAGTCGCCGGCTCACCGTGGGCTGACCGACGCGCAACCGCTTGGCCGCGCCGCTCAGGCTGCCGGTCTCCGCGATGGCCAGGAACAGCCGCACGTCGTCCCAGGGGATATTCATGCACGCATGGCTCCATGCCTAGATAGCCAATTCCCATCCGAATTTGAATCGTTAAGCTGGCCTCGTTCCTCGAGCCCGGAGGCCGCCATGCTGCCACGCTTCTCTCTTGCCACGCTGCTCCTCGGACCGGCTTGCGTCTACAGCCACCACGCGGTCCAGCCGTCCACCCTCGGCGTGCCGAGCTCCAGCCAGCAGCTGCTCGCCGTGCTCGACCAGCCCGGACCGCTGCAGGTCGAAACGATCGCGTCGGCCGACTGGAAGGTCACCCGCGCCGGACTCATCGACCTGCACGACCCGAAGGCCCGCGCCGCCCACCTCGACGACGGCGACGAACCCATCCAGATCTTCTTCCACGTGATCCGCCACCCCCAGAAGGGGACCTTCCTGATCGACACGGGCGTCGAGCGGGCGCTGCGCGACGCGCCGGACCGGGCCGCCATCCGCGGCCTGGTGGCCAAGGTGATGCACCTCGAGAAGATGACCTTCCACGAGCCGCTGGGCGACTTCCTCGCCCGCGAACCGCGGCCGATCGCGGGCGTCTTCTTCACGCATCTGCACCTGGACCACGTCTCGGGGCTGGCCGACGTGCCGCACGGCACGCCGCTCTACGCGGGCCCGGGCGAGACCACCGGCCGCAGCTGGATGAACGTCTTCCTGCAGCCCAACGTCGACCGCGCGCTGGCCGGCCAGGCGGCGCTCCAGGAGTGGCCGTTCCGCCCCGATCCCGACGGCCGGTTCGCCGGAGTCGTCGACGTGTTCGGCGACGGCACGCTCTGGGCGATCTGGACCCCGGGGCACACGCCGGGCAGCACCGCCTACCTGGCGCGGACCCCGAAAGGCCCCGTGCTCTTCACCGGCGACACGTGCCACACGGCCTGGGGCTGGGAGAACGACGTGCCGCCCGGGACGTTCACGGCCGACGCGCGCGCGAACGTCGCGAGCCTGGCGGCGCTCGAGAAGCTCGTCGCCGAGCACCCCGAGATCGACGTGCGCCTCGGCCACCAGCGGCTGCCGAAGCTCGCGCAGGCTCAGCCGCGGCCGTAGCCGGAGACCGCGCGGGTGCGCTCCCACGCGGCGCTCTGCGCGCCCCGCAGGTACCGCCACGCGCCCACTGCCAGCGCGACGTTCATCGCGACGAAGTGGTGCGCGAGGGCACAGGCACGGCCGAGGCGGCCCGGGTGGGGCCGCGAGCCCCACAGCGCGGCGGCGTAGCAGGCGAGCTGCACGAGCAGCACGCCGCGGAAGAAGGGCGAGGACCAGAGCACGAGCGAGCCCGCGAGCGCCACCGTGAGCCAGAGCGGCCCCAGCCAGCGCACGAGCTTGTGGAACAGGAAGGCCGCCGCCACCCCACGGCGCGGCCCCCGCCAGAGCGCTCGCAGGAAGCCGAGGGCCTGGAGGTTCCCGGCGCCGATGCGGGCGCGCCGCTTGAACTCGGCCGCGGTGGCCCCGGCCTCCTCGAAGGCCACGGCCGCGGGCTCGTACACCACCCGGTGGCCCGAGGCCAGCAGGCGCATGGGGATCACGAAGTCGTCCGTGATGGTGTCGGCAGGCAGCGGGCGGTAGAGGCGCCGGCGCACCGCGTAGAGCCCGCCGTTCGCGCCCAGCACGCAGCCGAGCTTGCCCTCGTACAGCTTCACGAGACTCTCGTAGAGCCAGTAGGCCGACTCCTCGCCGGCCCCGTGCAGCTTCAGCTGGCCGCACACCGCGCCCACCGCGGGATCCTCGAAGTGGACGAGCAGCCGCCGCAGCGCGTCCTTCGCGAGGAACGTGTTGGCGTCGGAGAGGACGACGATCTCGCCGCGCGCGAGGGGCACCAGCCGGTTGAGCACCGAGGCCTTGCCGGCCCGCGGGGCGCTCGAGAGGACGACCCCGCGGAAGGCGTACGCCCGCGCGATCGCCTCGGTGCCGTCGGTGGAGCCGTCGGAGCCCACGAGGATCTCGAGGCGGTCGCGGGGATGCTGCAGCGCGAGGCAGTTCTCGAGCTTCTGCCGCAGCACGGCCTCCTCGTCGTGGGCCGCGACGACCATCGAGACCGTGGGCGGCAACGGCAGCTCGCGGGTCCGCCGGCGATCGACGCCACGCCGCAGCCGCCGCACGTTGCCCGAGAGCTGCGCCGCCGCGTCGAGCACGACCAGCGCGAGCGGATAAGCGACGTAGCTGAGCCCGAGCAACCCGAGGCTCGCCAGGACGGCCGTCCCCACGATGAACGCCAAGCCCGACCCTCCCCCCGGGGGACAAGGTAAGGCGCTGGATCGAAAGCCGTGGTCCGCCGCGCTCCTGCTGCCGCGGGCGAACGGGGCTCAGCGGCGGCGGCCCTTCTTTGCCTTCTTCTTCGAGGCCGGCGTGGCCGCCGCTTCCGGCTTCGCCTGCTCGGCGGCCCGGGCCGCCTGATCGGCCTGCGCCGCGCGCTGCCGCGCCAGCACCTCTTCCAGATAGTCGACCAGCTGCTTGCCGGCCTCGTGCTTCGGGTTGGCGGCCAGCAGGGCCGCGAGGTCGTCCTTGGCCGCGGGCCCGTCCTTCAGCCCCACGTCCATGGCCACGCGCAGGTACCGGGCGCGGGTGAGGCTCGGGTCGCGGCCGAGCGCCTCGGTCACGTGCGAGATGCCCTCGGTGCGCTTCTGCGCCGACATCGGCGGGGCGGAGTCGAGCTCGGCGCGCGCCAGCTCGGCCCAGCCGTCCTTCTTGCCGACGAGCTTCTCGTACTTCTTCACGAACAGGGCGTTCTTGTCGGCGTCGTCGTGGTCGCCGTAATAGAGCGCGAGCGCGAGGGTGGCCCAGGCGTCTCCCGGGTCGGCCTTGTAGGCGCTCTGCGCCATCGCGAACGCCTGGTTGCCCAGCTGCTCCTGGTCCTTGGCCTGCTTGTTGTAGTCGCCCTGCATCTGCTTCATGTGCTCGATGTCGCCGTTGACCTTCTGCATCCAGTCGGCGGGCTCCTTGCGCTTGTTGAGGACGGCGACTTCCTTGTCGAGCGCCTCGTAGGCCTCGCGCAGCCGGTGCACCTGGTTCTGCATCGCGTCGGCGCGGAACTCGAGGACCATGGCGCGGTGGGCCTGCGGGTCGACGTACTTCGGGTGTGCCTTGACGATCGCCTCCAGCGCGGCGTCGGCCTGGGTGAGGCTGTCCGTGTCGTCCTGGCGAATCAGCGCGAGCGCCTGCCGGTCGGCGGCCACCGACGCACGGTCGGAGCCGGTGGGCCCCAGGTACTGCGGCAGCACGAGCGCTGCGGCCACGGCGAGGCCGACCACGCACACCGCGGCGATGCCCAGGTAGAGGGGCGCGCGACTCTTGCGGACGAGCTTCTGCTCGAGGTTCGCCGCCTCCATGAACATCTGGGTCTGGCCGGGCTTGCGGTGGGCCTCGCCCGTGGCCTCGAGCTGCGCGCTGCGGTTCGCGCGGTCGACCGCATCCCCCTGCGTGAAGAACATCTGCGTCACCTTGCCGGGGCGCGAGATGCCGGTCGGCGTGGGGGCCGGCGGCTCGCTCGGGGACGAGACGGCCGGCGGTGGCTCGGGCGTGGCCGCCGGAACGGGCTCGGCGGGATACGGCCTGGGGATGGGCTCGGCACCGTACGGCGTCGGCTGGGGCACGGGCGAGCGAACGGTCGCTTCGAACGCCGGGGCCTTCGCAGGCGGCGGAGCGGGGGCGGGCGCACGAGGCGGTGGCGGCGCGTAGGCCGCGGGAATCGCGCTCGCCTCGGGGAGGCCGGGCTGGGTGGGCCGCTCCGCGCGCGGTGCCGCCGCGGGAGGGGCGCCGTACTTCTGCGTCGACGTGGCCGGAGGCACCCCGAACGGATCGGCGGCCGGCGGCGCAGACTCGAACTGCATCGTTCCACCCGGCCCGGGGCCCTCGGGCGGGAAGTCCGCCCGGATGGTGGGCGAGGAGGCGATCCCCGCGCTCGGGCGGGCCATCGCGGGCAGCCCTGGAGAGCTGGTGCGGACGGAGCTCGCGGCCGGCATCGCCGGAGCGGTGCGAGCCGGTCCGACCGCGGGCATGCCGGGCGAGCTGGTGCGGACCGGCGCCGCAGCTGGAGCGCTGGCATGGACGGGCGCCGGTGCGGCTGGCTT
>DATJNL010000117.1:0-3142 GCA_035508175.1 Myxococcales bacterium
TCTCGCTGCGCCGGGCAGCCTCGTCGCTCCGCTGCTCAACGTGCCTCAGAGGGCACGTTTCCGCTGCTCACTTCTCGGGTGCCCGGCTCGCTTCGGTCTCGGCTTTCTCGCGACGGCTGGGGGTTTTGAAACTACTTCTAGAGTCCGCAGAGACCCGGGGCGCAGAAGCCGGTCGCACCGGGCACCCCGCAGCAAGAGAGGCCGCTGCAGCACGCGCCGCTCGCAGAACCAGCGCTGCACGCGCCCCCGTCGGCGACCTTGCCCGCCTCGCAGAGCCCCCCGGGCGAGCAGCAGGCGCTGCCGCTCGGGCAGACCCCGACGCAGGCGCCGCTCTTCGGATCGCAGCAGGACGTGCCGCCGCAGATGCCACCGGCGGACGCGTCGTTGCACGCGACGCAGGCGTCGCCGCTCTGGTTGCACAGCGGCCTGTCGGCGGGACATGGCCGCGTCGAGGGCGGGCTGCAGACGCCGGCGTCGCAGAGACCCGATGTGAGGCTCTCCGGGTCCGTGGCCGGGTTGCAGCTCTTGTCTCCGCACGGGAGGCCATCGGTCAGGTAGCGGCAGGTGCCGGACGAGTCGCAGTAGGTTCCGACTCCGCAGATCGTGTCGCTCGTGTTGCACTGCGTCTGACAGCAGTTCAGGGCGCAGAGTCCGCTCTCGCAGTCGCTCCCGGCGTCGCAGCGCTGGCCGGGCGGCAGCCCGCCGGTCGAGCTGCCTCCACTCGTTCCCTCGCCGCCGCCCGACGTGGAAGCACCGCCGCCAGTCCCCGTGCCGCCCGCTCCCCCGGAGGTGCCGCTGGAGGACGTGGCCCTGCCACCCGACGATCCGCCGGTCGACGATGCGCCACCGCTGGAGGCGGCGGCACCCGTGGACGACGAGATCGGCTGACAGAGGCCGTCGACGCAGGCCGTCTGGGCGGGACATGCCCCACCGTCGGCGCACGGCCAAGGCTGGCCGCCCAGCGTCGACGGAACCGTGCACGTACAGCCAAGCGCGCACACCCAGGAGCTCAGCAGACCCCACTTCATCAGAGGCAACTGAGGCAGCCGACGCCGCTGCAACACGCGCCGCCGCAGCATTTCTCATTGCCACAGCAGTCGCTATTGGCGCCGCAGGACGTTCCCGAGGCTCCGCACGACCCGCAGAGCTTCGTGCTGAGACATAGCCCCGAACAACAGTCGCCGTTGGCCTGGCAGGCGATGTCGTCGGCGAGACAGGGCCCACAGGTCTGGGAGGCGCTGAGACAGACGTCCGCGCCAGGGCACTGGGCCACGCAAGCGCCCGACCCTGGATCGCAGCAGGCGCTGCCCCCGCATTCCAGTGCGCTCGGGTCGTTGCAAGCAACGCAAGCGTCCTTGGTGTCGTTGCACACGGGATCCGCGGACGTGCAAACAGTCACTGAACCGACGCAGCTCCCCTGGGAGCAGGCGCCGCTGGCATAGCTCTCCGGGTTCTTGGTCTTGTCACAGGAGGATGATCCACACGCACCGGTCGGGTAGACGCACGCGCCCGTGTCGTCGCACGCAAGAGCCTCGCATTCGGGATCCGCCCCGGAGGAGGTACAGAGCGCCGTGCAGCAGAACCCTCCCAGGCAGAGGTGATTGAGACAATCGGCGTCGTTGGTGCACGAAGACCCCGGGGCTCCACCGGTGGAGCTGCCGCCGCTGCTCGCAATCCCCCCGGTCGACCCGCTGCCGGTCGAGCCACTTCCAGTGCTGCTCCCGGAGGAGCTCGCCCCACCGGCCGTGCTCGCGCCGCCCGCGGTACCGGTCCCGCTGCCCGAGCTGCTGCCTTCCCCGGTCGTTTCTCCCCCCGTGCTGCCGCCGCTGCTGCTACCCGAAGAAGTGAGCGCGGTGCCCGTGGTCGCGATGCCGGTGGTCCCGCTGCCGCTCGACGAGGAACCTTCGTGTCCGGTGGATCCTGCGCTCGTCCCATGGCCGGTCGAGCCGGTGCTGCTCTCCCGCCCAGTGGAGCCACCGCCGCTCGACGCGCGGCCGGTGGACCCGCCGCTCGCGGAGCTGCCCGTGGTTTCGGTGCCGCCCGAGGTCGCGGACTGGCACAGGCCGTCGACGCACGCATAGCCCGAAGGGCAAGATCCAGGGCCGCCGTCGTCGCATGGCCAGGGGTCGTTGCCGAGCGTGTCGGGCACGGAGCAGTTGCACGCGGCGAACGCCACGACGCCCGCCCCCGCGAGCAGCCAGCCGATCCGCGTGCTCACCATGTGAGCCCCGCCGCCGTCAGACCCCCGACCGCGACGACACCGAGCGCGATGGAGAGGTCCCCCCAGGTGTTCGCCGTCGCCGCCTGGCTGGTGGCGCTGGAGAAGCTCCCCTTGAAGGTGCCGTTGTTGATGCTGCCCACGGTCGACTGGTATCCCGCGACTTCGACGATGCCGATGATGGCGACGATTCCGGCCGCGACACCGATGGCCCCGAGCGTGATCGCGACGGCGTGGCTGTGGTGCGGCTTGGCTGGTTCGCTGACGGCGGCCTCCGGTGCGCCGGGTGCCGGGGGGGCCGTCTCGGCTGGAGCCGCGGGAGGCGGCGTGGCCGCGGGAGCCGCCGCCACTGGCCCGGGTGCCGGCGTGGGATTCGCGAGCACGACCACCGGCGCCGCCGGCTCGGCCTGCAGCTTGGCCTGCAAGTTCCGGATGGTCGCCTTCACCGCGTCCCGGTCGCTGGCGTCCGGCGATCGCACCAGGTAGTCCTCGTAGTACTCGACCGCATGGCTGAGATCGCCCAGCTTTCCATAGGCTTGGGCCACGTTGTAGACGAGGGCGGGAGAGGCCTTGAGCTTGTCCGCAGCCAGGAACTCTTCGATGGCCTTCCGGAAGCGGCCGGCCTGGTAGTCCGTCCGGCCCTGCTCGAAGAGCTGCTTGGCCTTCTGCAACTGCGCGGATTGACCCGAGCTTCCGAGGAGCAGGGCAGCCATCAGGAGGGTGGGCATGTGCCCTCGATTGTCGCCGGGAGCCCGGGCAGACGCAAGATTGGCGTCGCCGCCGCGAGGTCGTTACGTCAAGGTCGGATCGCCGACAGACCGCGGCGCGGACAGGACCGTCGCAGCGAACAGGTCCCGCAGGCGGGCGCCCGAGCCGTGCAGCAGCGCCGTCCGTGCCGAACGAGGAGCTGGTGGGCGAGGCCCC
>DATJNL010000118.1:0-10821 GCA_035508175.1 Myxococcales bacterium
GAAGGACCCGGACGCTCGGCCCCGCATCTCCATCAAGAACGACAAGGGCGAGACGCTGCAGCTGCCCGAGTCGGAGCAGATGGCGCGCTACTACCTCCCGGTCGGCTCCAACATCCAGGTGGTGGAGGGCGACTTCATCGAGGCCGGCGAGGTCATCGCGAAGATCCCGCGCGAGACCACGAAGACCAAGGACATCACCGGAGGTCTCCCGCGCGTCGCCGAGCTCTTCGAGGCCCGCAAGCCGAAGGAGCACGCCATCATCGCCGACATCGACGGCGTGGTGAGCTTCGGCAAGGACACCAAGGGCAAGCGCAAGGTCGTCGTCACGCCGGAGGTCGACGGGAAGGCCCGCGCCGACATGGCGAAGGAATACCTGATCGCCAAGGGGCGCCACATTTCGGTGCACTCGGGCGACCGCGTGAAGGCCGGCGAGGCCATGATGGACGGCGCCGCCAACCCGCACGACATCCTGCGCGTGCTCGGACTCAAGGAACTGGCGCGCTACCTGGTGGACGAAGTCCAGGAGGTCTACCGGCTGCAGGGCGTGAAGATCAACGACAAGCACATCGAGGTGATCGTGCGCCAGATGTTGCGGCGGGTGCGCATCACCGAGGTCGGCGACACCAACTTCCTCGTGGACGAGCAGGTCGAGAAGGGCCAGTTCGAGGACGAGAACGAGCGCGTGCTCTCGGAGGACGGCAAGCCCGCGGTGGGCGAGCCGCTGCTCCTCGGCATCACCAAGGCGTCGCTCTCGACCGAGAGCTTCATCTCGGCGTCGTCGTTCCAGGAGACCACCAAGGTGCTCACCGAGGCCGCCATCAGCGGCAAGGTCGACTACCTGCGCGGCCTCAAGGAGAACGTCATCATGGGCCGGCTCATCCCCGCGGGCACGGGCATCCCGGCGTACAAGCACCTCGACATCGAGGTGGAGACCCCCCTGGATTCCGTGGAAGAGGTCGAGCAGGCGTTGGCGGAAGGCGGCGCCTAACCCCGCGGACTGCTCGCGGACCCCTCACCCCGTCCCTCTCCCCTTGCAGGGGAGAGGGCTTGGATGCGGATCGGCGAGGTGAGCGTCATGCGGGTTCACGTGGCTGAAAGACCCTCTCCCGCGGAGGGGGAGAGGGTGGGGTGAGGGGGACCGGCGTGAACCCAGCGAGGCGGATCGCGGTCGTCATCTGGGCCGGGATGGTGGTGAGCGGGATCACCTTTGCTGCAGCGGTCTTTCAATTCCCCTCCGAAACCCGCTGGGCGTCGCTCGGCCAGGAGTAGCCGCATGAACTCTCCCACGCTCGAGGTCATCCAGAACACCGCGCCCGCCACGGGCCAGCCGCAGCCGGCGGTGCCGGTCGACCCGCCCGAAGCCGTCGCCGACGCCGTCCGCGCGGCGCGCGCGGCGCAGCCCGCGTGGGCCGCCCTCACGTTCACCGAGCGGCGCGACGTCCTGCTGCGCTTCAAGGACGAGCTGTTGAAGGCCGTGGACGAGGTGAGCGATCTCCTGATCGAGGAGAACGGCAAGCCGCGCTTCGAGGCGCTCACCACCGAGATCCTCACGGTCGCGGACCTCACGCGCTTCTACGCGAAGCGGGCGCGGCGGCTCCTGCGCGACGAGCGGCTCCCGCTCCACCTCTTCCCCCACAAGAAGAGCCTCCTGCGCTACTCGCCCCGCGGCGTCATCGGCGTCATCGCGCCCTGGAACTTCCCTTTCAGCATTCCGGTGGGCGACGTGGTCATGTCGCTCGCCGCCGGCAACGCGGTGGTGCTCAAGCCCTCCGAGTTCACCCCCCGCATCGCGCTCAAGGCCCGCGAGCTCTTCGATCGAGCCGGGCTACCCAAGGACCTCTTCCGCGTGGTCGTCGGGCGCGGCCCCACCGGCGCGGCGCTCATCCAGGCGGGCGTGGACATGGTCGTGTTCACCGGATCGGTGCCCACGGGCAAGAAGATCGCCGTCGCCTGCGCCGAGCGCCTCATCCCCTGCATCCTCGAGCTCGGCGGCAAGGACCCCGCCATCGTGCTCGACGACGCCGATCTCGATCGCGCCGCCAAGGCCATCGTCTGGGGCGCCTTTGCCAACAGCGGCCAGGTGTGCGCCTCGGTCGAGCGCGTGTACGTCGATCGGAAGGTCGCGCCGGCGTTCACCGAGAAGGTCGTGGCCCTGGCGAAGAGCCTCAAGCAGGGCGACCCCTCGAGCGGAACCGTGGACATCGGCGCGATGGTCACTCCTCCCCAGGTCGAGACCGTGAAGCGCCACGTCGACGAAGCCGTCGCGGCGGGGGCCACGGCGCTGGTCGGCGGCGCTCCCCTCCCGGGCCCGGGCCGCTACTTCCAGCCCACCGTGCTCACGAACGTCAACTCGCAGATGGCGATCATGCGCGAAGAGACGTTCGGTCCGGTGCTGCCCATCCAGGAGGTCGAGGGCGAGGCCGAAGCGGTGCGGCTGTCGAACGACAGCCGTTACGGCCTCACGGCGTACGTGTTCGGCAAGGGCGAGCGCGCGCGCCGGGTCGCCGATCAGCTGATGGCGGGCTCCGTGCTGGTGAACGACGTGCTGTTCCACCACGGCGCGCCGGAGACGCCGTGGGGCGGCATCAAGGAATCGGGCATGGGGCGCGTGCACGGCCTGCACGGCCTCAAGGACCTCTCGGTGATGCGTCACCTCGACTTCGAGCGGCTGCCCATCCCGAAGCCCTGGTACTACCCGTACACCGACAAGGTCTACGGCTGGCTGCGCAAGGCCTTCCGCTGGGTCCTCGGCTGAGGCTGGGCATCGGCGGGGCCTGGCCATTCCGCCCGCGCGGCCGCATCTTGAGCTCGTGCGCGTCGAGCTGCGAGAGAGCGAGCGGGGAAGGGAGCGGTGGGTGGAGACGGCCTTCCTGCGCCCCACCGTGCGCGAGCTGCGCGAGCTCTGCGCCCGCCATGGCCTGAAGCCGGTCAGCTTCCGCTTCGAAGGCCGAGGGCTGCTGGTGGTCGCCGGAGAAGCCGGCGTCGGTTGACCCCTCCGGGCCGCCGCGCTACGAGAGACGGCCGTGAAAGACCTGCTCGCGCAGCACATCCGCGCCGTCCCCGACTTCCCGAAGGCCGGCATCCTCTTCCGCGACGTGACGCCGGTGCTCGAGCGGCCCGAGCTGTTCCGCCAGGTCATCGACGCGCTCGCCGAGCGCCACCGCGGGGAGGGCCTCCAGAAGATCGCCGCCATCGAGTCGCGCGGCTTCCTCTTCGGCGCTCCGCTCGCCTACGCGCTCGGCGCCGGCGTGTGCCTGCTGCGCAAGCCCGGCAAGCTCCCCCGCAAGGCGGCGCGCGAGAGCTACGCGCTCGAGTACGGCCAGGACGCCCTGGAGCTGCACGAGGACGCGATCCAGGAGGGCGAGCGCGTGCTGGTGGTCGACGATCTGCTCGCCACGGGAGGCACCGCCTCGGCGGCGGGGCGGCTGGTGCAACGGCTGGGGGGGACGCTAGCCGGCTACAGCTTCATCATCGAGCTTGCGGCACTCGGCGGCCGGGCCAGGCTCGCTCACGACCGCATCCACGCGCTCATTGCTTACTGACGGGCGACGCAGAGGCGCGGTCGCCGTCGCACCGGTTGATCTCCTCGGCTGGCTGCGCTAGCCTCCCGCGCCTTCGGCGCGATTTCCGCGCCGGCGGACCAAGGCGGCACGCCGCATGTCCGCGGAATCACCCGTGAGGAGTACGAAAATGTTGGGACTGCTCGGCAAGAAGCTCGGAATGACCCAGACTTTCACGGAAGCGGGGAACTCGATCCCCGTGACCGTCGTGGAGGCGGGTCCCTGCATCGTGCTGCAAAAGCGGACGCCCGAGAAGGAAGGCTATGCGGCCGTCCGCGTGGGCTTCGGAGAGATCGGCAGCAAGAAAACCAAGCCCGAAACCCGTGAGCGGCGCCTCGGCAAGGCGCAGGCGACCTTCTTCAAGAAGGCCGGCGCGGCCCCCAAGCGCTGGGTGCGCGAGTTTCGCGTGACTCCCGAGGAGGTCGCGAAGTTCAACGTCGGCGACGAGATCAAGGCCGACCTCTTCAAGAAGGGCGCGCTCGTCGACGTTTCCGGCATCACCAAGGGCCGCGGCATGGCGGGCGTCTTCAAGCTTCACAAGATGGCCGGCCACGTGCAGACGCATGGTACCCATGAGTTCCGCCGTCACCCCGGCGCGGTCGGACAGCGCAAGACGCCCGGCAAGGTCTGGAAGAACAAGCGGATGCCCGGGCACTACGGCGTCGATCGGGTCACCGTGCAGAACCTCGAGGTGGCGGAGGTCGAGCCCACCCGGAATCTCCTGCTCATCAAGGGCGCGCTGCCCGGCGCCAACGGCGGGCTCCTCATCATCCGCCCGGCCGTGAAACCGCACCGGGCATGAGGAAGCTTCCCGCAGGTTGTGCCCCTGCTTCCGCTGTGATAAAAGCCCCGGCATTTTGAGGACCTAGGCCTACACGCACCTACATCTCAGGAGCCCACCCGTGATCCGAAAGGCAGCCCTCAGCTTGGCCCTGGTCGCCACCGCAGCGACGGCTTGGGCAGCCGAACCGGAGGCCGTGGTCGTCCGCAACCGTCTGTACAGCGACGCGCAGAAGCTCGAGTTGAAGGTGGTATGGGACACCTCGCTCAACAACTCGCTGACGTCGATGAACAACCTGCAGCTCACGCTCTCGTACCACTTCCACGAGGCGTGGGCCGTCGAGTTGCTCCTGGGCTACGCCTTCGGCGGCCCGACCGACCTGTTCTGCCAGGCCGAGAATCCCGACAACAAGGCCACCTGCCAGCAGGGCGCGCACAGCATCTTCGCGGGCGCGGTCGCGAACTCGAAGACCTACCAGACCGACTTCCCCAACCTCTGGACGCTCAACGGTCCCAACGCGATGCTCGGCGTGCGCTGGGAGCCCGTGTACGGGAAGCTGTCGCTCCTCACCGAGCTGCCGATCCACTTCAAGTGGTTCCTGGCGGTCGACGGCGGCGTGGCCTCCTTCCAGCGCAATTCGGTCGCCTTCTGCAACGACTACAACGCCGGCGGCGGCACGGGCGGAGAAGGCGACTGCAACTTCAACACCTCGCTCGGCATCTACGACACCGTGCAGCAGAACCAGTACAACTGGATCGCTTCGGCGGCGACGGGCCTGCGCTTCATCATCATCAGCCGGCTCTCGCTCGAGGCGGCCATCCGCGATTACGTGTGGGCCGATTCCTACCCGGTCAACTTCAGCGCCGCTGACTTCTCGGAGACCAAGTCGAACACGTTTCCCACCAGCGTGAAGATCGCGACCGGCCTCGCCGACAACCTCTTCGCCGACCTCGGCCTCAGCTGGACCTTCTGACCGCGATGCGCGCCCCCTCATCGAACGGAGGAGTACGGACCGTGGCAACCCAACACCGGTGGATCTCCCGTGCCTCGCTCACCACCCTGCTGAGCGTGTGCGTCGGCCTCGCCCTCGCGCTCGCGCCAGCACGGGCCCACGCCCAGGACGACGACGACGACGACGAGGGACCACCCGCCGCTGCCGCGCCCGCTCAACCGGCGGCGCCGGAAGCCGAGAAGAAGCCGGCCGCCCCGCCTCCGGCGGCGACTCCCGCGCCGGCCCCGGCGGAGGGCAACGAGGAAGAAGGGCCCGCACACCCGGTGTCCCACGAGGCGCCCCCGCCGCCGCCCCCGGCGGCCCCCGCCGCCGCCCCCGAGGAGCCGGGCTACCTGCAGGGGCGCGCCGAATCGACGAGCCCGAACGAGCTGATTCACACCGTGGAGCGCAAGGTCTACACCGCGGCCGGTCACGGCGAGGTGACGCTCTACCCGGCGGCGGTGCAGCTCAACTCGAAGTTCACCAACACCGACGGCCTCGCGCTCGCGGTGAGCTACGCGATCCAGGAGAACGTGGCGCTGCAGCTCATGGGCTTCTACAACTACACCGGCGGCAACACGGGCTTCTCGCAGAGCTTGCTCGAGATCCACGCCCGGCCCCAGGCGGCGGATGCGCTGTACCTCGACTACGGAGCGGTCGGCGGCTTCGAGGTCTCGCCCATCTACGGAAAGTTCGCCTTCTACCAGGGCTCGCTCGTGCAGTTCCGCTTCGTGCTCGACGCGGGCGCCGGCATCGGCCACACCAGCGTGCAGCTCACCAACGGCCCGGACGCCTCCGATCCCACGGCCCCGTCGGCCCAGTACGGCGACGCGGGTTACCGTTTCGTGGGCGATCTCGGCGTCGGCTTCCGGCTGCTGCTCGGCTCCACCATCGCGCTGCGGCTCGAGATGCGGGACCTGCTCTACACCGCGCGCGTCGACCACATCGACGGCTGTGATCTGAACGACGTGACGGGCCTCCTCAACACGCAGGCCCCCACGGACGGCTGCAAGGGATCGTCCTTCGGCAACACCACCGTGCAGCAGACCTCGCTCACCGTCGCCCAGGATCTGCTCAAGGACGTGAGCTCGGACGTCGTCAACGACGTGGTCTTCTTCCTCGGCGCCAGCATCCTCTTCTAGGAACCCACCATGCGCACACGCAAAGCCTCGTTCCTGGGAACCTCGCTGCTGGGGGCCGCGCTGCTCACGGCCGTCGCCCCCGGCGTCGCCCGGGCGCAGGAAGAAGAGCTCGCCCCCGGTGTCGCCGACTACAACGCCGGCCGCTACGAGGCGGCTGCGCGCGAGTTCTACGGCATCGTCGAGAATGGGCAGGACGCGCTCAACCGCCAGAAGGCTGAGTACTACCTCGCGCACTCCTTCTTCAAGATGAAGCTGTACCAGGCCGCCTTCCAGTACTACGGCCTGATCGTCAAGCAGGGGACGCGGCACCGCTACTACTTCAAGGCCATCGCCGGCCTCGTGAAGGTGGCGGAAGCGCTGCACGACGGCGCGATCATCCCCTCGGTGCTGAACCGCGCGTACGGTTCCGACTTCGAGCGGCTGCCCGAGTCCACGCTCAACAAGGTGAACTTCCTGGTGGGCATGCTGTCCTACCGCGCGAACAAGCTGGACGAGGCGAACGAGTTCCTCTCGGCGGTGCCGAAGAAGAGCAGCTACTTCGCGCGCGCGCGCTACCTGTACGGCCTCTCGCTCGTCACCAAGAGCCCGAAGGACGCCGTGAAGCTCTTCAAGGAAGTGATGGCGCTGCCGGACAATCCGGCGAAGTACTACGACATCGACAATGTCCGCGAGCTGACGCGCCTCGCGCTCGCGCGCGCCTACTACGGGATGGGTCTCTACGACCAGTCGGTCGAGTGGTACGAGAGCGTGCCGCGCTTCTCGACGTACTGGGACCAGGCGCTGTTCGAGAACGGCTGGGCGGAGTTCCAGGACGGCCACGCGGGCCGCGCCATGGGCAGCCTCGAGGCCCTGCACGCGCCGCAGTTCGAGGGCGCGTTCGCCCCCGAATCGTGGATCCTCAAGGCGACCATCTACTTCTTCAACTGCCTCTATCCCGAGACGAAGGGCGCGGTGGCCGGCTTCCGCCGCATCTACTTGCCGTACAACGACAAGATCAAGGCCGTCCTCGCGGGCGATCACGACTACGACTACTACGCGAACCTCATCGAGAAGCCGGAGGGCGAGCTGCCGCTCGCCGTGGTGAACTACCTCCTCGGCAACCAGCGCGTGCTCGGCTTCCGCGACTACCTCGAGGAGCTGCAGCGCGAGAAGGCGCAGGTCGACGGCCTGTCGTCCTGGAAGGAGAGCGGCCTGGCGGGCGAGGTGCAGCAGCTCCTCGACACCCAGTCGCAGACCCTGGTCAAGCTCACCGGCAAGTTCGTCGAGGGCCGCCTCAAGTACGCGCAGAAGGTCATCGAAGGCTTCGACAGCCAGGCCGAGATCATCCTGTTCGAGACGCTCAAGGCCGAGAAGGAGCTGATCGAACGGGGTGTCGATTCGGCCGGCAAGCTCGCGAGCCAGCAGCTGTGGCGCGCCAAGGTCCCGAACCCCAAGTGGGACTACTGGGCGTTCGAGGGCGAGTTCTGGATCGACGAGATCGGTTATTACGAGTACACGCTGAAGAACGGCTGCGCGCTGCGGCAGGAGTCACGCTGATGTCCTCCCCACTCTCTCGCTCGTTGCGGGCCCTCGGGCTCGCCCTCGGCCTGGTCGGTGCGGCCTGCCTCGTGAGCGCCACCGTGGCGGTGCCGCAGGCCTTCGCCAAGAAGAAGAAAAAGAAGGTCAAGGCGAAGCACCGGGGCGGCGTGAGGACCCAGAGCTCGTCCGAGGAGGAGGGCGACAGGTCGATCCCGAAGGCCCCGAGCATCCTCAGCACGAAGAGCGCCGTTCACGAGGGCAAGCAGCGCCAGGGCCCGACCTTCAAGACGGCCAAGAGCAAGTTCACGGCCGCCGAGCGCGACGCGAAGGCGGACGAGAAGCGCAGCGAGGAGATCGAGGAGCTCAAGAAGATCATCCCGAAAATCCAGGACGGGCCGCAGAAGGCGGACCTGCTCTTCCAGCTCGCCGAGCTCTGGGGCGAGAAGGGCAAGTTCATGTACTTCACCGAGATGCGCGACTACGACAAGGCCTACGACGAATACACCCAGAAGGAGAACCAGGGTGTGAAGGGGCTGACGGAGCCGACGGTCAACACCCGCCAGTCGGACCTCTACCGCCAGCAGGCCATCGAGCTCTACCAGAAGATCCTCGCGGACTACCAGAGCTACCCGCGCAACGACGAGGTGCTCTTCAACCTCGCCTACAACCTGTACGACATGGACAAGAAGAAGGAAGCCATCGCGCGCTACTGGGACCTCATCCGCCAGCACCCCGACAGCAAGTTCGTGCCGGACGCGTACGTGCAGCTCGGCGAGCACTTCTTCAAGTCGAACGATCTCGAGCGCGCGCGCAAGTCGTACCAGAAGGCGCTGGCCTTCGACATCCCGCAGATCTACGCGTACGCGCTCTACATGCTGGCGTGGTGCGACTTCAACGCCGGCGCCTACGCTGAGGCGATCCACAAGTTCCAGAAGGTGGTCGCCTACCAGGAGAACGCCATCGCCGGCGGCGCCCGCGCCGAGCGCAAGGACAAGATCCAGCTGAAGAACGAGGCCCTCGGCGACATGGTGCTCTCGTGGTCGCAGCTCAACGCCGTGGAGCAGGCGCGCGACTATTACGCGCAGCACGCCTCTCGGCGGAAGACGCACCACCTGATGGCACGCCTCGCCAACGTCTACTTCGACGCCGGCAAGTGGGACCCGGCGATTCGCACCTACCAGATGATCATCCAGGAGGATCCGACGGACCCCGAGGATCCCGCCTACCAGGCCAACATCGTGAAGGCCGACGAGGGGCAGCGCCTGCGCGACAAGGTCCGCGTCGAGTTGAAGAAGCTCGTCGACACGTACAAGCCGGGCACCGAGTGGGCGCAGGCGAACTCGCGCAACAAGAACGCGATCGCCGCCGCCTACGACCTGACCGAGAGTTCGATGCGCGAGCTGGTGACCGACTACCACCAGGAAGCCCAGAAGACCAAGAGCGTGGCCACCTACCGGCTCGCGCGCGACATCTACAAGGAGTACCTCGACAACTTCGCGAACAGCGACAGCGCCTACAACCTGCGCTTCTACTATGCGGAAATCCTCTACGCGCTCCAGGAGTGGGAGAAGGCCGCCGAGCAGTACTCCCTCGTGGTCAAGAAGGATCCGAAGGGGCTCTACAGCAAGACCGCGGCCTACGACGAGCTCCTGTCGTACGAGAAGCTCGTCGCCATCAGCAAGGGCACGCTGCAGCAGCGCGAGCTGGCCGACAACGAGAAGATCGACGAGAAGGCCAAGAAGGGCACCATCACCCGCGTGAAGCAGGTGAAGGCGGAGAAGTCGCAGCACGAGGAGCCCATCCCCAAGTGGGAGCAGGCCCTCGCCGACTCGTGCGACAACTACGTGCGGCTCTACCCGGGCAACCAGGACGAGGTCGTGGTCCGCTACAAGGCGGCCTTCATCTACTACGACCACTACCACTTCGTGGACGCCGGCAAGCGCCTCGGCGAGGTCATCACCAAGTGGCCCACCAACGAGCTCGCCGGCAAGGCCGCCGACCTCATCATGGACGCGCTGGCCGGGCAGAACCAGGTGCCGGAGCTGAACGAGCTCGCCTGGAAGTTCTACAAGAACCACCTGCTGGCGAAGCCGGGCTCCAAGTTCGCGCTGCACCTCATGGACATCATCCAGCGCACCCAGTACCAGCTCGCGGTCGAGGCGTTCGGCAAGAAGGACTACGACAAGTCGGGCGAGATGTTCCTGGCCTTCGTGAAGACCTTCCCCAAGAGCCCCTTCGCGCAGAAGGCGCTCTTCTCGGCGATGGCGGGCTTCGAGCACGGCAACAAGCTGGAGCTGGCCATCAAGGAGGGCGAGCAGATCCTCCGCGAGTATCCGCAAGGCGATCTCGCCCAGCAGGCGCTCTACCAGCTGGCGCGCGACTACGAGTTCACCGCGGACTTCGAGAAGGCCGCCTCGCTCTACGAGCAGTACGTGACCAAGTACCCGAACGACAAGAAGTCGGCGGACAGCCTCTTCGACGCGGCGCTCTGGAACGAGGGCCTCGGCCGGTTCGACAAGGCCATCGCGCTCTACGAGAAGTACATCAAGGTCTACAAGGACCGGAAGGACGTGCCCGAGATCCAGTTCAACATCGGCCTCATCTACGAGAAGCAGAAGGACTGGAAGAACGCCGCCAAGGCCTTCGACGTCTACGCGAAGGTCTACGGCAAGGATCTCTCGCGCGGCAAGGTCTACTACGCCCGCTACAAGCAGATGGAAGACCTGCGCAAGGCCGACGAGCCCGCCGACGAGAAGCTGGCCGCGAAGATGGGCGACGAGCTCCTCAAGGGCTACGGCGAGCTGTCGGACGGCGAGCGCAAGGACGACG